>ONVK01000015.1 GCA_900321255.1 uncultured Lentisphaerota bacterium | reverse complement strand
GGCGTCGAGTGGTTTGAGATGACGTCGGGTGGCGACATACGTGAAATAGTCTTCTTTGGCGATTCGGAGATTGCGGCGTTTTTTGGCGAGTTCTGCGAGAGCTTCGGAACTGTTGCGCCGACGCTGGAAGAATTACTGGGCGGCAAGCTCCCGTGCATCGCGGGCTATACGTCGGGAGGAAAGACCGTGCCAGCGCTCGTTCTCGAAAACGGTGTCCTCTCGGCGTCTGTTGCCGAGACGGTGAGCGGCGTTTACTACACTGCGTTCACGAGCGCCACGCTCGACCGCAAGACGTTTACGGCAAAGGAGTCTCTGCCCGGCACGGGCGAGCCGATCCAATTCGAATTGGACGTTGGCGACGCGCCTTCGCAGTTCCTGATCGTCGTCGCCTCGTCCGCGCCAATCGTGGTGGGCGCGCCGCTGGAATGAGCATAAAACGTGGCGCAAGTGCTACGCCATTTGTCTGCAAAATGACAATAATTTGTGGACGAAATCAAAAGCGAAAATGCTGGAATTTGATACAATGCGTGGTGAAGGGAAAAACTACACCTGGTATATCCACCTGGTATATCATCATGAAAACACTCATGAATACAGCCATGAAGACAATCATGAAATCCTCGCTCTGCGCCCTCGCGGCGCTCGTTCTCTCGTCCTCATCCGCCTTTGCGACGGCGCTTGACACGACGCTCTTCGCGAAGAAGAGCGTGCTGACGATCTCGGGCTATTCCGGATCGACGACACTCGCGAACTTCCCCGTCCTCGTGCGGCTCTCAGCCGGCAGCCCGAGCGGGTTCGCCTACGCGGACGTGACGAACGGCGACGTCCGCTTCGCCGACGCGAACGGCAACTCCCTTCCTTTCGAGATCGAGAAGTGGGATTCCTCGGGCGAGTCGCACGTCTGGGTGAGCGTCCCGTCCCTCTCCGGACAGGCCACGACGATCACGATGTACTACGGCGCGATCACCGGAAAGCTCCCGCCCGTCGATTCGACCGGCGTCTGGAGCCTCGCCGGCTACCAGAACGTCCACCACTTCTCCGACGCGAGCGGATACATGGACATCGATTCCTCCGCGAACGATCTCACCGTGACCAAGCAGGGGGGCAACACCGTCGATGCATCCGGCGTCCTCGGTAGCTCCCTGGCGACCGGCTCCGGCGGCGCGAACGGCCTGAAGGTCGAAACGGACAGCAGTTGGATGTGGGCAGCGGGCGGAACGGTCACCTTCTCCGCGTGGGGGAAGTGCGGGGTGGATGGTACGTCACGCCATCTGTTTGGAACAACCGGGGCTTATGGCGAAGCAAACGTCTCAACTTTGACCTTTAGGGCGAATGTTGGAGGGACAACGGTGGAGGGAGCGATTCCTTCGGCGAGTGGTTGGCATCTCTACACCGTTGTGCTTGATGGTTCCGACCTTTCTCTTTTCATCAACGGCACACTTGCCGAATCGAAATCATGCTCAATAGCGGCCGCGTCCGCGGCCCTCTACTGGGGCTCCAACGGCTCGAACCGCTGGAAGGGCTCCATCGACGAGGCGCGTCTTAGGAATGTCGCCGACACGCCCGACTGGATCCAGGCGTGCTGCGACACGATGACCAATGCCAACTTCGTTGCCGCCGCGCCGGTCGAGGCGAACGCCACCACAGCTCCGACCTTTACCAATGGCACGACGGGCACGCCGCTCGACGCGACCCAGTTCGCCTCGCGAATCCCGCTCACGATCTCCGGCTACGACGGCTCCGACGCGATCGAGAACCTGCCGGTGCTGATCCGACTCGGCTCCATCTCGGTTTCGGGCTTCGACATTTCTGCGCTCGCCTCCGACGGCAGCAACTTCCGTTTTGCCGACGCTTTAGGTAACAACCTCCCGTTCGAGATCGACACCTGGGACGCGACGAGCGGCAAGAATGCGTGGGTGACCGTGCCGTATGTCGAAGGAACGGGCACGACGATCTACCTCTATTTCGACACCTCCGCGACGCTCGCAGCCAACGACTCGGCAGCAGTTTGGACGAATGCCTGCTACAAGAACGTGATGCACTATCAGAGCACCATGGACGCGGCCGGCTGCCATGATTCCACGGGCATCAACACCGGGATTACCACGACCTACACGACCCTTGGAACAGCCAAGGGCAAAGTTGGCGACGGGGCCGATTCCTCCAACGGCAGCAGCACGGGCTTTCGCTTCACCCTTGGCGACGCGGCGTGGGGCAAGGGCGATCCCATCACGTTCTCGACCTGGGCCTACACCACGGATGGCTCGCGTCCTGTTTTTGGCGACAATAACGGCACGGGTCTCTATTTCATCCATGTAAACGCCGAAAAGCTTTTTGTTTGCAACAGACCGTTGGCTGATGTTGCAGCCGGCGTGGGAGGAACCAAGTCTCTCGCGTTGGCGAACGATTCCAACGACAAGTGGTGCTACTTTACGTTCGTGTGCGACGGCGCCGTCACCAAAGTCTATGCCAACGGCGCCTACGAGGGCATGGTCGCGACGCCGCTGCCGGTGATGAGCGCCTTTGCCTGGGGCTACGCCAACGCCAAACGGTACAAGGGCTATTGCGACGAATCCCGCATCCACGCGGTCGCCGAGTCCGCCGACTTCGTCGCGGCGAGCTACAAGACGATGACGGACGCCTCATTCGTCGTCGCGGGAGATGTCGAGCCCGCCGTCACGAGCTACACGCCGCAGATTCTCTCGGCCGAGCCCACGCTCAATTCGATTGAAGTCAAAACGCGCCTCACAGCGTTTGAAGCGGGCGCCTCCTCGGTGTCGTTGGCCCTGCTCTACGGAACGTCCGCCGACGCGCTGACATCGGAGTTCTCCCTTGGGTCGATAACGGCGCCGGGATCCCTGACCCGGACATTGTCGGGGCTTGGCTTCTCCACCACGTACTATCTCCAGGTCAAGGCGGTCGACAATTTCGACAACGAGGCGCGGTCCGAGGTCGTCGAGGTGGCGACGGGCGCGGACACCCGCATGGACACCAGCCCCTTCGCCTACAAGAGCACGGCGACAGTCGGCGGGTACGCCGGCTCGACGACCCTCGCGAACTTCCCCGTCCTCGTGCGTCTCGCGGCAAACTCGCCCGTCGGCTTCAATTACGAGGACTGCGCGGCGGACGGATCGGACATCCGGTTCACCGACGTGAACGGCATTATGATTCCGCACGAAATCGACACCTGGGATCGGACCGGCACGTCGCTCGTCTGGGTTTGCGTTTCGAAACTTTCCGGCACGGCGACGGAGCTTACGATGTACTACGGCGCCGCCGACCCCGCGTCGCTTTCCTCCGTCACGTCCGCCGACGTGTGGACGAACGCGAACTACAACGCCGTGTGGCACTTCTCCGGCAGCGCCAAGGAGTCGGCGAACGGCCTGACTGATTCGGGTTCAAGCGGAAACCCGACCTATACCGCCACGACCTTCGGCGTCGGCACGTGCTTCAAGACGACCGGCAATACGACGCTCGGATACAATGTGGATGCCAAGTGGACAACGCTCGGTACGGGCGGCACGCTCACCCTCTCCACTTGGTCGAAGTTTGACGGATCCTCCGCCAACTGCAACCGCATGCTCTCCTGCATGTCCAATTGGACGCAACCTGCCGGATGGGAACTGACGATTCAGAATGCCCGCGATCAAATCACCGTCGGTTCGCCCGGCCAGAGCCAGTACCAGTACACGGCGAGCGGCGTCGGTCCCGGTTCCGGCAACGTTTATCTGTCTGTCGTCTACAATGCGGATGGGAATGCGCAGCTCTATGTCAACGGCGCCCTGGCGTATAGCAAAACGCTCAACAATGTCGTTACGCCAACGGAAAAGCTTTGGATCGGCTCTCTCAACGGGACCGGCAACTTCTGGAACGGCTCGCTCGACGAAATCCGCATCCACCGCGACGCGGAGTCGGCCGACTGGGTCAAGGCCTGCTACGACACGATGGCGTCCGCCTCGTTCGTCACGATGGACGACGTCACGGCCGTGGGTGGCGTGCAGCCGCTCGCGATCCGCTCGAACGGCGCGACGCTCTCCGGCACGACGGCGACGATCACGGGGCGCCTTGCCAACCTCGGCACCGGCGCCACGTCCGCCGACGTCACGCTCTACTACGGCACGTCGGCGAACGTCGAGGGCGGCTTCTCCGTCGGTCCGGCATCCTACAACGACAAGGCGGACCTCTCCAACACGCTGACGGGCCTCACGCCCGCTGCGACCTACTACTACGCCTACAAGGCCGTCAACAACGCCCCGACGCCCGAAACGGCGTGGTCGGCGACGAACTCCTTCGTCGTCGAGGCCTCGACGCGGTTCTCCGATGAGATTGACATCTCGGCGCAAAACTGCCAGATGACCGTGACGGGCACGATAACCGACTGGGGTGTCGGCACGACAAAGGTCGAGCTTCTCGTCGGCACCTCGGTGGACAATCTTTCGTCCGTCCAGACGGTGAACCTCTCCGCCGCGCCCGCGAACATGGAGGTCGCCTTCGATCCCGTCACTGAGCCAATCGGCACCTACTATGTCGCGATCCGCGCGACGACGACCTACAACGACATCGTATGGGTCCGCGAAACGACGACGACCTCGCAGTCGCTCGCCGACACCTCGACCTACACCTGGAAGGGCGGCAAGGGCGACTGGGCCGATCCCGCGATGTGGACCACGTCCGACTCGGGCGCGGCGGGCGTCCCGAGCGCGGCCTCCTCGGTCGTCTTCGGCAACGCGGACAGCGACGTTGCGCTTGCGGCCAACGTCACGGTCGCGGGGCTGACGGTCTCTTCCGTCGGCACGCACGCGTTCCGCTCCGACAAGACGATGACCACCCGCAAGCTCACGGGTTCCGTCACAATGTCCGGGACCGGCGGCGGCACGCTCGTCCTCGATTCGGTCAAGTTCGAGAATCAGATCTCCGACCTCGCAGCACTCAAGCAGCTCGTGATCGAGAACATGGGCTGGGCGGAGGCGGCGTCGAGCGCGGCCACGGACATCGTCCTCGTGAACGGCGGCACCTTCTACGGCGGCAATTCGTCCAGTTCGCAGCGGACCTACGGCAAGCTGAAGCTCGTCGGCGGGCCGAACCGCATCAGCTTCAGCCAGTACACGTCGTATGGCATCCGGTTCGCCTCCTTCGAGGCGGTCCCCGGCTCCGGCGTTCCGGTCGTCAGCATCCGCGAATCGGCCAACAACGGGGACCGTCCGCTCGTCGCCTTCGACGACGCCTCGGGCATCGAACTCGTCGGCGGCGACGCTTCGCTCGCGGACGCCACGTCGAAGATCCCCGTCTGCCCGAACTTCATGCTCAACGACACCGACACCCTGCATGGCAAGGGCGCCTGCACGATTGTGGACGGCGAAGTGCGGAAGATTCCGCAGTCGACGATGCTCGACACGTTCGCCGGCGCGACTGAGACCGACAACGTCTGCATCACCAACGACTTCACGCTCACGGAAGACGTCACAGTCAACGCATTCCTCTTCCAGGGCGGGAACATCGACCTCGGCGGTCACACGGTCACAGTCCGCTCCGGCGTCTTCCGCGAAGGCGACGACGGCATGTGGAACAAGCTCATCCAGAACGGCGTCGTCAAGCTCTGCCGCCCCGACGCCCTCGGCGACGGCACGAACAACGACATCGCCCGCAACACGGTCGATTTCGCCGCGGATGGAAATAGCGACCCCGAGGCGGGCATGCTCGCGCACAACGCCCAGCAGATGGGGTGGAACAGGTACGCCACCTACGCCACCTTCGTCGGAACCTTCGCGGCCCCGCCGAATCAGAACTATTCGATTTCAGACAGCATGCGCGGAACCAACGCGGTCGTCGAAATGCGCGGCGGCCAAATCCGCCGCAGCGGCGATCACGGCCGGAAGTCCCTCTTCCGCGGACTGTCCGGCGTTGGCTCGATCAACTACCAGGACAAGTGGAACTGCGGTCTCTGGCTCGGCGACTTGGCGTCGGCCGAAGACCAGGAATATTACAGCACGAACTCGCTGGCGGGCCGTGTCGTCGTCGGCCACGGCGGTATCGTCAAGCCGGGCTGCATCGACTACGACGGCGGGCGTCGCGGTTGCTTCTCGATTCCGTACGTGACCCCGCAGGGCGATCTCCCGAAACTGAGAGCGCTCGAGTTCCGCGACGGGGCCAAGCTCAAGGTCACGCTTCGCCCCGACGGCACGTGCTCGTGGCTCGACGCGTCCCAGACGCAGTCGGCGGGCACCTTCCTCGACGTCACGCTCGCGGGCGACCTCGTGCTGGAGGAAGCGGGACGTGTCAAGAGCGGCAATGGCCCATGGATTGTCCTCAAGACAGGCAAGGAGACGACCGGGTACTTCGCCAACGCCGGTGCAAACGGCAGGGGCATTCAAGGTTACAAGGTTTCTTACAACGTAGCGCTCCCCGACGGCACCTACGGCGTAAAGGTGGAGAAGAAGGGCAATGCTGGCACTGTCATCATAGTCAGATAACGGCGATTTGCGCACCGGGAGTCCCCCTTATTATCTCCCTGTGTTGGTGCGGCGGCGTTGGCCTTTGTCCAGCGCCGCCGCGTTTTTCTCCTGAGACGTGCTCTTGCGCCCTTGTGCGTGATATGATACAATATCGTTGTTTTAAAACCACGATAATTGCGAAATTACGTGGTTTGTAAACTACACACTGGAGAGCAATGCCATGACTGAAGAGAGCGTTCAAATGATTTATGACATGTCCGCTGATCGCATTCGCGAGACCGAAACGTCGTTTCATCGCTATCTTTTTGATGAGATTGATTGGGATTCAAGGGTGGTCGCCCTTGACGGCCCTCGCGGAGTTGGAAAGACGACGATGCTTCTTCAGCATTTGAGAGAGAATCGAAATGAATCGGATACAGCACTCTATGTTTCCGTTGACAACGTGTGGCTGAACGCTCAGGAGTTATACGAACTAGCCCAGCATCATGTAAGACACGGCGGTGAAAGCATCTACATCGACGAAATACACTATCTCGCAGATTGGCAGAATCTGATCAAGACCTTGTATGACAATTTCAAGACCTTGAAGATTGCCTATACGGGATCTTCGATTCTGCGCCTCGCGCAAGGGAAAGCGGATCTTTCGCGCCGCCAGATGGAATATTCACTTGCCGGAATGTCCTTCAGGGAATTTCTGGAGTTTGAGGGGTGTGGTAGATTCCCAGTTCAGAAACTGGGCGACATCCTGAAAAATCATGTGTCCATTGCAGAGGCGGTTGTCTCAACTGTAAAAGTCGTGCCAAAGTTCGAACAGTATCTTGAGCATGGTTACTATCCGTTCTATCGCGAGGACCTTCGGCATTTCCATCGAAAACTTCTTCAGGTGGTGAACCAGGTTCTGGATGTCGATTTGCCCAAGGTCGAGGACGTCACGCCGGAAACCATTCGCAAAGCGAGGAGGATGCTGACGATACTTGCAGAATCAACCCCTCAGACGCCGAACAATTCCAAGTTGTGCCAGGGCCTTGAAATGGATCGCAAGCAGGGGCTCAAGGTCTTGCATGCACTCCGCCGGGCAGGATTAGTCGGAATGTTGGCGGAAGACGCCGATGCCTTGAAGCGCCTTTGTTCGCCGAGCAAGCTCTTTTGCGACAACACAAACTTGATGTGCGCGCTTACGCCCGATCCAGACAAGGGAACGCTCCGCGAAGTGTTTTTCAACAACCAGCTTTCGGTTCGCAATACGACAGCCTTCCCTTCGCGCGGTGACAGCATTGTCGACGGACGACATCTTTTCGAAATAGGAGGGGAAAGAAAAACGTTCGAGCAGATCAAGGACTTGCCGGACAGCTATCTCGCATTGGACGGCATCGAAGTCGGGCGGGGATGCAGAATCCCCTTGTGGCTCTTCGGGTTCTTGTACTAGTCTTTCTCAAATACATAATAATTAGTGGACGAATTTGACATCACAGTGTTCGAATTTGATATATAATTTCAACTATGAAAATTGCCAGTCTACTTTCCGCCGCGCTCATTACGCTTCCGCTCGCGCTTTTTGCCGCGCCCAATCCGTTCGACGACGTGAACCTCAAGGGCTCGACCGACAAGGCGAACCCCGTCGGGTACAAGATCGGCGAGCCAATCGTGTTCACGCTTCGCACCGAGAACCTCACCGAAGTGCCGAAGGACAACCGCTACCGTGTCCGCTGGAAACGGACGGGCGATGACGGCCTTGTGAAGGAGGGCGAGACTCCCCTCATGGTCGGCGAGACATGCGTCGTCACGACGAAGATGGACCGCGCAGGCTTTGTCCGTCTCGAGGCCCGTGTCGTCGGCGGTGGTGGATGGTGGGTGCAGCGCTCGAAGCCCGCGCCTGGCTGCGAAAACTGGTACAAGGAGAAGTCCGTGTTCTTTGACGGCGGCGCGGGCGTTGCCGTCGATCAGATTGCGATGGAGAACCCGGAGCCGAAGGACTTCGACGCCTACTGGAAGAAGCAGAAGGCGCGCCTCGCCGAGGTGCCGCTTTCAGCCGAGCGCAAGGAAGTCGCGACTGTCGGCGGCTGCAAGGTCTACGCGGTCTCCATCGCGTGCGCGGGGCCGCGTCCTGCGACCGGCTACCTCTACATCCCCGAGGGTGCCGCGAAGAAGAGTTGCGGCGCGCGCGTCGCGTTTCAGGGCTACGGAGCCTACCTGCAGGCGCGTCCCGACTGGGCGGCGGGTCCCTGCGTCGCGAACCGCGAGATATTCCTCGAGATCAACGCGCACGGCTACGAGCTCGGACATCACCATGGCTACTACGACGGATTCTTCAAGTCGATCAACACCTCTGGCAAGGGATATGTTTTCAACGCGAAGGAGAACGCCGATCCTGACACGTGCTACTTCAACGGTATGGCGCTTCGCGTGATGCGCGCGATCGAGTACGTGAAGTCGCTTCCCGAATGGAACGGGAAGTCGCTCATCGCCGAAGGCGGCAGCCAGGGCGGACTCCAGACGAGCTGGGCCGCGGGACTTGGTCTTGGCGTCACGCTCGCGCGCCCGTCGATCACCTGGGGCTGCGACCTCGGCATGCCCGAAGGGAAGAGCGGACGCCTGCGCGGGCCTTGGCACATCCCCTACGGGAAGGGGCTCGACTACTACGACGCCGTGAACCACATTCGCCGCGCGAAGTGCCCTGTCGAAATCACACGCGCCGGACTCGGCGACTACACTTGCCCGCCGTCTGGCCTTGCGCTGTACTATAACGCCGTTCCCGGCAAGAAATCCATCAGCTGGGTGCAGGGCTCGGAGCACGGCTTTATTCCGCCGGGCGAGAACCAAGTGGCCGTTCTCGGCAACTTCAAGCCGACTGGCGGCGAGTCCAAGTCGCAGAACGCATCTTCGTCTGTAAAGTGAAGTAAGGGAAACGAACATGAAATACATACTCTCGGCCATCGTGCTTTTCCTTGCCGTCGAGTCCGAGGCGGGGGCTCCCGTCGAGACCCCGACGATGGGCTGGAGCTCGTGGAACGCATTCCGCGTCAACATCAGCGAGGGGACGATCAAGCACCACGCCGATCTTGTCAAGGAGCTCGGGTTCGACAAGTGCGGCTACGTCTACATCAACATCGACGACGGCTACTTCGGCGGACGCGACGAGAACGGACGGCTCAAGACGCATCCGAAGCGCTTCCCCAACGGACTCAAGCCCGTCGTCGACCACATCCATTCGCTCGGCCTCAAGGCCGGCATCTACTCCGACGGCGGCGAGAACACCTGCGGCAGCATCTTCGACAACGACAAGATGGGCATAGGCGTCGGCCTCTGGAACCACGAGCGCCAGGACGCGGAGTATTTCTTCAAGGAGCTCGGCTTCGACTTCATCAAGATCGACTTCTGCGGCGGCACGAAGCGTGGCAACACGGCGAAGGTCGACATGGACGCGAAGGAGCGCTACACGCTCATCCGCAAGACGTTCGACTCAGTGAAGCCGGGCGTGAGGATCAACATCTGCCGCTGGGACTATCCAGGCACCTGGGTCGGCGAGATCGGCAGCTCCTGGCGCATGAGCCACGACATCTCCCCCAGGTGGTCGAGCGTCAACGACATCATCCACCAGGCGCTCTATCTCTCGGCCTACGCCGGTCCCGGCGCCTTCAACGACATGGACATGCTCGAGGTCGGGCGCGGACTTGCCAAAGAGGAGGACAAGACGCACTTCGGCATCTGGTGCATGATGGCTTCGCCTCTTCTCATCGGATGCGACCTCCAGCAGCTGCGCTATTCAAAGGGGAAGAGCTACGCGATGGACCTTCTCAAGAACCGCGAGCTCATCGCGCTCGACCAGGATCCGCTTTGCCTCCAGGCGTACGTCGCCAAACGCGACGGCGAGACATATGTACTCGTGAAGGACCTCGAGACGTATCAGGGCACGACTCGCGCTGTCGCGTTTCTCAACACCGAGAACGCGAACCGGGAGATGAGCATCGACCTCAAGGACATCGAGCTTGCCGGCAAGGTCGCCGTGCGAGACCTCTTCGAGATGAAGGACCTCGCGCCAGTAGAGGGGACGCTCAAGGCCGTCGTTCCCGGGCACGCCACGCGTATCTACCGTCTCGCCGCAGAGAAGCGTCTCGAGCGCCGCGTATACGAAGCCGAGACTGCGTGGATGGAAACTTACCAGGAACTCACGGACCCCGTTGCCGCGGGAACGGCCTACTACAAGCAGGTCCCGAACGCTTCGGGCGGCGTCGTCGCGGCGCAGGTCGGCGGAAAGGGCGGGCCGCTTGTATGGAAGCGCGTTTGGAGCGCGAAGGGCGGGAAGTTCGACCTCTCGCTGCGCGTCGTCGGAGAGGGCTCGGAAGGGGTCCGCCTTTCCGTAAACGGCAAGAGCGTTCCGCTCAAGGGGCTTTCCGCAACGGTGGACTTCAAGAAGGGCGACAACGAAGTCAAGGTCTTCGGCGACTCCATGCTGCCCGACATCGACTGCCTTGTCCTTTCCGCCGTTCAGTAAATGATATAATATCGCCATGTCCGGCAAATGCGAGATCAAGGTGAGAGGTGGCTTCGAGGAGACGCTTAAGGTCGTTCTGCCGCTTGCCCTTATGCAGCTTGTCTACGCGGCGAACAGCATTTGGGACCGCTTTCTCCTTTCCCAGCGTGGCTGTGCACCGCTTCAGGCGTCGCTTTCGGCTACAATGGTCTCCGTCATGTTCGTCTGCCTCATCTCCGCGACTGTCGGCTACACGTCGGTCTATGTCGCGCAGCTGCACGGCGCGGGAAAGGGGCGCGATGCGGTGCGTGCGTTTGCACAGGGAGTGTGGCTTTCCATCTTCTCGATTCCGGTTCTGGTGGCGCTCGTGTTTGCCGCGTTCGCGCTTGTCGATTTTGCCGCGCACGCTCCCGATGTCGCGGCTGGCGAGAAGGCGTACATCGCAATCTATGTTCCAGGCGGCTTTTTCATGATACTGAACGGCGTCCTTGGCGGGCTCCTCACCGGGCAAGGACGCACGGGCTGGGTTTCGGCCTGCGGAATAGTTGGCGTTCTCGTAAATATCGCCATGAACCCCGTGTTTATCGGCGGCTGTGGTCCGATCCCTGCGATGGGCAACGCGGGCGCCGCGATCGCGGGTGTCATTTCACTCGCGTCGGTGACGGTGCTTCAAGGCGCGGCTGTCTGCCGCGATGCGCTCGTTCGCGCACATTGGCGCGATGGTGCGCTTAAGGCCGATCTTCCGCTGATGGGCAAGATTCTTCGCACTGGCTCTTTCAACGGAGTGACTTCGTTTGCCGCCTGCGTCGCGTTTACTGTATTTACGCTCGTCCTTGGACGATATGATGCACTTGGCGCGGGGTCTGCGAACGTGGTGTTTGCCGTCAACAACGTCTTCTACTGCACGATGTGCGCCGTTTCCGACGGCATGAGCATCGTGGGTGGGCGCAATCACGGAGCGGACGATGCGGTTGCCGTCAGGCGGACTGTTCGCACGGGCCTCTTTCTTTGCATCGTGATATTGACTGCGGTATATTCCGTGCTTCTTCCGTTTGCAGGTCCCATAGCGTCGCTTTTCTATCCTACGGACGCGGCGTTTTCAATGGACGCATGGTGCGCTTCCGTGCGCACGCTGTTCTTCATAATGCTCTTGCGCGAGATTGGAGAGGGCGTGGGGTTGGTGTTCGAGGGGGCGTTGCGCGGCGTCGGCGACGTGAAGTTCGTCATGTGCGCGAAACTCGGTTGCGACATCTGCCTATGGATGCCTGCGGTGATTGCCATCGCCATGTGCCACAAGTCGCTTTTTGCGCTTTGGTGGACGATGCCCGCGTTTTTCGCCGTGCTCGCCACGATTCTCGCGCTTCGTTTCCACGGCGGGGCGTGGCGCCGCAGCCACCTCTCCGCCTGAGGGCGTCTTTTCTGGCCTATACCATTGTATATTCCATTGATGTGCGGCGTTTGGTAAAATTGCGGCGAAAACTGTGAGCCCTGTCGTTTGAGTAGGCAGTACAGGCGTCAGTTGAAAAGGAGAAGACACATGAAGATTCGTATTGCAGCACTTTCAGTTGCCGCGGTTGCGGCCGCGCAGATCGCGTTTGCGGACACGCCCGCGAACATCTCCGTAGAAGGCCGCGGACTTCCGCAGGTGCAGGGGATCGTCCGCGACAGCTCAAAGGTGGAGTGGGGATTCGTGAACTTCGTTGCGTTCGGCCCCAACTGGGCGTACACCGCGCAGGACTACGCCGCGAAGGAGCACAAGAAGGAGCCGATCGACGATCCTGCGCTTGGCCGGGGTCTTCTCTTCACCGCGAAGATATGGGCCGGGTCGCGCGGGCTTTCGATACGCGAGGAATTCTATGACGTTTCGAAGTCGGGCGAGGCAAAGGCGCACGCGCGCTGGAAGATCGCCTCGCTCGACGGCAAGCCGATGGCGCTTGAACGCGCCTACATACGCTTCCCGCTTCCGCTCTCCGACTTCGCAGGCGGCACCGTGTCGGGCAAGCCTATTCCCGCCGAGTACGGCGACGAGTGGATCGGCGTCGGCGAAAAGGGCGCGATAAAGATCGTTTCAAAGGAAGGCGCCAAGACGCTCGGCCTCTCCGTCTCGAAGGGCAATCCCGTCCTGTGGGATGGCCGCAAGGACAAGCAGGGGCGCTTCGAGCTGCGTATCGACTTCCCGGACGCCAAGCAGGCGACGAGCTCGACGATAGAATTTGACTTCTACGGCGCGTTTGCCGACTCGCTGAAGAAGTCCGCCGGCAAGGTGAAGCTCGACCTCCCGCCGCCGCCCGCGAAGATGGTGGCGAACGCCGACTGGTGCGTCTTCCCGTTCCAGAACGACATCAAGGAGGGCTCGATCCTCGACTTCTCCGACATGGTTTCCGCCGACGCCCCGGCCGGCAAGTACGGTTTCGCCAAGGTGACGAAGGACGGCCATTTCGTTTTCGACAAGCGCCCCAACAAGCCCGTCCGCTTCGTCGGCGGCAATCTCTGCTTCGACGCGAACTTCCTCTCGAAGGAGCAGTGCAAGCGGGTCGTCCAGGATTTCGTCCGCCGCGGCTGGAACACGGTGCGCTTCCACCACATCGACGTGACGATAACGAAGGACGAGTGGAACAACCTCTGGAACCGCAAGACCTATCCCGAGATATCTCCCGCGCGCCTCGACCAGCTCGACTACTTGTTCGCAGAGTGCAAGAAAGCAGGCATCTACGCGACGTTCGACCTCTACGCGATGGGCGGCCTTGGCAGCTGCGAGGGCTTCGACAAGCCGCTTAACTCGAATACGGTCAAGGCAATCGTGCCGATCCACAAGCCCGCCGAGGACCAGTGGTTCCGCCGCGCGATGGAGATCTTCGACCACGTAAACCCCTACACCGGCATCAAGTGGAAGGACGACCCCGCAGTTCTCTTCGTCACGCTGATGAACGAGGACTCGATAGCGACGGTCTGGTGGGGCGCGGCCGACATGTACGTCAAGAAGTACAACGAGTGGGCGAAGGGGAAGGGCTATCCCGAGTACCCCGCCAAGGACATCGGCAAGAAGAAGGAGTTCGCGGAGTTCCTCTACAAGGTCAAGGCCGAGGCAAACGTCCGCATGGCAAAGCGCCTTAAGGACGCCGGCATCCGTGCGCTCATCTCGGGCGGCAACTGGTGGGACAACACGGCGCAGGCCTACGAGCGCGAGACGCTTGAGGTGGTCGACAACCACGGCTACGGCGATCACCCGCAGCCCAGCTATCAGAAGCTGCCGTTCCACGTCAACCAGTCGTCTGACATCAAGAGCGGCAACCCGACGTACAACGAGCCGATGATGAAGGCGCCTACGCGCATTCTCGGCAAGCCCTTCACGATAACGGAGTACAACTACTGCCCGCCGAACAAGTTCCGCGGCGACGGCGGCCTTATGATGGGCGCATACGCCTCGCTCCAGGACTGGGACGCGCTATACCGCTTCGCCTGGAGCCACTCGCGCGATGGAATGTTCGGGGCGCATGCTGTGAGGGGCTTCGACATCTGCCGCGACCCCATCGGGCAGCTCACGGAACGCCAGGTCGTGCTGATGTTCGGCCGCGGCGATGTCGCGCCCGCCAAGGAGACCTACGGCTACGGAGTCACGAAGGGCGAGGCGTTCGGACGCGGCCTCGGCGACATGTGGGCGAACGGCCTTTTTCCGCATCCGTTCACGCAGCTCGGCTACACCTCTCGCATCGGCTCCTACACGGCCGACAACGGCGAAAGCCCGAAGCTCGCCTGCGCGAAGACCTGGACCGCCGCTACCAAGAACGCCATTCCGAAGTTCCCGGGCGAGACTGTCTCGGACACGAAGGAGATACGCATCAGCACGAAGGCCGGCGACCTTTCGGTCAATTCGCCGCGCACGGCCGCGGTCTGCTCGATCGACAGGCACGACCTCTCGGCGGGGCCGCTCGCCGTTTCGGGCGCGACGACGTTCTGCTCGGTGTCCGCGTCCTCGATGGACGGCGCACCGCTCGCGAAGTCGCGCCGTGTCTTGGTTCTGCACATCACCGACGTCGTGAACACGGACATGGCCTTCACAAACGACAGGCGGACCGATACAAAGGAGTGGGGCAAGCTTCCGTATCTTGCAAAGACGGGTTCTGCGAAGGTCTCGCTCAAGAACGCGAATGCGGGGCTTTCGCTCTACGCGCTCGCCTCCGACGGCACGCGCATGAGGAAAGTCCCCGCCAAGTACGTCGACGGCGCGTATGTCTTTACGGTCAGCGTCGCCGCCGGAGAAGGCAAGGACGCCCCGACGATGATGTACGAGCTCGCGAAGTAGTTAGGGGTTAGTGAGTTGGAGTTCAGAGTTGGAGTTGGAGAGTGGTGGGATAGGAGTCAGGGGGCAGGAGTCAGGGGGCAGTGAGTTGGAGAGCGGCGGGAGAATTTTGAGGTCAATGGTAGGCCTTAGGGTCCTGGAATTTGGTATAATACCTATTCCAAGGAAAAGGACCAATGAAAAAAGCACTCATTACGGGCATTACGGGGCAGGACGGCAGTTATCTCACGGAGTTGCTGCTTGAAAAGGGGTATGAAGTCCACGGAATAATCCGCCGTGCGTCGACGTTCAATACTGAGAGGATAGACCACCTCTACCAAGACCCGCACATCAACGGCGTTCGGCTCTTCCTCCACTACGGGGACCTCGCGGACAGCGCGAACCTCGTTAAGCTCGTCTACGAGATACAGCCCGACGAAATCTACAACCTCGCGGCGCAGAGCCACGTGCGAGTCTCGTTCGACTCGCCGGAGTTCACGGGAGATGTGGACGCGCTCGGCACCATGCGGCTTCTCGAAGCGATCCACCTCACCGGGCGCGACAAGCTCACCAAGTTCTACCAGGCGTCCACCTCCGAGCTCTTCGGCCTCGTGCAGGAAGTCCCTCAGAAGGAGACGACTCCGTTCTACCCGCGCTCGCCATACGCGGTCGCAAAGCTCTACGCCTACTGGGCCGTCCGCAACTACCGCGAGGCGTACGGGATATTCGCCTCCAACGGAATCCTCTTCAACCACGAGTCGCCTCGCCGCGGCGAGACGTTCGTGACGCGCAAGATCACCAGGGCCGTCGGGCGCATCAAGATGGGGCTTCAGGACAAGCTCTACATGGGCAACATCAATTCGCTCCGCGACTGGGGCTTCGCGGGAGACTACGTCGAGGGCATGTGGCGCATCATGCAGCACGACAGGCCCGACGAGTTCGTCCTCGCGACGGGCGAGATGCACACGGTCAAGGAGTTCCTCCAGGAGGCGTTCGGGCTTGTCGGCCTCGACTGGGAGAAGTACGTCGAGTGCGACAAGAGGTATCTCCGCCCGACCGAGGTCGACCAGCTTCTCGGCGACGCGTCGAAGGCGAAGCGCGAGCTTGGCTGGGAGCCCAAGGTCAAGTTCCACGACCTCGTGAAGATGATGGTCGACTCCGACCTCGAGCTCGCCCGCAAGGAAAGGGCGATCAAGGATGCTTAAGGCCGACAAGATCTACGTCGCGGGACACCGCGGCATGGTGGGCTCCGCGTGCGTCCGCGCTCTGAAGGCGGCGGGCTTCGAGAACATCGTCATGCGCACCCACGCGGAGCTTGACCTCATGGACCAGCGGGCGGTTCGCGCGTTCTACGAAGCGGAGAAGCCCGACGTCGCCATAATCGCGGCGGCTCGCGTCGGCGGAATCGGCGCGAACAGCGCTGCGAACGCCAGGTTCCTCTATGAGAACGAGCTTATCGCGCTAAACACCGTATGGGGCGCGGCGGAGGCGGGTGTCAGGCGGCTTCTCTTCCTCGGTTCGACGTGCATCTACCCGCGCATGGCGCCGCAGCCGATCCCCGAGTCGGCGCTTCTCACATCGGAGCTCGAGAAGACGAACGAGGGCTATGCGCTTGCGAAGATATCGGGGCTCAAGCTCTGCGAGTTCCTGCGGCGCGAAAGGGGGCTTGTCTACCATTCGCTCATGCCGACGAACCTCTATGGTCCCGGTGACAACTACGACACGGAGCATGGACACGTCTTGCCGACGATGATACGCAAGTTCGAGACGGCGCGCGTCAATGGCAACCAGACGGTGACGCTCTGGGGATCGGGCTCGCCTCTCAGGGAGTTCCTGCACGTGGACGATCTCGCGTCGGCGTGTCTTTTCCTCCTCGAGATGGAGAATCCGCCGGATCTCGTCAACGTTGGCTCGGGCCGTGAGGTGACGATACGCCAGCTTGCGGAGATGGTGAAGGAGGCGACTGGCTCTCAGGCGTTCATCGAGTGGGATCGCACGAAGCCCGACGGCACCCCGAGGAAGCTCTGCGACACGCGGCTCATCCGCAAGCTTGGCTGGGCGCCGAAGATCGACCTTGCCGCCGGCCTTCGCCGCACTGTCGACGAATACCGCGCCGAGGTCGCCTCAGGCCGCGTTCGGACGTGAACGCAAGTTCGCTGCGGCCGGGCTCGTGTTCACACAGAAGGGGTCGAGGCGGCAAACGACAGGCCGACGGCCAGGAACAAACAATGAACCAGTCTAAAAGCCAGGAAACCGACTAATGCGCAGACAGCAAACATCACCGCTTAAGTACCTTTCTTTCGTCGTCTTATCCCTCTCGCTTTCTACCGGCACCGCCGTCGCGACACCCACTGGCCAGGGCGACTATGCCGGCACGAGTCGACTGGGATCCGCCGAACGGCCGCCGGTGTCGGCGACGTTGCGGTGGAAATACGCGAAGGACATGGGCGGCTGTTTCTGCCCGCAGGTCGCCGTCACGTGGTACACGAACTATAATGGCGTGATCTCGAACATGCGCCTGCTCATCCCTGAACGCTATTACGATTACGGCGAGCACCTCAATGAAGAGCAGACTACTTTCTTTGGGGTTTCCAGCATGATAAAACTGAATGGCAGCGACGGCAATCTCTATTACCTGAATGTTGAAACCGGCAACGTTTACAGCGAGGAGTTTCTGCAGGGCGGATACAGGGAGAAAATGCACGATGCGGCTGACACGAGAACCCCCTCCGAGTTGGCAGGTGATGAGGCGGGTACCATCTCGGGCTGGGGAGGGTCGACGGATGTATTCAAATATTTTGACGAGCATGGTGCAATAAACGCGGACGGGAAAAGCTTTAATTCCGACATAACAGTTGGCGGCAGGACGGTGACGCTGGAATTCGCCATCACAAAGGGACGGCTCGTCTCCCGACCCGCGGAGTTCGCCGCGGAGATCGCACCGTTGGTTGACCTCGAGGATGTCGACGCAAGGCCCTACTGCATGGTGCCAATCGAGCTTTCGCCCTTCGCGAACCTTACAGATGGCGAAAGGGCGGTCTTCGGCGTGAGCGACGCGACGATGACGAATGCCTTTGCGTCCGTCCCGGCGGACGAACGCAAAATATGCCTGCCGGTCGTCGGCCGCGGCATCACTGCTGCTGAGGCCATATATAATGCGCGTGCATATTTGGCATGGGATGAGGACGGCGAAACCCGCACGCTAAGGCTCGACTACAATAAGCCCTGGCCGTCTATCGCCAACATCACAGCGACCCAGTCCGTGGCCGGAGTCCCGGCCGTGGACTTCTCCTTCGACGTCGTGAACAGTCCGGAGTTGTGGTGTCCTGAGTGGAACCAGCCGTTTTTCTCCATCATCGCCACGGACAACGTGACCGGCTCGAACTACATCGCGGCCGCGACGGCGCTTTCAGGCGACACGGGGCTTGCCGAGGGCGCGCACTCCGTCACGTGGGACATGGGCGCGCAGGGCCTCGACTTCTTGTTGTCCTCAAACGTCACGTTCAAGGTGTCCTATCTCAATATGCCCGAATACTGCGTGATAGACCTGTCCGGCGGCGCAGATGCCGCCTCCTATCCCGTGACCTATCTCGACGAGAGACCTTTGGAAGGCTGGACCGACGACTACAAGACGGACAAGCTCGTGATGCGCCTCGTCGCGCCCGGCACCTTCACGATGGGAGCCGACGGAAGCAGCCCCGCCTCAAACCCGCCGCACGAGGTTGCGCTTACGCAGCCGTTCTACTGCGCCGTCTTCGAAACCACTCAGAGGCAGTGGGAGCTGGTGACAGGCTCCAATCCGTCCGAGTTCAAGAACGCCATAGACTCACTCTGGCGCCCGGTGGAGAGGGTCTCCTGCAACGCCGTCCGCGGCGCGTCGGGCTCGGCTTCCTTCCTCGGGGCCTTGCGTTCCAAGTCCGGCCTCACCGCCATTGACCTTCCGACCGAGGCGCAGTGGGAATACGCTTGCCGCGCCGGAACGACGAGCCGCTTCGCCTACGGCGACGCCCCAGACGGAAACTACATGTGGTACTCCGGCAATTCCGGCGGCAAGACGCACGAAGTCGGGTCGAATCGGCCCAACGCCTGGGGCCTCTACGACATGCATGGCAATGTGCGGGAGATGTGCCTCGAAACGGGGGGCGGCGCGAACCTGGTGGTGCGCGGCGGTGAATTCGGCTCCAGCGCGGACAGCTGCACTTCGTCCTTCCGGTCCGGCGTTTCCCCGTCGGCCGCATCCAACAGCGATGGCTTCCGCCTGGTCCGCACCCTAGACGGCGACGCGGCGTCCGAGTGCATCGGCAAGTACTTCACCTCTAAGCCCAAGGCCGGCGTCGTCTGCTCCGCCTTCACAAGGGCTATGACGGGGCTGGTCGTCTCGAATGTCGTCGCGCGGCAGCGCTGGCCGTGGAACGGACTTGTGGACGTGGACTACGACATAGATGGCTTCAAGACGTGGTTCAGAGCCGAGGTGTCTGTCGCCGAGAAGGGCGAAGGCGGCGCGGCCCGCACTTGGGCCGTCACGAACTTCCTGGCTGGGGCGGAGCCCACGCTCAACCAGGGCCGCAACCGCGTGACGTGGGACACGAAGGCCGCCGGCGTGACCAATGTCGACACCACCGCCGTCGCTACGGTCTCGCTCGTCAAGCTCGACGCCACCGAGCCCGTGACGTTGGATATCGTCAACGCCTACCAGATGGACGTCAACGTGGTGACGGCCGAGGTGGCCTACGTTTTCGGCGAGATCGAATGGACGGTCGCCGTCACGAACGCGTCCTTTGACAAGGCCGTCGGATCCTGCTCCATCGGACTCGAGGTCCCCTTGGGCGCAAAGGTCCGTTCCGTGGTCCTTCTGGCGGACGACGTCCCGTTTGAGTGGCTGGACTACGCGGAGCCCGTTCCCTTCGACAACGGTGCGCTTGCCCTTGACGTGTCCGCCAACGAGTTCGCCAACGGCGCATATGCCGCGGGGACGGTGATGCAGGTGGCCAACCCGCGGCATCTGGACAACGTGCGCAAACACCTTGACGGCTCGTTCAAACAGGTCAAGGACATCGACTTCGCCGGCTCCTGCGGCATCACCAACGCAATTGCGGTAGAGGCAAGCGAGGGCACCAATACGATCTCCTGCTCGTGGGGTGATTTGGATTCCGCGGCCACCGCCCGCTTCCGCAGCAGAGCGGGCGGCGCCCACTATGGCTGGACGCCGATCGGCACTGGGGGGGCGCCGTTCTGCGGCGTCTACGACGGCGGCAGGTTCCGCATCGTCAACGCCGTCTGCAATTCTACGGCCGCGGATGGATCCATGGCGGGCTTGTTTGGTTTCGTAAAGGGCTCCGCCGTCAAGCCGGCGACGATACGGGGCGTCCGGGCGGACGCCAGTTGCTCCTTCTGCGCGAAAAGTCTCGCCGGCGGCATTGCTGCCCGAGCTGCCGGCGTGGTGTTGATCTCCGGTTGCGAATCCGCAGCCGAGGTCTTCGCCTACCACGGTGCGGGCATTCTGGGCTCGGTGTTCGCCGGGGCAAACGACGTGACCATAGCCAAGTGCGTGTCGGGCGGATCTGTCTACGGAAACCGCACTGGCGGCATCGTGTCTGATTTCTCCGGCGGCACGGCGACGCTGGACAGATGCGTCTTCAATGGCGACCTGACCGCCGAGTGCATGGCCGGGGGGATCATCCAATATTGCGGCGCTGGGGATTCTGACAAGGTCGTTGTCCGCGACTGCGCCGTCACGGGATACATCGACATCCCTGTGCATGACGAAACCTTGGGCAGCGGCGGGCTGGTCGGGGTCATGAGCCAGAAGACGGTCTTCGAGGGTATGAACAAGGTGAGGTGCAAAATGAGCTACGACGACGGCGCGAGGATGATAGGCGGCGCCGTCGGCAGCAGCAGCTTTTCCGAAGCGCAGACAAAAGAGGCGCTTGGCTCCCATGTCGAAGTCGAGGAGGAAACGATACACGACGCCAGCAGCGAAAACAATGTCGGCCGCTACTGCGGTTCCCCCTGGATCGACGAGCTGTGAGGCCCCGCCAACGGTAAGATCTAAACACGGATGAAGGAATCAATTATGTGCTTTTGGTTCAAGATTGTGCGGCTTGTGGCCGTCGCGGCGGTTGCGCTAGGCGTGGGGGGCGCGTCGGCCGCCACGACGCTCTCGTCTTCTTCTTCGGCGGAGTTTCGCCTTGACACGCGGGAAGGGCCGCGTGAGAGCGACGGTTCGGAGACGCTTACCTATTCATCCCTGTGGGACGGCGGCACCAGTTCCGACGTCGCGATTGCGCAGGCCTGCGGCACCCCGCACACCACGAACGGAACGCTCGTCGCCGGACTTTCCGGAGAGGACGTATGGAACTGGACCGCACAGTACGACGGCGTATACACGCTCACGCACGCGACTGTCACAGACGGTGTCACGGGCAAGGTAGAGACGGCGACTTTCGTCGTGAAGGGGCTCGGACTTCCGCTGATGACGATTGAGGCGAGCGGCTACGAGGGCGTCTATGACGGCGAGGGGCATGGCATACTTGTGACGGTGAAGGATCCGGCGTACGCAACTGTCGGCTACGCGCTGGCGGAGGAAGGCCCCTACTCGGGCGGCCCGATTCTCTTCACGAATGTGACGGGCGGAGCGGTTTCCGTGTGGTATGCGGCGACGGCCGAGGGGTATGCGTCCGCAACCAACTTCGCGACCGTGAAGATCGACAGGGCCGTGATCGACGACGAGCCCGGAGATGGCACGGTGCCGGAGGGCGGGATTTCCAAGTTCGACGTGGTGGCGGAGTACGACGGCGCAGGGCACACGGTCGACGCGGATGCAATTTTCCTGGCGTTCCGGGGCTTTGATCCGAACGCGTCCGTCGGCTATGCGCTGAGCCCGGGCGCCGAAGCGTGGACGGACGCTCTGGCGGCGTTCACGAACGTCTGCGTCACGTCGGTGTGGTACAAGGCCACGTCCGACAACTTCGAGGACTTCGTACATGAGGTCAAGGTGACGGTCGTGCCGCGCGACATTGCGAAAGCGTCCGTTGCGCCGATAGACATGATTCTGTTCGGCGGCGTCGCCGTCGAGCCGGTGCCGGTCGTGACGGACGGAGATCCGTCGATCATAACCGGGAACGACTACGACGTCTCCTACAGGGACAACGACTCGCCTGGCACTGCGACGCTGGTCCTGACGGGCAAGAACAACTACACCGGGACTAAAGAGGTCAGGTTCGCGATTGGCGTTGCCGAGCTGACGGCGGACGTCGCATGGAAGTATCTGCAGGCTTCGGGCACGTACTTCGCGCACTTGGAGGTGACTTGCACGAACGGCCTCGCCGCGGGCGTGGTCAACGTCAGGTTCCTTTTCGCCGACCGCATCGGCGATGGCGGCTCGCTCCTCGCCGCGCTCTGGAACACGCCCGGACGCGCCGCGAACGCGAACACCGCCGAATACGACGGCGGCGTCTACAGGTGCGTCGACCTGGACGCCTCGCTGATCACGGCGGAGAACGTCCCGGCGACATATGGCGTGCGCGACGTCGGCGCGTCGCAGATTCCGGTCGGCGAGCGCACGATAGAGATGTATGTGCAGAAGCGCGTCGTGCCGGAGTCGGGCAACGAAGGCGCCGCAAAGGTCGGCAACTTCGTCGGATTCCTTTGCTGGGAGTCGGGCGGGGTGACGAAGTCCGTGCCCGTGGTCGCGCGCGCTTCGCGTTCGTTTTCGTCGTTGCGTGCGATGCGGCCGCTTGCTGCGCCGGTTTCCGCGGCGCGGCTCAACGCGGCGCTTGCTGTCGGCGTGATGCCAGGGGCGGACGGCAAGCCGTACTGCAGGTTCTCGGAGTTCTCGATCGGCGGCGACACGATTCGCGGCAAGGTCGAGGTTGGCGCGGACGGACAGGCGGGCGCACTTGGCGCGAACGCGCGGCTTGTCCTGCTGGGCGGAGATTCGCCGGGTGGCGCGCTTGCCGATCTGTGCACGGTGGAAGTGGGTGCTGATGGATCGTTCTCAGCTCCGGCACCGAATGACGCGAGGTTCTTCAAGCTCGCACTTGAGATCGAGGAGATAGCGGAATGAAGCGGCTTTTGTCAGTGGTGATTGCCTTGTGCACGGCGCTTGCCGTGGCCGACGAAGGCAATGGCTTAAACTCTTCGTGGAGCGAGGGCTGGCGCGTCAGGGTCGGCCCGCAGTTCAACTTTGGCGCGAAGGGGCGCCTCGGCGTGAAGCCCGGAGCTATTCGTCTTCCGCCGGCGTCGTCTTCGAGCTCGCGCGCCGCGGCGCAGGCCGCAGACGACGCGATTACGTCCAGCTCGGGGAAGATGAGTTTCCCCAACGGCGCGTTTATCGATCCGGTTGACGCGGCGGGGCAGGAGGGCTCGACGTGGAACTGGTACATCCCCGCAGGGCAGCAGGCAGGCGGCACTATGTCGTTTTCGTCGCCGTATTCGGAGCATTCGACGGCCTATGCCGCCCATGGGGTCTTCGACCGTGACGATGCGTTTTCCACGGGCGCAAGCTTCGGTCTCGACCGCGCGGTGTGGGCATGGGGAGACTTCGGCGTAGACGTCGGCTTCGACTTCTCGTTTTTCCTGAGGAACAACTGGTTCAAGGGGACTGGCGGCGGCTGTACGCGCACCGACGTGTCTTCTGAAGGCGCGTACGTGACGGATGTTGACTTCGGCAACGCTGGCGTGTTCGGCGATCCGTGGGCGCAGAACGCGGACGGCTCGTATGGCGCGGGAACTTATGACGGGCCGGGCCCGGTTCTGTCGCTTGGTGGCGTTGGGGGCGCCAGGACGACGCACAGGCTTGAAGGTGGAGCCGAGCGGAGGTCCGTGTCGTCTGCCGGCGCGGTCTCGCTGCGCGGTGACCTGCAGATGTACGAGTTCCAGCTTGCGCTCAAGCCGTACTACGCGGTGACTGACTGGTTCGCGCTGCGCGGCACGCTCGGCGTTGGGCTTGACCACCGCCGCTTCGACGTCAGAGCGTCCGGGCTTGGCACAAGCTCCGAACATGACTGGAACTGCTACATGGTCTGCGGGCTCGGCGGCATGTTCCGCTGGGAGCGCTTCTGCCTCGGGGCGGACTTCCTTCGCAAGGTGTTCGACCACGACATGGACGTCGACACGAAGTACGTCCGCGGTTCTGTCGGCAACGCAAACTGGATGATGCGCGTCTACGTCGGCTACGACTTCTGAACTCAACCGTCGCTGCGAGGCCGATTATCTTGCATAGGCGCAGGTTGTTCGTGCAGGACAGTCTGCCGCATTTCTCATGTCTTCTCATCTCGTTTCAGGGAGCATCTCGCCGCTCTCATGGCGTTTGTGGTATAATGCCTGCTATGGGATGTGCTGACTATATCGGCCTCGGTTTTTGCTCGAACGACCACCTCGCAGTGCTGCCGTTCATTCCAATGGACACGAAGGTGCGGATGATTTCCCACGCCATCATGGGCGGCGGGCCTGCGGCGAACTCCACGGCGGGCGCGGCGGCGCTCGGGATGAGCGCGGCGTTCGTCGGGACCGTGGGCGACGATGCGGACGGACGGATGATCCTCGAGGACTTCGCGAAGCAGAACGTCGACACTTCGATGGTCAAGATCAGGAAGGGCGCGACGAGCGCAATCGCCTACCTCTGGATCGAGGAGAAGACCGGCGCGCGCTCCTGCGCGTGGACGCGCGAGGGACTGGACGAGCTGACGGCGGACGAGATTGACCCCGAGGCGGTCGCGAAGGCGAAGGTGCTCCATCTCGACGGACACAACGCCGCCGGCGCGATTGCCGCGGCGAAGGTCGCGCGCGAAGCGGGCGTAACGGTGATGTACGACGCAGGCACCCACCGCGACGGAATGAACGAGCTCCTGCCGCTGGCCGATCTTCTCATATGCTCCGAGGAGTTCATCCTCAAGCTCACGGGTCTCAAGGACGCGGAGGAGGCCGTTCGCCAGGTGTACGCCAAGTATCGCCCCAAGGTCTGCGGCGCGACGATGGGCGTGCGCGGCTCGATGTGCTTCGACGGGAAGGACTTCGTGAAGTGCCCGGCGTTCCATGTCGAGAAAGTCGTCGACACGACAGGATGCGGCGATCTCTTCCACACGGGATTCGCCGTCCGCTGGCTCGAGACGCACGATCTCATGGAGTGCCAGCGCTTCGGCGCGGCGGTCTCGGCGATAAAGTGCCGCGGCCTCTCGGGACGTCCGCCTTCCGCCCCCACTCGCGCCGAGGTCGAGGAATTTCTAAAAACACATAAAGAGATTTAACCGTGTAGAACATGTAGAACGTGTAGAGCTCTCTGCGTCTCTGCGCCTCTGCGTTAAAAACTTTAAACATGAAAAAAGGAACTTAGCAATGTTCAAGATTGGATACCTTCCGCTCAGCAAAGTAAACTGGACCAACGACACTCTCGAGGCCGCGCGCGCAAACGCGACGGCGTTCCTCAAGACGCTCCCCGACGTCGAGGTGATCGCGCCCGACCACATGCTTGCGCTCGAAGGCGAGGCGATCGAGGTCCTCGAACAGTGGGAGAAGGACCGTCCCGACCTCATCGTCGCGCACTTCCTCACATTCTCGCTCGGCGTCGTTCCGCCTATGTTCGCGCAGCGCCTCAAGGTGCCGATCCTCCTCTGGTCGCAGCCCGAGCCGGATCCTAAGGGCGGACGCCTCCAGAACAACTCGTTCTGCGCCGCGAACATGAACGCCCACCACATGTGGCGGCTCGGCATCCCGTACTTCTACGTCCACGCGCAGGCGGGGACGAAGGAGGCGGAAACCCAGCTGATGAAGCAGATCCGCGTCGCGCAGGCGATGAAGGCGCTCGGCAGGATGCGCATCGGCCTCATCGGCGGACGCGTCCCCGGCTTCTTCACGAGCTGCGTGGACGAGATGATGCTCCGCCGCACGCTCGGGCCGGAGGTGAAGATCATCACCGAGCACGAGCTCTTCACCGTCGCGAAGAACCTCACCGCCGACGAGGTCGCGAAGGGGATCGCCATCATCGACGAAGACCTTAAGACGCCTTCGGCGGACGCTCCCCGCGGCGATCAGAAGGAGAAGTCGGCCCGCCTCATCGCCGCCGTGATGAAGCTCAAGGAGAAGTTCTTCGTCGACACGTTCGCGATGCGCTGCTGGCCGGAGGTGATCTTGAGCGAGTTCTACGGAATCGCTGTCTGCTCTACGCTCGGGCACCTCACGAACCACGGCTACCTCACCGCGTGCGAAGGCGATGTGTACGGCGCGGTCATGATGCGCATCGGGCAGATAATCTCCGGCGAGCTTCCGTTCTTCTGCGACTTGATAATATGCGAAGGCGACCACGGGACGGTGTGGCACTGCGGCGCGGCTCCTTGCGGGCTCGCCAAGCCCGGCTGCACGCCGGAGCTCCACTGCTCCGCGACCGTCGAAGGAGGCGGAGTGAAAGGATAAGCCCGGACGCGTCACGCTGGCGCGCCTCGGCGAGACGCGCGACGGAAGGGGCTTCAGGATGCTCGTCTGCCCCGGCACGGGAATCGACACCGATCTTTTCGTGCGCGGCACTCCGCTCAACGTCAAGTTCGACGCGGGCTGCGAGGCAATCCGCCGCGAGGTCATGGAGAACGGCTGGGAGCACCACTACGCGCTCATGTACGGCGACCGTATTGACGAGCTCACCGCCTTCTGCCGCAACATGAACATCGAAATGCACCTGGTGAAATAGGGGTCAGGAGTCAGGGGTCAGGAGCCAGGGGTCAGGAGTCAGTATTTTCAGAAAGGACAAGAAAATGAATCTCAGGATACCGCTTAAGCCTGTACAGGGCTACAACAAAATTTTTGACGTTGGCGAGTATGGAATGAAGCTCACGAAGTTCGGGCTTCTCAAGCTCGCGAAGGGCACGGTCTACGAAGGCGATACAGGCGAGACCGAAGTCGCGCTTGTCCTCATGGGCGGAAACTTTGCCGCGAAGGGCGACGGCTGGGCCTTCGAAGTGACCGACGGCCGCAAGTCGCCGTTCACCGGAAAGCCCCACTGCCTGTACCTTCCGCGCCGCACGAAGTACGTGATCACCGCGCTGTCGGACGTCGAGCTCGCCTACAACGGTTCGCCCGTCACGCGCGACACCGCGAAGCCCACGCTCATCAAGCCCGATGACACGCGGCACATCGCGCTCGGCAAGGACAACTGGACGCGCACGAGCGAGATCATACTCGACGAGAAGTTCGACTCCGAGCACTTCTACATCGGCGAGGGGATGATCCCGTCCGGCAACTGGTCGGGCTATCCGTCGCATCGCCACGACGTGAACAATCCGCCGAACGAGCTCGACATGGAGGAGACGTACTTCTACCTCTTCGAT
>ONVK01000098.1 GCA_900321255.1 uncultured Lentisphaerota bacterium | reverse complement strand
GACAGCACAGCCAGAGCGCCGCGCCGATTATCGCGAGGACGACGACAAGCCAGCAGATGACGCGGCAGACGCGGCACGGCGCGCAGATCGTGAACGCCCTCGCGCGCTTCATCGAGAAGCGCATCGGGCGGTTGATCGCCCATCCGCACGCATTGAGGATCGCGCCGATGTCGCGCTTCCTCAGCTTGAACCACGTGAGGATCACGCTCGGGAGCGACACGACGAGGATGAGCGCGACGATGGAAATCGCGATCTGAAGCGCGGTCCGACGCCAATGCCGATGGCGGCGACGGAGCTCGCCATCGCGGCGCCTCCCGCCTGCGCGTTCTGCGTGCCGGCCTCGACGTTCTTCTGCGCCGCGGCCTGCTTGTCGCCGAGGAACTTCTTAACCGCCGCGGCGATTCCCTCGCCGAGCTTGCGCCAGGGAGCCCAGAAGGCCTCCGCGAGCGACACCTGCGCCTCGACGACCTTGGTGACAACGGCGTCCCAGTCCTTGCCGTCGCGGTCGTAGAACACGCCGTTCCTGCCGACGTAGAGCTGCGCGACCGCGCCCGCAGTGACGACGGCGCATATCTGGCGAGTCGCGCCTTCGGACGGACGCGAGAGCTTGAGGTAGATGACGCAGCAGTTGGACTTCTCGACGAGCGCGGAATGCGCGGCCTCGCTCTCGACGTGGAAGCAGAGGTTCATCTCCTTCGCGTCGATGCGGAGCGTACCCGTCTGGAACACGGCGAGCTCCTTGAGGTCGTAGAGGCGGCGCATGTTGACGTAGTTCTCGAGGAACTCGACGAGGTGGAGCCTGTAGCGAAGGACGCGCTCCTCGTCGTCCAGCTCGCCCTTCTTGCCCGCGTTCATGACGGGCTTCGCGGCGACCCACGCGCGGTAGGGAGCGAACGCGCCCTTCACCTTCTTCCACTCCATGCGCGTGAGGGAGTCCTTCTCGCCAAGCACCGGCTTTACGCACTTCTCGGCAAACGCGAGGATCGCCTCAAGGTGCTTGGGGTTGAGGTGGTCCTTGAGCGGAAGCACCTTGTCCGCCTCCTCGGTGACGAGGGGCATGTCCTCGGGCGGGAGGAAGAACGCGTCGACGACAGGCTCCACAGCCGCGAGCGCCGCGTTCGCGTCTGCCGTGGCATCGCCCGCAACGGCGACTTCGGGTGTCTTGCCCTGCGCCTCCCAGTCTGCGAGCGCCTTCTTGTCGGCGTCGGAGGGAGCGAGCGCGGCGAGGTCGGCCTGCTTTGCCGTGACGTCCGCAAGCGCCTTCTCCTCTGCCTCGCCGGCGGTGAAGAGCGAGTCGAAGTCGACGTTCTTCGCCTTGAGGAAATCTATCGCCGCGAGGACCTCTGGCGTGCGGATGCGTCCGTCGTGGTCGGTGTCCATCAACTCGAGCATGCGAAGGTCGAAGCGGACGCCCGTAGTCGGCATCGAAAGCGCGATCCACTGCTTGCGGTCGAGCTCCGCGAGAGCGGCGATGTCGGCGCCGCACTTAAGCGAAGCCTGGTGCATTCTTCCGGCCCTGAACCATTTCCAGCTGTAGCTCATTTTGATTCTCCTGTAGTTATGACGTAAAAACGCGATGTCTGATATTTTACCATAAATGCGCCGCGCCGTCTTAAGAATCTGAGTCCGTACGGGCTGCCGAAGGCCCTTCAAATGCAAGTGAGCCATGAAGAAGTCCCGAATAATGGTATAATATCCGGCGATGGACGCAAATGACGACATAAAGTACATGGAGATCGAAATGCTCGCCCTTTCCGCCGCCTTCAACGCGAAAGGCAACTGGCGTCTCACGGGCACGACGCTCTATGTCACGAAGGAGCCCTGCCCCATGTGCGCAGGAGCGATCGTGCTCGCGCGTCCCGACCGGGTCGTGTGGGGAGTCTCCGACCCCAAGCGCGGCGGCTCGACGGTATTCGACATTCTGCGCCATCCCGGGATGAACCACCATCCGGAGATAGTGTCCGGCATTCTCGAGGAACGGTGCAAGGCCGTTCTCGTCGACTTCTTCAAGAAAAGAAGAGCAGATCAGTAAACCTAAATTCGTCTTTTGGACGAACTGTTTTTTAACGCAGGGACGCAAATTTTAACGCAGAGACGCAAAGGCGCAAAGTGCGCAGAGAACGATATGTTATATAAAGATGATAATAAATAGGTTGCGTAAGTCTGGTTAGCTTTTAAAACACTCCGCGTTCTCTGCGACTCTGCGTCTCTGCGTTAAAAAAAACAGAACGCCTCAGCTTCTACGCAGATAGCTCGCGATGAACAGCACCGTGTCGGCGACGATCTTGACGACGGTGATCGCGACCCCGCGCACGTCGAGGAGCGCAGAGCACCCTTCCGTGAGCGCGTAGCTCGCCGCGCCGATCGCGAGGACAAGGCCGAAGTAGCCGTAGTAGCTGCGATGCGGCCCCTTCCGCGGAACGTCGCCGCGGCGGAAGACCACGAACCTGTTGTAGAAGTAGTTGAAGTGCGAAGACACAAGACGCGCAGCGACGAGCGCGACAAGAACGTCGTCGCGGCGCGGAGTGTCCTTCGCGGCCATCACCCACATCACGGCGGCAAAGACGCCGTTGTCGATGAGGAACGAAAGCACCGAAGAAATGCAGAACTGGAAAAGCGACCTGTAGATCCTTATCGCATCGAGGACCGGGTTGAAGTGGCTCGTCGCGTTCTCGTCGAGGTAGACAGTCTCGATTGGTATCTGCAGGGGCCGCGAGGGATGTCTCTTCGCGTCGGCGAGCATCGTCATCTCGTACTCGTAGCGGTCGCCTGGGAGCTTCGCGACGCGCGGCACAAGCGCCGCGGGGATTCCGCGGAGCCCCGTCTGCGTGTCGCGGATCATGAGCCCCGTCATCAGGAAGAAAAACCAGCGCGTCCACCAGTTGCCGAAGCGGCTTCTCAGGGGAACCTTGCCCGAAAACGACCTGACGCCGAGAACCAGTCCGTCGCGGTGGGACTTGAGGCCATCCGCCAACTTCGCGATGTCCTCTGGTGTATGCTGCCCGTCGGCGTCTGCGGTGATGACATCGGTCGCGTCACCTATGTACGCGAGGCCCGTCTTCAGCGCGGCGCCTTTGCCGCGGTTCTTCTCGTGCACGAGAATCGCGTCAACGAGGGGCACGGCCCTTTCGAACACGTCCTTGCCCGTTGTAGAGCCGTCGTTGACGAGGACGATATGCCGAAAACGCTCCCTCAGCCTCGGAAGGAGCGCCAGCAGCTTCTCGTCCGGATTGTAGGCCGGGATGAGAATCGTAGTTCTGTCGTCTACAACGTCGAGCCCCATTTTCCCTCCTTGATGGCTTTCTCGCGGGCCATGAGGCGGATGTAGTCGAGGCGGTTGCGGAAAAGATCACGCAGCACGGTTTCCGAAAGGAAGTTGATTCCCTTCACGCGCGCTGCCGATGCGAACGACTCGAACACGGTGTTGGACTTCATCACCGAAGGCATCGACGACAGGAACATGTCCGTAGGAAGGCGGTCTACGGTGATGGGAGAGTAGCGCAGGCCGAAGAAGCAGGTCCCGCCGTTGCGGAGAACGTTCTCTATGCGCGTCCTCTCCTTGTTCAGCTTCGCCACCATCGCCTTGGTCTTGTCGTTTGGCTTGAACTCGCCGTCGAGAACGACCGTCGTCGTCGGCTGAGGCGCCGCCTTCGGCTTTGCGGCTCGGCGCGCCGCCGGTTTTGCCGCCTTCTTCTTCGGCTTGGGGTCGTCGGCGAAGAGATCGTCAAGATCGTCGTCCGACGAATACGCATCCTCCGGCTCTTCTGCGGCGGCCGGCTCCTCGGCGGCAGGCGCGGCGCCGGCTGGGGGATCGACCTTCTCAATGCGTGCGCCGGCCTGGGTCTTGAGGAACTCCGTCCACGGTATGATCTCGTTGGTGACCTGCACTCCGTTTATCCTGATGGCGGTGCCGTAGCGCTCGATCTTGTAGGGTGGATCGAGGAACTTGCCGTTGACGAAGACAAGTCCGGAGGAAAACGGCTTCCCGACCGTAGCCTTCAGCTCGACAAGAGCCTGCTTCGGCACGGTCGCGAACGCAGCGCGTCTTGCCGCCGGCTCGGGAGCGGCCACTACCAGAAAAGGCAGCAGAAAAATCAGCCCTAACGTTCTCTCAACTTTCATCTTCACTCCAGACTTCAAACCTTAAACTTCAAACATCAAACTTTAAACTCTGAACTTTAAACTTAAAAAGATCCCACGTTGCCGTAGCACAGAATCCCCGGAACCCGTCGTTCCAAAGTAGGGGTTGCCCCCTTTTCAAAATGTCGGTCGAAGAAATTTCTGCTGAATCCGCGTGCAACACAGGACCCACGTCCCTGAAATCAACTTTCCCTCACCTCGATGCCGGCGGTCGCCTTGAGGGCGTCGACGATCCGCTGGAATGCCCTGCCGACCTCCTCATCGGTCAGCGTTCTCTCCGCCGAGCGGAACTCGAGCGAGTAGGCGCGCGAGTCCTTGAACACGTCGAAGAGCGTCACCTTCACGAGCTCCTTGCCGCCGTTGTCGCGAATGACCTTCTCTATCGCGGCGTTTGCAACCGACTTCGCGGCGACAAGCGCGATGTCGCGCCTGACGAGCGGGAACTGAGGAACGGGCGAGACCCTGCCCAGCTCGTTCACGCGCTTGAGGAGCGGCTTCAGCTCGAGCTCGCAGAGCGCCATCTGCGTCGTGAGACGGTATGGGTGGCGCATCCTGGCGGAGAGCGCTCCCATGACGCCGATTGCGCGGCCGTTGAGCTTGACCGCAAGCGCTGCGCCCTTCGCGAACGCCGGATGGTCGACTGGCTCGAACTCGAGCCTGCCGGCATGAAGCTTGGCGACAAGCTCCTCGACGGCGCCCTTCATCCAGAGTACGGCCTCCTCCTCTGAGAGCGGCGCACGCATCCTAAGCGCCTCGCGGCCCACGGGCCCGACAAAGCCGAGCGCGAGCGATTCGCGCTCGCACGGGACATCGCCCTTCGGCGTCTTCGCGACGCTGAACACCTTGCCCGTCTCGAAAAGCATCGCCGTCTCGAGCTGGTGGGAGGCGTTGCGGCCGAGCGAACCCATCATCTGCGGAAGAAGCGAATCGCGCATCACGCCGTACTCGGCCGACACGGGGTCGGGGATGACGAGACGGCGGTCTGCCGCGCGCGTGTCGAAGTCGTCGAGCTCCTTCCTGGAGAGGAACGAATAGTGCATCGCCTCCGTGAAGCCGAGGGCGAGGCACAGCTCGCGCACGCGCGACCTCGCGCGGAACGGCGCGTCGGAAAGCGGCGAAATCGACTGCGCGGAGGGCATCGTGTCGGGAATGTTGTCGAGCCCGTAGACACGCGCGATCTCCTCGACGAGATCGGCCTCGGCCGAGATGTCCCAGCGCCACGACGGAACGCCGAACGTCACGGACGACTCGGCCGCGAAATGGCTTGTGTCACCGCGCGGCACAAAGCCGAGGTTCTTCAGTATGAACACCATCGCGTCGTTTCCGACGGGAATGCCGATGAGCCGGCGCGCACGGTCGAAGTCGAGCGAGACGTCGGGGTTTAGCGGCTTGACGCGGTTGTCGACGTCGACTATGCCCTTCGCTATCTTCGCATTGCCGTACTTCTGCAGCAGATGCGCGGCGCGGCGCGACGCGAAGTCGGCGAGATCCTTGTCCACGCCGCGGATGTAGCGGTAGCTCGACTCGCTCGCGAGGGCGAGCTTCGTCGCGGTGAACTTCGTGGACGCAGGGTCGAAGAGAGCGCTCTCGAGGAGGACGGAAGTCGTTCCCGGCGCGATGCCGGAGTCCTCGCCGCCCATTATGCCGGCGACCGCGTTCGGACGCTCCGCATCGCAGATCATCAGCATCGACGGGTCGAGCTTACGCTCCACGCCGTCGAGAGTCCTGATCGTCTCGCCGTCCCTCGCATCGCGCACGACTATCGTGCGGTCCTTGAGCGTGCGGTGGTCGAAGGCGTGCATCGGCTGGCCGAGCTCGAGCATCACGTAGTTCGTCACGTCGACGGCAAGGCCGAGCGAGCGGACGCCGCAGAGCTCAAGTCTCTTCGCCATGACCGCGGGAGACAGAGCGTCGGGCGTCATCTCGGTGACGACGCGCGCCGTATACCTGAGGCACCTTCCGGAGTCCTCGACGACCACCTTGACCTCGTCGTTCACATCGACGTCGCACTCATCGAAGTCGACGGGCGGGAGCGCAAGCGGACGGTGCAGTATCGCCGCGAACTCCCGCGCGAGCCCGACGACGGAAAGCGCGTCTGGACGGTTCCACGTGACTTCGATGTCGAAGACGACCTCTGGCTTCTCTAGCTTCGCGACATCGCGCACAAGCGCGCCAGTCGGCGTCTCGGCCGGATACTCTATGATGCCGGAATTGCCCTCGCCGATGTGGAGCTCCTTCTCCGAGCAGCACATGCCGAAGCTCTCGACGCCGCGGAGCTTGCCCTTCTTGATCTTCTCGGGCCTGCCGTTCTTGTCGAGGAACTCGGGGATCTCCGCGCCGATCTTTGCGAACGCCGTCTTGATGCCGAGTCGCATGTTGGGCGCGCCGCAGACGACCTGATATGTCTCCTTGCCGTCCGTCACCTTGCAGACGTGCAGATGGTCGGAGTTCGGATGCGCCTCGCATTCGACGACTTCGGCAACGACGATGAGATCCGAAAGCGGCGTTCCGCCGACGGTTTCGATGGACTCGACCTGAAGGCCGGCGCGCGTGAGTTTCTCCGCGAGGTCCTTCGGGTCTATGTCGTCGACCTTTACATAGTCATTAAGCCAACTGAGTGGAAGCTTCATTCTGGGGCTCTTCTTTCTTTTCTTCTATTGGTTCCTGTGCCGCGGGCTGTTCCTGTGCAGCGGGCTGTTCCTGTGCCGCGGGCTGTTCCTGGGCAGCGGGCTGTTCCTGTACGGCAGACTGTTCCTGAACCACGGGCTGCTCGGCCGGAGAGTCGGTCTTCTTCGCCGAACGCTTCTTCCACTGCGGTCCGTACTTCGGGAATTTCTCGACAGCGGAGTAGACGCCCATCTTGGCGAATGCGACGACATGGCCAGTAGAGACGAGCCACTGTAGATGCTGCAGGGTCCCTTCCGCCGTCGGAAGCTCGGTCCTGTCGCAGCACGGATGCTCCGCGATGAACTTCGCGACGGCCGCGAGCTCTGGGATCGCGTGCGCCGGGTCGAACTCCTTGAGCTCGGCACTCGTCACGAACTCAGGCCCCCTCGCGTCGTTCGCGCGGAAGAAGTTGAGCTTGCGGTGGTGGAACGCGCCCCTGAGCGCGAAGCACATCCCGTAGGGCGAGCGGCGCTCGGCCTCAAGCGCGTCGCGCACCGCCCACACGAGCGGCTTTACGGGGCTCTTGAGGGCGATGTCCGCCGTTATCATGAGGTTCTTCGGGCGGTCGACGAGCGAGGGAAGGACCGTGCGGCGGAACTCGCCCTCGGCCTGCTCGCGTGTAAGCGTCGCGACGCCCTCGACTTCGGCCTGGCCTTTCGGCACGAACACGGTCTTCTTCACCGCGCCCTTGCGCCACTCCTCTATCACCTCGGGATCGCGCACCATCTCGATCTTCGAGCGGTACTGCTCCTCGGACATGTCGGGATAGCGAGTACGGATCATCTCCCTGACGGTCGCGCCGAACTCGTGGATGTTGGGCGGCCCGAGAAGAACGCCGGACAGCCCGCACTTCGCGACGCAGCTGAAATTGCCCTTGGGGGGCTCGACTTCGATCTCCTTCGCGTCGTAGTAGTCCGAGATGTGAGCGGCAAGCGCGTGCTCCACCACGTCGGCCTCGTTGACCGAGGCGAAGCCGCACGCCTTGCACTGGAAGAACGAACGCTGCGGCTCTGCGCCCTCTGCGGCGCGGGGCGTGATCTTGAGGAGGACAGACTCCGGGTTGTCGAGGAAGAAGTATGCGAGATCCTTGAGCTTGTAGGCATGCGCATCCTGCTGGAGCTTGCGGATGATCGTGCCGAGCGCCTTCGTCTCGGGAAGAATCTTGACGTCGACATCGAGGGGACGCTGGCGCTCGGGCGCAGGGCCGCGGCCAAACGGCTTGCGCTCGCCGTCGCGAGAGAACGGCTTCTTCGGGCCAAACTGGCGCTTGTCGCCAAATGGCCTCTTCTCCCCGAACTGGCGTCTTTCGCCAAACGGTTTCTTGTCAGTGGACGCCGGGCGATCGCGCTCCGGTCGGACTTTCCCTACGGTGACTCCGGCGTCCTTCTTCGCCCAATCCGGGGTGAAGTCGAACGACCCGAGCGAGCCGAGGTCGAGTTTAGATGATTCTTCCTGTTCCATAGCGTGGAAATTATAGCAAATTTCCGTTCGGAAGTGCGAATGTAAATGCAATCGTAGTTACTCGTTGTTACTTTGTGCGTGCTGGTTTGCCTTCCAGTGTGCGGCTTTGTTTCGGGCAACCGTGCTCGCCCACGAGAAACGGCCGAGTAGCGCGTCCTTGCCCGCTCGACATATACATATATGTCTTCGGGTCGCAGTCCTGCGCTACTCGTCTCGTTTTCGTGGGTTCCGCCCGGCTTCGGCCCAAAACAAAGCCGCGCTTGGCACCCTCGGGAACCGGGCTAACGGCGCATGCGTTCGTCTCTCGCTCCGGGGAAAAGCGCGACTCCTCCCGCGCGCTGCATCCACCGTCCGCAGCGCGATACTTCGTCGGCGGGATACCGCCTTCTCGTCTCGCGCGCGTCCGTTGGCGCATCACGCGAACTGTCGTCGCGCCGTTCCCCTGCGCTCGCTCCTCGCACATGCGCCGTTAGCCCGACCTTCCGCTATGGCGCGTTTCTTTTCGTAGCATCTGCGCTCGCCGACTTATCGTCGGCTCGCTTAACTTCTTGCGTGCATAACCGCGCTTCTATCCGACATCTACCTAACACTAAGCAGACTCTAATAGACTCTAATTGCCTGACTCTATCTGACCCTAATCGACCCTATCGCCACTAACTGGGAGAGCGCCACGCTAGCGCCCGCTTACGCGGCTCGGCCTACGGCCTCGGTGGATATGGTGTCTCGTCGGCGCGCAAACAGGCGTTTTACAACGGTTCCGTGATGCCTGTCCCCGACTGTTTCATGAAACAAAGATCATTTCTCGGCCCCCAGCAGCTCGCGCAGGCGCAGCAAATCGCGCTTGAGCGGAACTTCCTCGTCACAATTGACACGGCGAACCTTCTCGCCCTTCAAAAATGCCTGAAGGATGTCGACGTCGCCGAACTTGGCAATCGTCCGTTTCCCATTGATGATCCACGAAATCCGCTCTCGCCGTGAGATTGAAGGCCCGTCCTTTTCATCGTAAGAGAGATCCCCAACAAGCGACTTCGGAATCCACTCGCCAGCTGAAAGAGAATAATCATCATATGGCGAATACATCGGCACTTGCACGCGAATCCAGCCAAGCGGGTCGTCACCCCTCGCCGAAAGGATCGTCACGGCAGAATACTCCTTCCAGACCTTGCCGTCAAGACTTGGCTGATGCCTTATACCTACGAGATCACCCAAAGCGCGACCATCAGTAGAAACGCTACTCGCCTCGACCCAGAAGTCAGGAGAGCAGGGGAAGACGCGGCAATATTTGCGACCATACCGCCTGATTACGACATCCTCACCCAACCGAAACCCAAACTTCAATGCATTCTTCACAATTCTACCGCGCGTCGGGATGTCGAGCTCCTTCGCCGAGTGGCATTTTTGGCAAAGCGGAGACTCGTCCAGTTTAATGTCAAGACCGAGCGCCCTGAGACTCGCCACGCCGTCGCGATAGCGGGCGAGAACATAAGCCATCTTCAATGTGTTTGTCGGATATACGGTGTGCGTTCCGCATTTCTTGCAGACATACTCAAAGACTTCGGGGCGAGGCGATGCAGGCGAATAGCACATCGCCGAGCGGCCGCTCCGCACTTCCGGCTCGGGCGAGGCGGCGAGTTTGTCGAGCATGGCGTTAAGCTCGTCGCGGTCGAAGTCCTTGCCCTCGGCCGCGAGTGCCGACAACATCGCAACTCCGACTCCAATCAAATGGGGAGACACCCCTTTTGCGTTGCTGTTTTTATCGCCCATTTCGTAACTTCCCGTCACTTTCCTAATTTCAACGGCTTTGGGGCGTATTATAGCGAAACTGCCACGCCGAAATCAACCACGCGTCAAATCTGCCGCGGCAACTACACGCAAACAGGCCTTTTGCAATGGTTCCGCGGGGTCTTTCACCGACACCCACCCCAATGGCCGCCAAGTCCGCGACCCTTAAACCACTCTGCGAGTGCCTTGACGGAATCTGGCGTAAACGGCATATCGCATGGGAAGTCGCGCCACCGCAGCGCAATGCCATGCTGTGCGGACGCCAAGACAATCCGCCGTCCGTCTTTCCACCAGTCGATGCCTGGATGCCCGCAGCAGCCACAGCACCACATTCCATCACTCACTGAGAACTTGATCCGCGCGTTGAACTCCGCGATTTCAGACGCGTTCGTCACCACAGACAATACCGGCTGTTCGTCGATCTTTGCACCGCAGCAGTCGTGCCCGCCGTCACGGATAACAATCTTGTCGGCCGTAGCGATTAAGTTCGTGAAACTGCCGATCGACAGGTCCATCAGCAATCTGTCGTCGACAATTACCTTCTCGTCTCCGAACCAGACTATGCCCTCCGTCTCCTTCGGATTGAATTCAACCCGGCTCACAGACGCCGGAGGGCGTCCCGAATGTTTAAGAAACTGCCTGAAATGCGAATCCAACAACTTCGGCCAGATCGGCTTGTCGATGGGTTCGGATTCAAGGACGGTCTCCTTGCCGTCGGGATCTATCCGGACCGTGCGAAGTTCACCTTTCTTCTCTTGCCCGATCTGTTCCCAATACCGCCCCTTCCAGTAAACGCGTCCGGACAAAATCTCCCGCGACAAATCCAGAGGTTCGCGATTGCCGTTCCCGTAGATGTCCCCGCCACGGCTGATCACAGGCAGCATGTCGAGTACCGTCGGCCCTTCAGGTACTGATTCGGCGATCCGTAGCCCCGAGCACCCTGCAACGCAAGCCACGGCAACGATCCATGCAAATCTCTTCATCAGCAATCCTCCTCTCGTCTTCCAAGTATTATGGGTTCCGTTAGGTCTGTCCCCGACTGTTTATCACTCTGGGCGGATGGAAATGCGGAGGGATTGCGCATCGGAGACGATTTCGACCGTCTGGATGCCATCCGACCACTTGCCCACGCAAGGCGACCCGTCGTCCGCAAGCTGGCAGTTGATGTCAAACGCACTCCAGAAGCGCTGCCCGACGGTATCAAACATATTCGACACGGCTTCGTAGCCAATGGGGGCGCGGCTCGCGGACACGACTTCCACGCATCCGTTGGTCGTGTTGATCTGCTCGGTCACTTCCCACGGCCCAGGAACCCCGAACGCAATTGAATCTTCAGACAAGAAAGTGCGACTGCAATGAGGCTCTTCAACACGTTCGATGCCATACATCTTCGCCCAAATACGGACATTGACCTTCTCGCCCAGAGGAATTCCGAAAAAATCAGTTATCACAAACTTATCATCCAGAAACTCATCCTCGCACATAAAAATCACATCCGGAAGATCGCCCTTGCTCCATATTGCCGTGTCCAAGTCAAGACAAGCTCCAAACGCCAGCAAAAGGACATCGGCAATCAGCACCGTCCACACGCCGCGTTTAATCTTCTCTGCAAGACCGCTCCCCTGCTCGATTGCAGTGCCCGAGAACCATTTCAGGGCGCTTTTCGTCTGCACAAGGAAGAGCGCCGACACCCCCATTAGCAACACGGCGATTAACATCGACATGATCGGCATGAAATTCCATACACATTCGTGTATGTCATTGGTAAAGTAAGAGATTCCCTCTATGACAATCCACCCGACGAAAAGCATCAAGCACCCTTGAAACACGAGTGGAAATGCGACACGTCTCTTTGCCAGCGCCACGGCCGAAACGATGCAGCACAGGGCAATGCCTCCAGATATCCAAAAATCAGGATACTCCGCGCTCGAAAGCCATGCAAGGGCGCCAAACACCACCCCCTGCGCCAGCAAGAGCAACACGGCCGCAATCGCGGCTTTCGAGGAACCGCGCCTCGGCTGCGTCACGGCGTTAAGGACATTCACTGGCATGGCTACGCCGTATTATATCACAAATCCCCATACCGCGAAGCGCGGCAAATCTGACGCACGGGGACAGCAACTCTTCACAATCCAGTGCGACAATAGGCAAAATAGACGATAAGACATATTAAGATATAGCCGGAAATCAGAATGCCGAGAATTCTGACCAACCAACATACCCACTTTCTCTTAATCCGAAACGACCGCTTGACCATCCATACACCCAAGGAGAACAACCCGATGACAATGGCCATCGAGACAACGACATAGACGATCTCCAACCAAGGAGGCGGCATGTCACCAGTCCTTTCGTCCGCGTGAGAAGTTGAAGATCGGCAGCCACTTGGCGAGGCCGTGCGGATTGTAGTTGAGCAAGCCGACCTGAAAGGCACTACGCTCACCATAGTCACTC
>ONVK01000092.1:2207-9527 GCA_900321255.1 uncultured Lentisphaerota bacterium | reverse complement strand
TCAAGCTCTATTCCGACTACTACAAGCAGCCGCAGGTGACCGTGACTTTTGCGCCGTACGACGGCAAGGGCGTGAGCCCGTGGGGGACCGTGACTGTTCTTGGCGAGGTTGCCTCTCCGGGGCCGGTCAACATGCCGTCCACGATGGACCTTACGGTGACAAAGGTGCTCCAGGCCGCCGGCGGCCTTCGGCCGTTCGCGGACAAGTCGAATATCCGCGTCAGCCGCCGCGACAAGGACGGCAGGAAGACGACCTACACCATAGATCTCATAGAAATAGGCGAGAAGGGCAGAATCGAAAAGGACATCGTCCTCCGAGCGGGAGACGTGGTCTGGGTGCCCGAGACATGGTATTGATTTCCACAAAAGGGGAGTAACGAAAATGAAAAAACTACTGATGGTGATGACAATGTCGCTGGCGTCCGTGCTGGTCGCTCAGGACAAGACAATATCGTCGGCCGATGCGCGCGGCAAGATCGGCGACATAATCAAGGACCCGTCGTCCATGACTTCGGTGATGAAGCAGCTGGCCGCTTCCGACCAGGCGTCCTTCCTCGCCGACGTGAACGCGGCGATATCCAAGATGCCCGGCTCCCCCGAGGAGAAGACGTCGAAGTTCCTCGACGTGAATACCGCGGCTCTCAAGGGCGCCCAGAAAGGCAACCTCACGAAGCTCCTCGCCGAGGTGTTCGCGACGGTTCCGCCGGAGTCGCTCACCGCAGTCAACGAGAGCTTCGCTTCCGGCATTTTCAACCGCAAGGCCGACCCTTCGAAGACGTATACCGACGAGGAATACACGAAGATCTCGAAGGATGTCCTCGCCGCGGTTCAGGACCGCACCGCCACTGCCGACAACGCCGGCGTCAGGGACACGTTCGCGATCCTCATGCTCATCCGCGCGTCGAACGGATCGCCTGCCGACCTCCGCGACACGCTTGTCGGCGAGCTAAGGAACGAGGAGACCAAGACCCTCGCGCAGAACGAGTGGATATCTCCGGCGCTCGGCCAGGGCCAGGAGAAGACCTACGATCCGATGCTCGGCGCCTCCGATGCCGGCAGCCAGCCCAATCTTGACATGGTTCTCGCGGTGCCGTTCAAGTCCGCCGGCGATGCTCTCCTCGCCGATCTTGCGAGCACCTGCAGCCTGAACGACCCCTCTTCCTCGATTACCGCGCTCGTTGGCCCTGCGTTCGGCAATCCCAATGCCATGGACATCGCAGACGGCGTCGATCCCCTTTCGAGCGCCGCTCTTTCCAGGCTGCCTCGCACGATGGATCCTTCCGAGAAGTACAATCCCGGGAACAATCAGCGCGGCAGGATGACCATCGTTCCCGTCGAGGAGTCGGATATCTATGACGGTCAGTCCCTTTGGAATTGACAGACTTGAAAACTGGAGGTAAATAAATGAATATCAAGTTTTCCGCTATTGCCACGACGCTGGTCGTGTCCGCGTCGGCCCTTACGGCGTCTGCGGACATGGTGGACAGGCCTTCCGGCATCAAAATCGGCGAGCGCATGACGCTTCGCCCATATGTGTCGCTTTCGTACACGTACGACTCCAACGTCGACTCGACCAAGCACGCCAAGGACGGCTCTTCCTGGGTTGTCAACCCCGGTCTCGGCGCCGAATACAAGGGCGACAACTGGGAGATCGCCGGTCGCGCGTGGTACAGGTATCATGCCTACAACCGCTACAGCAAGCAGCTGAACGAGTCGAGCTTCGGCGAGAGCCTCACGTTCAAGTGGACCGACTCGCTTCCTAACGAGAAGGGCTGGAGCGTCCTCCTTTCCGAGTCGTTCACCCAGATTTCGCAGGACGATGACATGACCGAGGCAAGCGGAAGGGGCCTTGGCCGCGACCGCACGACGTTCCAGGCGGCCGGCGTCATCGAACGTCGCATCAACGAGCACTGGCATGCTGCGGCCAACGCGTCGTACTACTACCTTGACTACGAGAACAACGTCAGGGAGTATGCTCCGCTCTATGGCTGGAAGCGCGCCCTTGTCGGTGGCGAGGCCGGCTATGCCGCCTCGAAGTGGACCGATATCATCCTCGCCGCGAACTACGGCTGGTACTGGCAGGACAACATCCCGAACAACGTCCGTTATTCCGACGAGTCCAAGGGCTGGTCCGTCATGGCCGGTCTCGCCACCCGCGCGACCGAGAAGATCGAGTACCGCGTCCTGACCGGCTGGAGCCACTTCAAGTACGCCGAGGGCGATGCCGACGACATCGACGGCTGGACCTATCAGGTCTCTGCGAAGTGGAAGATCTCCGACACGTGGAACACGATGCTCCTCGCGGCGAGCTACTACCAGCCGTCGGAGCGCGAGATCGCGAGCGCAATCCGCGTCGATGCCATCAGCTGGGGCATCGCCCACTCGATGGTCCGCGGAAAGCTCAACGCCACGTTCGACCTCAACTACCGTCGTGAGACGCACGAGTACTCCTACACGCGCGGCTACGACTATGACGACGACATCATCACCGCCCGTCTCGGCCTCAACTACACGCTCAACCGCTTCATCCAGCTCTACGGCAGGATCGAGTACCAGGCCGATATGTGCGACGGCGGCAATGTCCGCGGGCACAACTACGACTACGACCGCTTCCGCGGCACGGTCGGTATGCGCCTGACGTACTGAAGTGCAGAAGGCCATATCCAAGTACGGCCTGGCGGCGCACCTTGCCTTGCTGGCGGTTGCGCCGCTGTTCCTTTTCCCGTTCTGCGGCGAGTCCTGGACGGCACGGGCTGTCCTTTGGCTCGCTTTTCTGGCGGCAGCCTGGACGGTGCTCGAGCCGTCGCGTCGCGTGGACGAGACTCTGCATGATGCGCGTTTCCGCGTGGCGTCCTCGATCGTCCGCGACCCGCTCTTCTGGTTTTCGATAATCCTCGCCCTGATCGCCGCAGTCAGATGGCTTAATGACGGCATAGGGATGTCTTACGATGCGGAGAAGGCGCTCTGGAGCCTCTCGGAGTCCAGATTCCCCTTTCTTCCGGGCGGAGTGAAGGGCAGCGGGTTTCTTCCGTTCGCGTCCGTTGTGGCTGTAGTCGTTCTTATGCAGGCGGGTCGCCATGCGCTTGGGAAGTCAGCGCGCGTGTGCTTCCTCTTCATTGCCGCCGTCCTTGCCGGGGTGGCGGCGGTGGTCGCGGCGCTTGCATGCATTTTCGGAAATCCGGTCGCCATGAGCTTCGCGTCTTCGTCCACAGTCGACGCGACGTATCCCGGCACCGCGTTTGGACTTTGCTTTCTGGGGTCGATGGTCGCCATAGCGGGAGCTTTCGAGCGCAAATGGCACAGGGCTATGCCGCTTCTTGCCATCGCCGTCGGTGGTTCGGCCCTTGGGCTATATCTCTTTTCGCCCGACATCGTCATTCTGGCGCACGGCGCATGCGCGGTCCTCGTCCTTGCGTTTGCGCTCGCCTACGCGCAGCGCCGCATTGGCGGCCTCGTCGTGCCGAAGTGCCTCGCCTTCCTGCTTGTGGCGTCGATACCTCCGGTGCTTTTCGTAATGGGAGTCGTCCCGGAAAGCATGAAGGCAGAAAAGCTGGCGCTGTTCTTCGGCGAAGAGGGCTCCGGGCTCCTGCCGGCGGGATTCCCTGAACTCCGCGCAGCCCTCTCCGCAATCGCCGAGAAGGTATGGAAGGAGAATCCCTGGCTCGGGACCGGGCTCGGGACCTTCGGTTTTGACATCCGCTTTAACGCGGAGGATGCCGACTGGGCCCTGTTCGCCTCCGGCCAGGCAGGCGCGCTGAACGGATGGCTGCAGATGCTTGCCGAGCGAGGCATATCCGGCGTCGTGTTTTTCGTCTCGCCGCTGCTCTTCCTGCTGTGGACGTATGTGTTCCGGGCTTTTTTTGCGATCTCCGATGTCATCTCAAAGGCGCGCCATGGTCTTGGCGCGCTGATATTCCACCCGGCCTGCGTGCTCGGGCCGATTGCAGTCATTGTGGTCGCGGCCTGCGGGTTCTACGACCACTCTTTTTGGCGCTCCGAGGTGATGATGATGGTCGCGGCGATGTTTGCGATGGCCGGAAGTTCGTTCCCGGCGCCGAAGAAGGCGGATGACGAGACTTTGACGGAGAAATAAGAAATGGCGGACAAACCTCTCTATTACGGAAGCACGAAGGGTGCTGGGCCGATGTACTACGGCGGCAAGGGACCCATGTACTACGGTGGCGGACAGGGTCCTATGTACTATGGCGGCGGTCCAAAGTACGGCGGCTCGTACGGTGCCTACGGTTCCTACGGTTCGTACGGCGGCTACGGCGGCGAAGGCGAAGACGGCTCCCTGGTCGGGACCGTCACGATTAGCCGCATGCTCAGGGTCGTCTCGCAGCGGTGGCTCTCCGTGTTCGTGTTTCTTCTGGTGGGCCTCATCATCTCGTTTGCGGTCTACCGAATCTCTCCGACGATCTACGAGGCGAAGAGCGAGTTCACGGTCGACATGCGGCGCGTCACGCGCGGCACTTCAAGCGCGCTCGACGAAACGCTGCCGGACTTCGGCGCCAACTACGCCGAGATATTCAACACGCGAATCTCCGACTGGCGCTCCGAGAAGATCGTGCTGATGATTCAGCAGCAGTACAGGACGAGCAACCCCGCGTCGACCGTCTCCGACGACGACATCATGGCGACGCTCGCCGACTCGAAGCTCGAGCTTCAGCGCAACTCCCGCATCATCACGATATCGGTGAGGTCCAAGTCCGCGCAGCTCGCGACGGCGCTCGCCAACGCCTATGCGGAGTCCATCGAGGCGTACACCGACGAAGAGAACAAGGTCCGCTGCGACAAGGCCGTCAGCCAGACGCACGAGAACGTCGAGAAGAAGCGCCGCGACGTCGACAAGATCACGAAGCAGCTCCTCGACTTCCGTACCACCCACAAGGTGGACAACCTGCGCTCCTCGCGCGACACCATCCAGCAGGGCCTCTCCAAGACCACGGCCGACATCCTTGCGCTCGAGACCCAGGAGACGCAGCTCGTCGAATGGGAGAAGCTCCTGACCGAGGTGCAGAAGGACCCCGAGACGTTCGGCAACCTCTCCACGGGCGTGCCGCGCGCAGAGGAGATCGCCAAGGAGTACCGCGCCTTCCAGGACGCCTCCGGCGCGTACCAGGGCCTGCTCGTCGCCTATACCGAGAACCATCCCGAGGTTGTCTCGAAGAAAAAGGAGCTCGACCTCGCCAAGCAGCGCTTCCTTGACGCGACGTCGCGCGCGCTCCTGACGGGCCGGTCGACACTCAACGTCGTCCGCAACCAGCTTTCCAACCTCAAGCAGAAGCAGGCCGACCTCAGGAACGACCTCGCCTCGGTCGAGCAGCAGATCGTCTTCGCGGAGTCCGGGCTCGGGAAGCTCGAGGCGGAGTACGGCGTCGCGCACCGCGTGCTCGAAGGGCTGATCATGGACGAGAACAAGATGCGCATCCAGGCCGAGTCCAACAACGAAATCGTCCGCGTCGCGCGCCAGGCGACCGTTCCCACGAAGCCGGTCCTTCCGAATCCGCTCATCATCTTCGGCGTCGGCGTCGTCCTGTCGCTTGGCCTCGGGCTTCTCTTCGTCCTTGTCATCGACAATCTCGAGGATACGGTCGTGAACCTCTCCGACATCGAGGGGCGTCTCGCGCTCAAGGTCCTCGCGGTGTTTCCGCACGTCCGCCGCAAGCGCCGCGAACAGGTTGCCAAGTTCCTGATCGAGGACAAGTACTCGCAGTTCTCCGAGGCGGTCGCGGGCTTGAGGAACCTTCTCGACTCGCCCCGCTACGAGGCGTTCACGCGGTGCCTTCTCGTCATATCGACCCAGCCCGGCGAAGGCAAGACGATCACTTCGACGTCCGTGGCGATTTCGCATGCCCAGACCGGCAAGAAGGTCCTTCACGTCGACTTTGACCTCAGGCGTCCGCGCCTTGCAAGGGTCTGGGGCATAGAGCTGACGCAGGACAGGAGCTTTTCGCACGTGCTGCAGGCCGCGAACGGCGGCAGCAAGCCGGACTTCTCGCAGCTCGTCAACAAGTCAATCGTCCCTGGTCTCGACGTCATCTGCTCGCTTCCGCCGGAGGGCGTCTCTCCTGCCACGATATTCGGCTCTGCGGCCGTCACCGAATTCTTCGAGTGGGCCCGCGCCAACTACGACCGCATCGTGGTCGACGCTCCGCCGTACGGCATAGTGGGCGACGTCGTCTCGCTCGCGGCGCAGGTGGATTCGGTGATCATAATGTGCTGCCCCGACCGGACCCACTTCAGGCCGATCCAGTACTGCTCCAGGAGCCTTACCGAGGCGGGCGCCAACATCCTTGGCGTCGTTGTCAACGACGTCGAGGTCTCGAGCGTCTCGGTGTTCGATCCGTCGTCCCATCGCCACTACGGCTATGGCTACGGCTACGGCTACGGTTACGGCTACAGGCCGAAGAAGGCCGAAAATGCCAATGACGGCGGCGACGGCGGGAAGCAGGGCAATCCCGCCGCCGATGCGAAGCGCCGGCTTATCCACGAGGAGCTTGCAGATGAGGAATAGCCGCCGCTGCATCGTAACGGGAGGCTGCGGGTTCATCGGCTCCGCGCTCGTCCGCCATCTCTGCCGCGAGGGACGCGACGTCCTCGTCGTGGACAAGCTCACTTATGCGGGCAACGTCGAGTCGCTTAGGGAAGTCGAGGGGAAGTACAAGCTGCTCGTGAAGGACATCTGCGACCAGGAGGCGATGGATGCCGCCTTCGCGGAGTTCAAGCCCGACACGATATTCCACCTTGCCGCGGAGTCGCATGTCGACCGGTCGATTGACGGCCCCGGCGAATTCGTCAGGACGAACGTCGTCGGCACGGCTACCCTGCTGCAGTCCGCGCTAAAGTACTGGAAGGCTCTTCCCGACAGGGACGCGTTCGTCTTCCAGCACATCTCCACGGACGAGGTGTACGGCACCCTGGGCGAGACGGGCTTCTTCACCGAGAAGACTCCGTATTCGCCGCATTCGCCATATTCCGCGTCGAAGGCCTCGAGCGACCACATGGTCCGCGCCTGGCACGACACGTACGGGATGCCGGTCCTCATCACCAACTGCTCCAACAACTACGGCCCCTACCACTTCCCGGAGAAGCTCATCCCGTTGATCATACTGAACTGCCTCGACGGGAAGCCGCTCCCGGTCTACGGGAAGGGCGCGAACGTGCGCGACTGGCTCTATGTCGACGACCACGTGAAGGCGCTCTGCCTCGTCAACGAAAAGGGCGTTGCCGGCGAGACGTACAATGTCGGCGGGCACAACGAGCGCACGAATCTCGAGGTGGTCAAGACCGTCTGCTCGATTCTCGACGAGCTGAGGCC
>ONVK01000092.1:0-2197 GCA_900321255.1 uncultured Lentisphaerota bacterium | reverse complement strand
GGGCACGACCTCCGCTACGCCATCGACCCGGCGAAGCTTATGAACGAACTCGGCTGGAGACCCGAGGAGAACTTCGAGAGCGGAATCCGCAAGACCGTCCAGTGGTATCTCGACAACGAGTGGTGGTGGAAGCCCATCCACGAGAAGAAGTACGCCGGACAGCGGTTGGGGAAGGGTTGAAGTTCAAAGTTAATAGTTTGATGTTTGATGTTTAAAGTTTGAAAAACAAGGAGGAAACATGAACCAGGCAGAGAAAGAGCGCCTTGCCCGCGTCGGCAAGACCTTCAACGCGAAGAAGTACATCAAGGAGGAGATCGAGGCGATCAAGAAGCAGGTCGGCGACAAGAAGGTCCTGCTCGCGCTTTCCGGCGGCGTTGACTCGTCCGTCTGCGCGGCGCTTCTCTACAAGGCCATCGGCAAGCAGCTCGTCTGCGTCTTCGTCGACCACGGCTGCATGCGCCTCAACGAAGGCAAGATGATCAAGAAGGTCTTCAAGGGCCAGTTCGGCGTCAACCTCATCGCGCTCGACTGCGAGAAGCGCTTCCTCGACAAGGCGAAGGGCGAGACGGACCCCGAGAAGAAGCGCAAGATCATCGGCGGCGAGTTCATCAAGGTCTTCGCCGACACGGCGCGCGACCTCCAGAAGAAGTACGGCAACATCGAGTTCCTCGGCCAGGGCACGATATACCCCGACATCATCGAGTCGGGCGTCGGCGGCCACAAGGCGGTGAAGGCCCACCACAACGTCGGCGGCCTTCCCAAGGACATTCTCTTCAAGGGCCTCGTCGAGCCCGTCAAGTACCTCTACAAGGACGAGGTGCGCAAGGTCGGCAAGCTTCTCGGCCTCCCCGAGGAGATGGTCATGCGCCAGCCGTTCCCGGGACCCGGCCTCGCGGTCCGCTGCATCGGCGAGCTCACGAAGGAGAAGCTCGACATTCTCCGCCAGGCGGACTTCATCTTCCGCGACGAGATGCACAAGGCGGGCTTTGACAAGAAGGCCCAGCAGTTCTTCGCGATCAACACCTACGTTTGGCTACGTGATCGCCATCCGCGCCATCTCGACCCAGCAGTTCGTCAAGGCCGGCATCGTCGAGCTCCCGTTCAAGTTCGTCTCCATGGTCGCCGAGAAGATCGCGACGAAGGTGAAGGGCGCGAACCGCGTCGTCTGGGACATCACCCCGAAGCCCCCTGCCACGATCGAGTGGGAGTGAGGAGTTAGGGGTCAGGAGTCAGGGGTCAGGAGTCAGTGAAGAGGGTGTTTATTGATGGAAGTGCCGGGACGACCGGCCTCAGGATCCGCGAGCGGCTTTCGTCGCGCGCGGATCTTGAACTAGTGGTCCTGCAGGATGAGGTCCGCAAGGACGTCTCGGCAAGGCGCGATGCGCTGAACTCCTGCGACGTCGCCTTTCTGTGCCTCCCCGACGCGGCGGCGATAGAGGCGGTCTCGCTCGTCGAGAGCCCTAACACCGTCGTCATCGACACGTCGACCGCGCACCGAACGTCTGACGGGTGGGAATACGGCTTCCCCGAGCTCGCCGGCAGGCGCAGGGCCATAGCGGGGTCGAAGCGCATCGCCAACCCCGGCTGCCACGCGTCGGGATTCATCGCCCTCGTAGAGCCGCTCGTCCGCGCCGGGATCATCTCCAGGGACGAAAAGCTCTCGGCCTTCTCCCTTACCGGCTATTCCGGCGGCGGCAAGAAGATGATCGCTGAATACGAGTCTTCAGGTTCCTGTGCCTCTGTGCCTCTGCGTGAAACTTCCAGCGCGCAGACTGCGTCACGCGGAGCCACAGAGGGCACGGAGAAGTCGAATGTATTGATGATGGGTGGTAGGCAGTACGCCCTCGGACAGTCTCACAAGCACCTCCCCGAGATGGTGAAGGTCTGCGGCCTTGCCGCCGCGCCTTGCTTCTCGCCGATCGTCGTGCCGCACTACAGCGGCATGGAGGTGACGGTGCCGCTCTTTGGCCGCGACCTCGCGGCGATAAAGGCGTGCTATGCCGAGTACTACGCGGGACATGGGATGGTGCGCTTCGTTGACGACCCTGCCGCGGCGGAAGGAGGGTTTCTTTCGTCCGCAGGGCTTTCGGGCAGCGACGCGATGGAGGTCTCGGCCTACGGGAACTCCGAACGCGTGGTTCTCGTCGCGCGCTTCGACAACCTCGGCAAGGGCGCGTCCGGCGCGGCGATCCAGAAC
>ONVK01000039.1 GCA_900321255.1 uncultured Lentisphaerota bacterium | reverse complement strand
CTGGTCGTCGCGAAGGACGCGAAGCGCAAGGACCTTGCCTACGCGTTCATCAACTTCATCTACGACGGCGAGGCCGCGAAGGTGAACATGGAGTATCTCTGCGGCCCCAACCCCGTAAAGCCCGGCATCGACCTCCTCGACGACGAGATGCGCGGAATCGTCCTTCTCGACCCCGAGACGCTCAAGTGCGGGCAGGTGCTCAAGAGCATCGACGACCCCAAGGTGATGGAGCTCTACAACAAGGCGTGGGACAGGATCAAGGCGACTGAATCGAAGTGACTCTCGACAACATACGCAACTTCTGCATCATCGCGCACGTCGACCACGGCAAGACGACGCTCTCCGACCGAATCCTCGAGCTGACGCACGCCATATCGCAGCGCGAGCTCAAGGAGCAGACGCTCGACGCGATGGATCTCGAGCGCGAGCGCGGCATCACGATCAAGTCCCATCCCGTCTCGATGCACTACACGGCGAAGGACGGGAAGACGTACCTCTTCAATCTGCTCGACACGCCAGGACACGTCGACTTCGCCTACGAGGTCAGCCGCTCGATGGGCGCGTGCGAAGGTGCTCTTCTCGTTGTCGACGCCGCGCAGGGAGTCGAGGCCCAGACCGTCGCCAACACCTACTTCGCACAGGACGCGAAGCTCGAGATAGTCCCCGTCCTCAACAAGGTCGATCTTCCAGGCGCCGACGTGAAGGAGGTCTCGCGCGAGATCGAGGACATCCTCGCGATTCCGATGGACGATCCGCTTCTCGTCTCCGCGAAGACTGGCATGGGTTGCCCCGATGTTCTTGAGGCAATTGTCAACCGCATACCGCCGCCCACGACTCTCGGCATAGACGCGCCGCTTAGAGCGCTCGTCTTCGATTCCGTGTTCGACGAATTCCGCGGCGTAATCACCTACGTCCGCGTTGTTGACGGTTCGCTAAAGGCGGGGCAGGGCGTCGTGTTCATGGGGAGCCATGTGTCCACCACGGTGCACGAGGTCGGCATCTTCTCCCCGACGAAGAAGCCGGTAGACCACCTTGAGGCTGGTCAGGTCGGCTACATCGTCGGCACGGTGAAGGACCCGAGCGAGATCAAGATCGGCGACACGGTGACTACGGCGAAGCTCGGCGCGGCGGAGCCTCTCCCCGGCTTTCAGGACATCCATCCGACTGTGTTCTGCGGCATATACCCGATGTCCACGGACGAGTTCCCGAAGGTCTCGGCGGGGCTTGAAAAGCTCCACCTCAACGACGCGGCGTTCACCTTCCACCACGAAAGCTCGCTCGCGCTCGGCTTTGGCTTCCGCTGCGGCTTTCTCGGGCTTCTCCACATGGAGATCGTGCAGGAGCGGCTGAGGCGCGAGTTCGGGCTCGACATAATATCGACCTCCCCTGGCGTCGTCTACAAGCTAAAGCTCAAGAGCGGAGAGGAGAAGGACCTCGACAATCCTCTCCAGATGCCCGATCCGTCGGCCCTCGAGACGATAGCTGAACCAATACTCAAGGCCCGCATCATCACGCCGTCCGAGTCGATTGGCGACGTGATGCGGATCGTGATGGACCGCCGCGGCCAGGTCGAGGGAACAGAGACTATCGACGCGAAGCGCGTCATGCTCCACTGCATGCTGCCGCTGAACGAGATCCTCATAGACTTCCACGACACCCTCAAGTCGGTGAGCCACGGGTATGCGTCGATGGACTACGAGCCGAACGGCTACCAGGTCTCCGACATCGTCAAGATGGACATTCTCCTCAACGGCGAGACGGTCGACGCGTTCGCGACGATGGTGCACCGCGCCAAGGCGCGCGCGCGCGGCCTCCAGATGTGCAAGGCCCTCGCCGAGACGATTCCGCCCCACCAGTTCAAGATTCCGGTGCAGGCCGCGATAGGCAAGGAGATCATAGCGCGCGAGGACATAAGGCCGTTCCGCAAGGACGTCCTCGCAAAGCTCTACGGCGGCGACGTCACCCGCAAGATGAAGGTCCTGGAGAAGCAGAAGCGCGGCAAGGCGAGGATGAAGGAGTTCGGCCACGTGAACGTTCCGCAGTCCGCCTTCATTGCGGTGCTGAAGGGCACCATCAAGGAGAAATGACTCTTTCCATAGCGGCGGCGTTCGTAGTCGGCGCGGCGCTCGCCGTGTCGGGCGCTGTCCTGCAGAGCGTCCTTCGTAATCCGCTCGCCGAGCCGTACATCCTCGGCATAGTCGGCGGAAGCGCGCTTTTCTCGGCCCTCGCCGTCAAGTTCGGCCTCGTCGCGTTTGCCGCGTGGGTTCTCCCCGCCTCGAGCTTTCTCGGCGCTTGCTTCTCTCTGGCGCTTCTTCTCGTTGTCGCCTGGTTTGCGTCGCGGGCGCGCGATGCCAACGGGTCGGACGCGCAGATGAGGTCGAACTTCTCGACCGTCGTCATCGCCGGCTTCGTCGTTGGCGGCTTTACCGGTTCGCTCGACTGGCTCGTCCTATCGTACTGCCCGCCCGAGGAGTTCACCCGCCTCACCAAATGGCTCTACGGCTCGCTTTCGGAAGTCGGGCCAGCGGCTCTCGCTGCAGGAATTGCCGTGCTCGCGCTGGTGATGGCCGTGCTCTGCCTCTTCCGCAGGGAGCTCAACGTCATGGAGCTCGGCCATGACGAGGCCGAATGCCTCGGTGTCGACACGCGCACGGCGATGATTGTCGCGATCGGCGCGGTGTCGCTCGCGACGGCTGTCTCCGTGTCGCTCGCCGGAGCGGTCGGTTTCGTGGGGCTGGTCGTGCCGCATTTCGTGCGGCGCGTGTTCGGGCCAAGGATGGAGCGGCTTCTGCCGTTCTCGGCGTTGTTCGGCGGCGTCTTCCTCGTGATTGCCCAGGCCGTTGCCGCGACGCTTCTTCCGAACGTGGGCGTCGGGGTGATATGCGCCATATTCGGCGGCCCGTTCATACTATATCTCCTCGCCTCCCGTCACAGCGGCGAAGGGCGGGACATTTAGTTCTTCGCGAACTTTCTGTCGAGCTCGTTCGTCGACGTGAATATCATCGTCGGCTTCCCGCCTGGGCTTACATACGGCATCCTGCACGATGCGAGCTCTTCGACAAGCCTTGTCGCCCCCGTCTCGTCGAGCGCAAGCGACATCCCGGCGAACGATCTCGCCACCGACTTCGCGACAAGATCCTCGCGCCAGCGTTCGCCGCGCCTCGCGCCGCCTTCGGAGAGGTCGCGCGCAATCGTCGAGACCACTGCCGCGGGGGAGAGGGAGCCGATTATCTGCGGAACGGCGTCGATCTTGAATGTGTCGCGGCCGAAGGGCTCGATCCTGAATCCCATCGGCTCGATGTCGCCGAGCGCGGCCGTTATCCGCGCGGCGTCGACGGGCGAGAGGTGAATGGTCTCGGGAATGAGAAGCTGCTGAGAAAGGGCTTCGCCTTGGCCGGAGCGCGAGAGGAGCTGCTCGAAGGCGATGCGCTCGCGGGCTGCGTGCGGGTTTATGGTGACGAGTCCCGCATCCGTCTCCACGAGAAGATAGCCGCTCGCGGTCGCGGCGAGGAACTTGAACCACTTCCACGGTCTCGCCGTCGTGCCGTCGGCTGCGAGGGGAAGCTCGGTTGGAGTCGGAGTCGGAGTTGGAGTGGGAGTGGGAGTTGAGGAGTGGGGGAGTGGAGGAGTGGGGGAGTGAGGGAGTGGGGGAAGTGGAGTTTTTGCCCCGTTGGTCTCGATAGTCGTCGCTTCACTCGTCGTCTCGCCGCTTGTCGCCTCATCTCTATCTGTTGCCCTAAGCCCGAGCGCCCCTTCGATCGCATCGGTAATAGCGCGCTTTACCGCGTTGTTGTCGCGGAAGCGGACCTCTCTCTTCGTCGGATGGACGTTGACGTCGACTTGGTTAGGCGGCAGCTCGATGAAGAGGAAAAGCGCCGGCTTTACGTCGCCCTGCCTGTGTGGATACGCCTCGCGCACGGCGTAGGCAATCGACGGCGCGGTCGCGGGCCGTCCGTTCACGAACACGTACTGCTCGTGCCGCGTCGGCATCGAGAGGTTCGGTTTTTCTATGTAGCCCCAGACGCGCACGGCGTTTGCCTGCGCTTCGGGCGGCGTCGGAAGGGCAATGAGGCTTTCGATGAATTCCGCGCCGTAGACGTCGAACAGCCGATCGGCGAGCGAAGCCGCGGGCGCAAGTCGGTAAAGCTCCCGCCCGTCGACCGTGAGCGAGAAGCCGATGCCGGGATGCGCGAGCGCGTGGACCGTGAATATGCCCTTTACGCGGCCTTCCTCCGTTGCGGACGAGCGCAGGAACTTGCGCCGTGCGGGAACATTGCAGAAGAGGTCGCGCACCTCCACGAGCGTCCCCGGCGGGCAGCCCGCCGCGCTCGTCTCCACGAGCTCTCCCGCGTTGACGACGATCTGAGTCCCCTCGTCGGCGTCGTGGCGCCGCGTCACGAGGGTAAAGCGCGACACCGACGCGATTGACGGGATCGCCTCTCCCCTGAAGCCGAGAGTGTCGATGTTCTCTATGTCGTCAACGTCGAGGATCTTCGACGTTGCCTGCCTCTCAAGCGAGAGGAGGGCGTCGTCCTTCGCCATTCCGCATCCGTCGTCACGGACCGACACGAGCTTGCGCCCGCCCTGCGCGATGGAGACCTTTATGTTTGCTGCGCCGGCGTCCACCGAGTTTTCGACGAGCTCCTTCACGACGGAAGCAGGGCGCTCCACGACCTCGCCCGCCGCGATTTTGTTCGCGACGTGGAGAGGAAGAACGTGTACGTGTCCGTCTCGCGCCGCCATCGTCAAACGTCCAGGCTGATGTTCCGCCTGAGGAACGTCGGGATGTCGAGGTCTTCGCCGTTCCAGATCGTCGGCTCGGCGTTGTTGAACCGGCCTCTCCCCTGCGGGCCGACGCCGAGCGTCCTTGCGGTGCGCTTCCTGCGCTTCTTGCCGACGACCCCGTCGTCGGCATCGCCGCTGTCGTCCTTTGCGCCGGCCTCGAAAAGCATCAGGACGACGGAGATGCGTCCCGAGAAGGTGTCTTCGTCGTTCACTGTCGCGAGTTCGAACGACGTCGTCTGGCCGCAGAACGCGGAGCGCACGCCTTCGGATATCGTGCTGATTTCGGCCAGCCTCAGGTCGTCGCCTGCAAGCACGCCGCAGAGTATCGCCCTCACCGGACCCGATCCCGTGGCGAGGAGCGGCGAGCGCGCGAGCATGTCGCTTATGTCGCGCGCGCGTTCGGGGCTCTGCGACGAGATCGCGGCGAATCTGCCGCGCCCGGCCTTCGAGACGAGGTGCCGTATGCGTTCGGCGTCGAGCCTTATGTAGCCGGGCTTCTCGACGAGCCTCCAGAAGAGCGTAACGGCCGACGCCATCGTGTCGACGGCCCGGCGCATCGCGTCGTCAAGGCGCTCCGCGTTGGCGACAAGCTTGTCTAAGGGCATGAAGAACGTCGCGCCGGCGGCTTCCTCGATCATCGTCATGACGCCGCGCGACGAACGCTGGCGGTCCTCTCCCTCGAACGTGAACGGCGTCGTCGCGAACACTATCGACGGAATGCCGAGAGAGTCGAGCCGCTTGACGGCCTCGAGCGTCACGCCCCCGCCTGTGCCGCCGCCGAGCGACGTCACTACCACGGCGAGCCTTACGCCCTCGACCTCGGAGTCGAGGAGCCCTATGGAGTCTTCCGCGGCGAGCCGAGCCGCGACGAAATCGCCGCCGGAACCGCGGCCGGAGAGCCTGTCGCCGCCTATAAGCAGAAACCTGTCGTCGTCCGTTGCGGACGAGGCGTCGGTGTCGATCGTCAGGAACCTCAGCCCCTCGCCGAAGGCGCGGCGGATGCCGCGCGCGATCGCCGAGCCGCCGCCGCCGATGCCAATGAGCATCATGGAAGATGAGTCGCTCATTTGAAGAACCTCCCGAGAATCCCGTCGAGGATCGACCTGCCCTCGTCTGCGCGGCCGGCGTACATTACCGCTCCCGCGACAGCCGCGAACGCCGCCGGGAACTTTTCGTCGTCGAGACCGTCGACGTTGACCGGCTTGCCGGTGCGCGTCGGCATGCCGAGCTCGCGCTGGACGAGCGCGTCGATGTCGCGCATCGCCGCGCCTCCGCCGGTGAGAACCGCCCCGGCGTGCAGGCGGTTCAGCAGGTCCTGCTCCTCGAGTGTGTCGCGTATGACGGTGAAGAGCTCCCTCAGACGCGCGTTGACGACGGTGTCGAGCGCGCGGCGCGAGATCGTGCGGGTCTCCATCAGCGGCGAAGAGCCCGGCACCTTGACGCGCGGCTCGCCGGGAGTCCCGATGATCGCCGAGGCCGATTCGATCTTGAGCTGCTCGGCCTGCGCGTTTGTCGTCTGGAAGGCGTGCGCGATGTCGTTCGTCACGTGGTCGCCGCCTACCCCGACCACGCCCGTGGAGGCGAGGTGGCCGTCAAAGTACACGGCATAGCCCGTCGAGCCGCCGCCTATGTCGAGCACAAGGACGCCGTTGCGCTTCTCGTGCTCCTCGAGGACCGCATCGGCGGCGCACGTCGCCGCAAACAGCGGTTCGCGTATTTCGAGCTTGGCGTCGTCCGCGGCTGTGCGCGCGTTGTCTATCCTGCTCTTGTCGGCGTGTATCTGGAGCGTGTTGAGCCTGAGCATCCTGCCTGACATGCCGCGCGGCGCCGTTATGCCGCGCAGTCCGTCGACCTCGTAGTCCTGGTCGACTATGTCGAGAAGCTCCCGGTCTTTCGGCAGCTGCATCGTGCGCGAGCTCCTGAAGACGGCGTCGAGCTCGTCGGAGCCGACTTTCGCGCCTTCGATCGGTATCATGCCCTGGAAGGGGTCGGCCTTGATGTGCTGGCCCGACACGACGAGGTAGGCGTTGCCGAGCGTTATCGTGCTCCCGGCCTCCGACTGCTTCTTCTCGATGGCGCGGAGAACGCTCCTTATCGACGTGGTCGCCTGGTTGATGTCGAGTATCTGGCTTTTGCGCACGCCGGTGGAGGGAATCTCGGCATGGCATGTTATTTTGATGCGGCCGCCCGGCTCGTCTTCGCCGATGGCGAGGACGGTCCGCGTCGTGCCGATCTCTATCGCTGCGTAGAAGTTGCTCATAGAAAACTCTTCTGTGTGTTGCCGAATATCTTGCCCGGTATGGTCGCGTCCCAGACGCGTACGCTGTCGTCGACGCGCGCCGTGTAGGCCTTCGTCAGATCCTCGAGCTGCTTCCTGAGCTTCGGCATCGTCGCGTCGGAAGGCTCGTCCATGCCGTCCCACGCGATGTTGGCGACGCTGTAGTCGTTGCCGAGAACGATTGTTATGAAGTCGGGTTTCGAGATGTCGGCCTCGATCGCTGCGAGCGCCCTGAACTGGTCGCGGCACATCTCGAGGAGCCGCAGCGCCGCGAGAGCCCGGCCGGAGAGCGTGCTGCCCTTGGGCGTTCCTGGCGCGGCCGCCTCGCGTATCACCGGCAGCATCTGCGTGCCGCTCGAAGATATGAAGACGACTCCGTCTGTGTCTGCGACGCGGCCTGTGTCGCCTTTCCTGCCCTTGATGCCGAGGCGCACGACGGGAACGCGCTCCTCGACCGTTATCGCAACCTTGTCGGGAAGGTGGCGCGCTATTGATATCTCCCTGATGTTGGGGATCTTCTTCAGCGTGTCCCTGCGCTTCGCCTTGAAGTCGATAAGCGCGAGGTTCGCGCCGTTCTTGAGGCCGAATTCGTAGGCGATCACGTCGGCGCGCACCATCTTGCCGTCGGTGATGGACACCTGCGACGCGACGTCGGTTATCACGCACTGCTCGAGCCAGAGGCCGTGCAGGTAGTTGTACGCGAACGCGAGGCCTATGGCGGCGGCGATGCACACGACCACTCCGACGGCGATGAGGGCGCGGCGAGCGCCGTTCGAGTCCTTTATCCTGTTCTCTTTCATTTCTTTCTGTCAGTCGTGCTTCGCGCCTGCGAGGATGCGGTCGCAGACGCCGGCGAAGGAGAGCCCCGTCTTCATCCCGGCCTTCGGGACGAGGGAGTGGGAGGTGAAGCCGGGAGAGGTGTTCAGCTCGAGCACGTAGCAGCGGCCGAGCGGCGACGCGCGGAAGTCGACGCGCGTCACGCCGCGGCAGCCGACGGCCCTGTAGGCGGAGAGGGCGATGTCCTGCATCTTCTTCGCGAGCGCTTCGTCTTCGAGGAAGGGGTAGCGCGTCTCGTCTGAGTTGTATTTCTCGTTGTATCCGTACCAGCCGTTGGGCGCGACGATCTCAAGGACAGGCAGCGCCTCACCGTCGATCACGCCGACGGTGAATTCGCGGCCCGGGATGTACTCCTCGACGAGAACGGTCTGCGAAGAGGCGTTTCCACCTTCCGCGCCGATCGCCTTGAACGCGTTCGCGAGGGCCTGCTTCCACTCCTCGGGGCGCGAGACCTTTGAGATGCCGACCGAGGAGCCGTCGCACGGCGGCTTCACGACTACGGGAAGGGGGAGCGGGGATTTTTCGGTGTCGGGGTTCGCAAGCCCCCACGCGGCGGTTGGCACGCCGTTCATCTCGAGCACCATCTTGGTCTTCACCTTGTCCATCGCTATCTGCGAGGCCGCGGCCCCGGGACCGGTGTACGGAATGCCGAGCCTGTCAAGCGCGAGCTGCACGCCGCCGTTCTCGCCCCAGCCGCCGTGCAGCGTGATGTACGCCGCGTCGACGTCCTTCGGCATCGTGTCGAGGCTGTCCGCGTCGAGCACCACTGGCACGACGTCGTATTTCCCGAGGCTCGCGAGCGCTTCGGCGACGTTGCGCCCGCTTTGCAGCGAAACCTCCCGCTCGCTCGAAGTCCCGCCCATCAAAACTGCAATCTTCTTCATTGGCCGTATTATACCAAAAATACGCCAGGCGGTCTTGCTGAATCGGCCCACCTTTTTGTGCTGGCAAGGTTGCGTCGCAGTTGCGGCGCCCGCGCTCACGCAGCGAATTATGGTATAATACCGAGCCATGAAAACAGCCCAGAACGTTGTACAGAAGATTCTCTCCGCCCATCTCGTGGAGGGCGATCCCGCGAAGGACCCCGAGCTCGGCATCCGCATCGACCAGACGCTGACGCAGGACGCGACCGGAACGATGGCATACCTCCAGTTCGAGTCGATGGACGTTCCGCGCGTCAAGACCGACCTCTCCGTAAGCTACGTAGACCACAATACCGTGCAGATCGGCTTCGAGAACGCCGACGACCACGATTTCCTGCAGTCGATCGCGAAGAAGTACGGCATCGTCTACTCGAAGTGCGGCAACGGCATCTGCCATCAGCTCCACCTCGAGCGCTTCGGGAAGCCCGGCACGACCCTCCTCGGCAGCGACTCCCACACCCCGACCGGCGGCGGCATCGGCCAGATCGCTATCGGCGCCGGCGGGATAGACATCGCCGTTGCGATGGCCGGCGGCGCTTTCCACATCCCGCCCCCCAAGGTGCGCGCAATCGTCCTCAAGGGGAAGCTCAGGAAGGGCGTTTCGGCCAAGGACGTGATCCTCAAGGTGCTCGAGAAGTACGGCACGAAGGGCAACGTCGGCTGGATCTTCGAGTACACCGGCCCGGGCGTCGCGACCCTGGATGTCCCCTCGCGCGCGACAATCACCAACATGGGCGCGGAGCTCGGCGTGACGACGAGCGTGTTCCCGTCAGACGCGGTGACGAAGCAGTTCCTTGCCGCGCAGGGGCGCGTGAAGGACTTCGCCAAGATCGTCGCCGACAAGGGCGCGAAGTACGACGACGAGTTTGTCGTCGATCTCTCCAAGGTCGAACCGATGATGGCGGCGCCGCACAGCCCGGGCAACGTCGTGACCGTGAAGTCCAGGAAGGGCCTCAAGGTCAACCAGATCATGATCGGCTCGTGCACGAACTCCTCATACCGCGACATCCGCACGGTCGCGCTCTACCTCAAGGGCAGGCACGTCGCTGACGACGTCGAGGTCGGTATCGCGTGCGGCTCGCGGCAGGTCATCAACATGCTCGCGAAGGACGGCTCTCTCGCGATCCTCCACGCTGCGGGATGCCGCATGCTCGAGAATGCGTGCGGGTTCTGCATCGGCGCGCACATGAGCCCTCGGACCGGCGCCGTGTCGCTCAGGACGAACAACCGCAACTTCGAGGGCCGCTCTGGCACGAAGTCCGCGCAGGTCTACCTCGTCTCGCCCGAGACGGCCGCCGCCTCCGCGCTCACGGGGAAGGTCGAGCTTCCGACGAAGAACCCGGTCGCGGCCGTTCCGTCCCCGAAGAAGTTCCCGATTGACGACTCCATGTTCCTCTACCGCGCGACCTCCGGAAAGGGCGTGAAGGGCGCGGAGATCGTGCGTGGACCCAACATCGCGCCCGTCCCGAAGGGCGTGCCCCTTGCCAAGGACCTCAAGGGCGCCTGCGCCATCAAGGTCGGAGACAAGATCACGACCGACCACATCATGCCTGCGGGCGCGCGCCTCAAGTTCCGCTCGAACATACCTCAGTACGCGAAGTTCGTCTTCGAGCCGTGCGACCCCAAGTTCCACGACAACTGCATGGCGAACAAGGAGAAGGGGCTTGCGAACGTGATAGTCGCGGGCGAGAGCTACGGACAGGGCTCCTCGCGCGAGCATGCGGCGCTCTGCCCCATGTATCTCGGCGTCAAGGCGGTGATCGCGAAGTCCATCGAGCGCATACACCGTGCGAACCTCGTCAACTTCGGCATAGTGCCGTTCCTCTTCGAGAACCCGAAGGACTACGACAGAGTCGCCGCGGGCGACAGGCTGGAGTTCAAGGGCATCCGCGCCGCCGTCGAAGGCGACGGATGCCTTGAGGTAAAGGGCCCGAAAGGCGCCTTCCGTGTAAAGGCGTCGCTTTCAGACCGCGAGAGGCATCTTCTTCTCTGCGGTGGTCTTCTTGCGAGCCTGTGAAAAATATTGTATAATTACGGCCATGAGAAACATTATCTTCGCGGTTGCCGTCGCTTGCGTGGCGGCTGGGTGTGCGACAAAACAGGTCGAACGTGCGCAGATTCGCTTCCTGCACTGGAGCGTCAGCCACTTCAGCGACGGTACGTATTCCGTCGCGTCCATCCCCGATTCGGAGGGGAGGGCCATGGCGGAGAAGTATGCCAAGTTCATCTCCTCCGTTGACGCCGATGTTGTCGGAATCTCGGAATACGGCGAGAACTTCACCACCAACGGGTCGATGAAGTCGGCCACGGCCATCTTCAGGGGATACGAGAAGGCGGCTGGCCCAGCCAAGGGCGATGTCTGCAACGCCATCTTCTTCAGGCCCGGCAAGGTCACGAAGATCGACGACAGGGAGGTGTTCTTCGAACGCCACTTCGAGGATACGTACTACAAGGCGGTTAAGCTCAGCGTGTCGGGCGTTCCCGTGTGGTTCGTCCAGACGCATCTCGACAGCAACACGTACCTTTCCGGCCATCGCAAGGACCGCGAGGAGCAGATGAAGAAGCTTATCGAAGACTTCAAGGACGAGCCGTACGTCGTCATCGCGGGCGATTTCCGCGTGGGTGTGCGCATCCCCGGCAAGAGGTGCTTCCCCGCTCCCGAGGAGTACAAGGTGTTCGAAAAGGCGGGCTACGAGCTGGCCAACTGCTTCGGCACCGGCACCTATCCCGTGGATAGCCCGATCCAGCCGCTTGACAACGTGCTTCTCAAGGGCATCGGCATCTCCGAGGTCAGGTTCCTCGACGCGGACCGCCTGAGCGACCACCTCGCCATCTCCTGCCTCCTGACAATTTACAGCGGCAAGTAAATGACCGGGCGCATCGAGTTCAGGCCGGCGCTCCTCGTCGTCGCGGCATGTGCATGCCTTGCGGCGTCGGCCGAGCGGCAGCCTGTCGAACGGTACCAGTCCATCATTGACCGGCAGATGTTCGGGCAGCCTCCGCCGAACTTCGATCCCACGGTTCCGCCGGGCCTTGTGCAGAAGGGCTCCAGCGAGGAGAAGGAGCTGACCCGCGAGCAGGAGGCGGTGAAGAGCTCGATTCATTTCAGCGCCATAAACGTGACGCCGTCGGGTGACGTGGCCGTCGGGTTCACCGACAATTCCGACAGCAAAATGCCCATCCACTACTACCTCAAGGTGGGTGAGGTGCGCAACGGATGGAAGGTTCTCGAAGCCGACCCCGTCAAGGCGACGATGAAGATCGCGAAAGGCGACATCGAGGTGGAGCTTGATCTGGGCGCGAATTCGGCTAAGGGCGGCGGCTCGACATCGCGTGCGGGGGCGATGGCGGCCAGTTCGATCGCCGCCAACCGCCGTGCGGGGCTTCTCGGCGGCGGCGTCAAACGCCCCTTGTCCGGCGGCGCCGAGCCGCGCGCGGGTATGCCGGGCGCGTCGCTCAGGGAACGCCGCGCCCTGAGGGAACAGGCGCGGGCTGAGGAGGCCGCCAAGGAGAAGGAGCTCGAGGCGAAGCGCCAGGCCGAGGCCGCAGAGAAGGAGAAGGAGCGCGAGGCCCAGCGCCAGGCAGAACGCGAAGAGCAGCGCCGCGAGCTTCAGCTTCTCAAGGATGAACTTAAGGCCCAGCGCGAGGCGGTGGAGCGCGCCCGTGCAGAGCGCGAGGCCGCCCGTCAGGACGAAAATGCAGAAGACGAAAATTGAGCAGTTCTACGCCTCCCTCCGCGCGACGGGGTCGTATTCGACGCCTCCGGAGCGACGCGCCGGACGCGTTCGCCAGTCGGCGTGGAACACGATTCGCTATACGCTTGGCGTAACCAAGGTGTTTCCCTACTGCGCCCTGACCGAGCCGTTCGGCCTCCTCACGACGGAGAAGTGGGCAAGGGCGTGCTTCTCGGCCGTCACGACCGCGGAAAAGCTCGGGCTCAGCGTCATGATCGAGGGGTTTTACGCCAGGATGAAGCACGAAGGTCCGGTCGTCTATCTCTGCAACCACATGTCGACGACGGAGACCATCCTTCTCATGCCGGTGCTGCTGGCGTTCGGGCCGTTCAGCTACGTGGCGAAGGCGTCGCTCGCCCATCTGCCTTTTCTCACGAAGGCCGCCGAGCACATGCGGATGGTCCCCATCGGGCGCAAGTCGCCGCGCGAGGACCTCATGGCGGTCCTCAACACGGGTACTGAGCGCATCAAGGGCGGCGACAGCTTCCTCATCTTCCCGCAGGGAACGCGCCAGACGGTCTTCAGCCGCAAGGTCTATTCCTCGATCGGCGCGAAGCTTGCGGAAAAGGCCGGATGCCCGGTCGTTCCGATCGTCGTCGACACGCGCTGCCAGCTGACGCGCGAGAAGGGGCTGTTCCGCAGGGTCTTCAAGGACTTCGGCACTTTCGACCCGACGCGCGACATCCGCGTCGCGTGCGGGCCGGTCATTCCCAACGCGAAGTCGCGCGTGATGCACGAGGCCGCCTTCGACTGGATGGCGTCGAAGCTTGAAGAGTGGGGCCTTCCCACGGAAAGACAGTGATTTAGCGAGGTGAACATGAAGAAGATCGTCGTATTGGGATCTACCAACACCGACATGGTCGTGACGGGGAAGAAGATTCCCGTGCCGGGCGAGACGGTGAGCGGCGGGCATTTTCTTATGAATCCAGGCGGAAAGGGCGCAAACCAGGCGGTTGCCGTCGCACGTCTTTCCGCGAAGAAGGGAGCGTGCGTCTTCATCGCCAAGGTCGGAGACGATCTCTTCGGGCGCGACACTGCGGCGCGGCTGAAGAGAGACGGCATCGCGCCGCGTCTCGTAGTGGACAAAAAGGAGCCGTCAGGCACTGCGCTCATACTCGTTGACGCAAGGGGCCAGAACGTCATTTCCGTCGCGCTCGGCGCGAACGGCACGCTTTCGCCCCGCGACGTCGCTCCGTTCAGGAAGGACATCGAGGGCGCGGCGGCGCTCGTCATGCAGCTTGAGACTCCGCTCGAGACGGTGGCATGGGCGGCGAAGGTCGCGCACGACGCCTGCGTTGCGGTGATTCTCAACCCCGCTCCGGCGAGGAAGCTCCCGAAGTCGCTCTATCCGCTCGTCGACTGGATCACTCCCAACGAAACCGAGGCGGAGCTGCTTACCGGCGTAAAGGTCGTCGATGCGGCGAGCGCGGCGAAGGCCGCCGGGGTTCTCGCAAGGCGCGGAGTCGGGCATGTCGTCATCACGATGGGGTCGAAGGGAGCCTACTGCGGCGACTGCCGCAGGGTCTATCCGTGCCGCAAGGTGAAGGCCGTCGACTGCGTGGCTGCCGGTGACACGTTCAACGGCGCGTTCGCCGTCGCGCTCGCCGAGGGGAAGAGCTGTGCGGACGCCATCACGTTCGCGCAGAAGGCCTCGGCGATTTCGGTGACGCGCCCCGGCGCGCAGTCCTCAGTCCCCTACCGCAGGGAAATCCGCTAACCACAAACCACAAACACAACACACCACCATGTACTACTGCAGCAACTACACTCTGGCCGTCGCACTCTGCGTCGTATGCATGTTCTGCTGGGGCAGCTGGGGCAACACCCAGAAGCTCGCCGGCAAAACCTGGCGTTTCGAACTCTTCTACTGGGACTACGTGATCGGACTTGTCCTCTTTGCGCTCTTCGCGGGCCTCACGCTCGGATCCACCGTCTCTGGCTCTCCCTGGGCCTTCGCCGCCAACCTGAAGTCCTCATTCGGCCCCGCATGGCTGTGGCCGCTCGCGGCCGGCATCGTGTTCAACCTCTCAAACATCCTTCTCTCGGCGTCGATCGCCGTCGCGGGGATGTCGGTGGCCTTCCCGGTCGGAGTGGGGCTTGCGCTCGTCGGCGGAACGGTGTTCAACTATCTGTTCAACCCGGCCGGCAAGTCGCTTTCGTTCATACTTGCCGGACTTGCGCTGATCGTCGTCTCCATCGCCTGCAACGCGATGGCGTTCAAGGTCAAGCAGAGCGCGGCAGGACAGGCTGCCGACGCCTCCGCGACGAAGAAGGGCCTCGCGCTCGCGGCGATTGCCGGCCTCCTCATGATGTGGTTCTCTCCGCTCGTGAACAAGGTGATCGACAACGCCTTCGCGAATCCCGCCCCCGCCGAAGGCAAGATGACGGCATACACGGCGTTCTTCGTCTTTGCCGTCGGCATCTTCGTCTCCAACTTCCTCTGGAACACGATCGCAATGCGCCGTCCGGTGCAGGGCGAGCCGATTCTCGACGGAGCGCGGCGCTATTTCGCCGGCTCGCCCGTCACGCACCTCGTCGGCATGCTCGGAGGCGCGATCTGGAGCCTCGGCACGCTTCTTTCGTTCGTCACCGCGGGTGCGGCCTCTCCTGCAATCGCATATGCGCTCGGCCAGGGCGCGACGCTCGTTTCCGCGCTCTGGGGCATCCTCGTGTGGCGCGAGTTCAGGGGCGCGCCCAAGTCGGCCGGTTTCCTCAACCTCGGGATGATCGTCCTCTTCCTCGCCGGCATCGCGCTCCTGATTGTCGCGGGGCAGTAGGCGATGGGCGGCTTTACACATCTCCACCTACACACGACATATTCGCTTCTCGACGGACAGTGCGGGATCGTGCCGCTCGTCGCCAGGGCGAAGTCGCTTGGCATGACTTCGCTCGCCGTGACGGACCACGGCAATCTTTTCGCGGCGAAGGCGTTCTACGACGAGGCCAGGAAGCAGGGCGTAAAGCCGATCATCGGCGTCGAGGCGTACGTCGTCGACCATGACCACCGGGAACGCCACGAATACTTCCGTCTTCACAAGGAGAAGAAGGAGAAGCGCTTCCACCTCTGCCTGCACGCGAAGAACCTCGTCGGCTACCACAACCTCGTGCGGCTTGTCTCCGAGGCGCACATCAACGGCTACTACTACAATCCGCGAATCGACCACGAGCTTCTCGAGAAGTACCACGAGGGGCTGCACTGCTCGTCGGCGTGCATAGCGGGCGAGATCGCCTACTACCTCGACACGTCCGTGAAGGGCGGGAACAACCCGAAGAAGGCCGAGGAGATCGCCCGATGGTACAAGGACCTCTTTGGCGACGACTACTCCCTTGAGGTCATGCTGCATCCGCCGGGAAAGGGCGAAGGCGACGGCAAGCAGATACCCGCCGCGGCGATAGACGAGTTCCACGAGCTGTACGCCCGCCAGCGCGATGTGGCGAATGCCGTCCTTGCGCTCGGCAGGAAGCTCGGCATACGCGTCATCGCGACAAACGACGTCCACTTCCTCGAAAAGGAGGACGACGACTCGCACGACGTCCTGCTTGCGCTTTCGACGGGCACGAAGCTTTCCGACTCGAAGCGGATGATCTACACGGGCCAGGAGTACTTCAAGACCGAGGAGGAGATGCGCGCCCTCTTCGCCGACCATCCGGAAGTCGTCGACGCGACGCAGGAGGTGTCGGACATGATCGAGGAGTACGAGCTCAACTCCGA
>ONVK01000094.1 GCA_900321255.1 uncultured Lentisphaerota bacterium | reverse complement strand
AGATGCGGCGATTGCGATTGCCGCGAAAGCTGCGGCGAGAAATGTCTTCCTGTTGTCCATAATGCACCTCCTTCTTGTGTTTCTGTCCTGATAGGCGGCCATTCTCGGAAAATCTGACAGTGATAATGCTCGCGGCGCATCTGCCGCGGATTTGGTATAATGTCAGATATGAACATCGAATATACTGGCAGGCTTTACGATGCGGCGAAGGTCCGCCGATTCGCCGGAAAGGTCTACGACAGGGTTGCGCGTTCATCGCGCATCATGCTGTCCGTGTTTATTGTCGTGGGGCTTGCGGCCGAGGTGATGGCGTACTTGCGCGGCGGACATCTTGACCTCTATCTCCTTTTTTTGTTGGCTCTGATCGTCTTTGCCCTGAAGTTCAACAGGGCTCGGTTCCAGAAGTCCATGGACCTCGTCATCCGGCGGTTCATGGGCGATTCGGACGAAGGGACTGTCGCGATGACCGATACCTGCTATGAATTCCGCAGCGGCGACAATGTCATGCGTGTTGTCTGGCGGAACCTGGGCTCATACTACGTCTTTCTCGACGGCGGGCTTGCAGTGCTGGAAAGAAATCTGCCGACACTTCTTCTGCCATCCCTCGTCTCGCTCGGCGCAAGTGAAGAAGAGGTGAAGTCGGCACTTGAAAAGGCCGGACTGAAAGACTATCGGCACTGCCGCAGCTATTGGTGGGTTTTTGCGCTTCTTGTCGCTTTGATGGGTGGTGCCCTCGCACAGTTTGACCTGATGCAATCCCGGGCAAAGATCCCTGCGCCGGCGTGCGTGGAATGCGACGATGAGGAAGAGGACGAGGAAGACGAGAATCCGTTCGCTGACGACGATTCCGGAGGTGGCAAGGACAGGCAGTTTTCGCTGGGCGACATCGATTTCGATAGCCGGAGAATTTCCATTGACTACGAGCTTGCCGAAACGCGTTCGCCAACGAACCGAGAACAGATTTCCTATCAGGATTTCGCTAACATCATCGCGGTCCTCCGCGAGCAGAGAACGCCGAAGAATGTGTCGATGATGCTTTCAATCGCCGACGTCAATGCGCCGGCGCGTCCGCTTGAGACGCTGGCGACTTTGACGAACAGCCAGCTTTCCGTCAATCTTGTCCTCTACGACTGCACAAATCTGACGGACGTCGCGATTCTTGGACGCGTCCCGATGACCAAGCTTAGTCTGTGCAGATGTCCGGTAGGCGAGATTCGCGGACTTGGGCAATGTCCGCTGGAGGCGCTCGAGATTTACAGTTGTCCGGTCAGATCAATAGAGAACATCTGTCCATTGCCACGTCTGAGGAAGATGTGCGTCTCCGACACGCCCATGGCGCAGCCCACGAAAGAGGCGCTTGGCGCGCGCTGGAAATGCCTGGATTACTTGCAGTTTGCGCCACAGTACGAAAATGAGCCGCCGAAGTTCGTTGTAGTCTCAATGTTTTCCGAGACGGATCGCTTTCAGGAGGCGGTCGCCGAAGCGGACCGCGTGGTGATACGCGACGGCGGGTTTGGATGCTGCACGAAGCCCGAGCGCGATCCTGTGCTGCTCGTCCTGACGGATACGAAGGAGATAGCCGAGCTGCGGGGGATCTTCAAGTTCAAGGATCGCGGCAGCAACTCCGAGTGCATGTGTTGCGGGCATCCCGGCATCGACTGGTGGAAGGGCGACGAGCTTCTTGCGCGCACGGCGGTCCAGCACCTCACGGCGCTTCGTTGGAAGCGTTTCAACGGTGACGCGGAGCTCACGCCAGAGGCGTCGGAAGCGCTGTCGGCATGGTTCGCCGGCCGCAGCATCAAAGCTGCCAAATAGCGCGCGCATCCGCCGCGGATTTGGTATAATGTTCGGCGAAAGTGAAATAGGGACAGCGAAATCAGGAAAGGGAGCGCATGCCGATTGAAGATAACACATCGCTGGAGAGACCGGCGAATTCCCGCGCGTGGGACATTCTGCGCGTCGGGGCGATTGTCGTGCCGTGGCTTTGCGCGGTGATACCTCCCGTCATTTTGCTGACGGGGTTCTATGCCAGCGTCGGGCGGCTTCTTTTCTTCGACTTCGTCATGATGCCGTTCGCGAACGTTGTGTACCTCGCCCTCTCGCTTGGCGGACAGGCGACTCTCTGCTGGATTGCGTTCCTGTTCTTTGCCGGCGTTGTCTGCCCTCCGGCTCTGGCGCTCGCGTTCGTCCGCTGGTGGCGCAGCCGCGCGTTCTGGCTCGTATGGGCAGGATATCTCGCATTCGTGGCGGAGTCCGCATTGCTTGCGACGTTGCTCGTATTTCTGCTGTCGCCGCTGAACAATCTGTTGGGAGGGGCGCGGCTGTGAAACGTCCGACAAATATAATCATCGGCGCATTTGCCGCCGTTGTCGCAGTCTGGGGCGCTGCGTCGCTCTACTTCACTGTCGCCGGACGCGACTCGTCGGGCGACTGCCTCTGCGAATACCTGCCGCCAAATCTCGACCTTGCGCCGGAGGAGAACGCATATGCCGCGATAAAGGCTTTCACTGAGAATCTTCCGACGAATAACGCGACGCTGCTCGCGATCGACTACCGGCTTCGCAAGGCCTACCTCGACGGCGAGACAAACAGACTCGACCTTGCGGACGCCGCGCGCGAGTATCTTGTGGCGGAGGCTCCGACGATTGCGGCGGCGAAGGCCATTCTATCCTCGCGCGGGATCGTCGTGGAACAGGATGAGGTGCTTGATGCCACAAGGCGGTTCTGCACGCTAATGCGCATCGGCAACATCTACAAAGTCAAGGCCACATACGAGGCGTCGAGCGTCGATCTCGCGACTGGACGAGCTTCCCTGATGGAGCTGCACGACGTCGGGCGCTTCTTGATGGATTCGGACTCGCTTGCCTACGGAATCTCTGCCCTCATAGGCGAGGGGCTTTGCAACATCGCGCTCTATGCGGCCGCAAATCCGCTCTTTGCGCCGGAAGAAGACGAGGCGTGGCGCGTGCATCTGCGCGATCTTGCGCGGAATGACATGGCGGGCGACGCGGAACGCTGGAAGCGGATAGCGTGCCGCTCTTTCGCCGGATACACCCGGGCGGAGGTTGAGGCTGCCGCAAAGAACAGGAATATCCTTCTCGGTGTCATGTATGGCAAGACATTGGGCGATCTGTTTCATCTGGGAAGCGATGTGTCTGCGCGGGCCCGTCTGCTGGATGATACATGGGACAGCACAGAGCGCAATTTCCTCTTCGCCTTGCTGATGGCATGTCCGGGATACGCATCCTACTGCTTCCAGCCGAACCGGATACTTGACGCGCATCGAGCCGAGACTGACCGGTTCTGCCGCAAGGTCGACGAGGGAACATACGACATGTCCTATGCCCAGGAGCGGCACGCCGTGCCAATGGCCCGCGATGTCGGCACCAGTCCGCTGTCGCGCAACTTCCTCGGACAAAAAAAGATGCCGAGCAGAAACGACAGCTGTGCCACGCTCTTTGAGAGGCGTTTCAAGTCGCGTTCCTTCATTGCGGTTCTTGCGTGCCGGTCCTATCGCGCGAAGCACGGGAAGCTGCCGGACTCCCTTGATGAGCTTGTTCCGGAATTTCTTGACGAAGTGCCTCTCGATCCGTACGACGGCGAGAAGCTGCGCTGGAATGCCGAGAAGGGCTACTTCTGGACAAAGGGCAGAAACGGAGACTTCGACGGCGTAGTTGAATTCTATCCGGATGGGAAGCCGCGCTGGAAGAACAGGAACTACCACTGGGTCCAGCTCCTGAGTCTTTAGCTCGAACGCCTCAAATATCAGCGGTGAAATGCCGCGTGTAGCACAGCGCATCTGCCGCGGAACCATTGTCTATTTTTCAGTATAATGAAGAAAATCGCATATGGCGGCTTGACCAAGGCAAGATAATATGATAAACTTCATTGTAATGAAAATTGCAGAGATAGGATTGTTTATTGCCAAACGGCGCAAGGCACTGAAAGTCAATCAACGGGAATTGGCTTCGCTTTGCGGCGTTTCAGAGCATGCGCTCTGCAATCTGGAGCGCGGCGGCGGCAATCCGACGATGCGGCTTGTCGATTCGGTCGCGGACGCGCTGGGGCTTGAGTTGAAGCTTGCCGTCAAGGACATGGAGTCGACATGAAGTGCGTGACAGTATATGTGAAGGGCATAGAGGCAGGGGTGCTGGCCCGCTTCAGGCATGGCGGGTATGAATTCCGCTATACACGCGAGTACCGGCAGAGTACTCGTCCGTCGGTGGCGTTCTCCATTCCAAAGCGAAAGGCTGTACATCGGTCTCAAGTACTGTTTCCGTTTTTCTACGGACTTCTCGCAGAAGGTGCGCAGAAGCGCATGCAGTGCCGCACCATGAGGATAGACGAAAACGACCATTTCACGCGGCTTGCCGAGACTTGCCGCGAAGGAGCGATAGGAGCGGTCTATGTCCGTCCGCGGTAGAGTGCCAGACGTGCTGCCTTTCACCAAGGCGGATTTGCGTCTGCCTATGACGCTTCGCAAGGGGCAGCGAAACTCGATTTCGGGAGTGCAGTCAAAAGTTCTCTTGTCGATTGTCGACGGCGAGTTTTCCGTAGTGGACAAAGGCGGCGACTTCATCCTCAAGCCTGTGCCCGAGGATTCGCTTTCGCGTTTTGCAGCGGATATCCCGGCGAACGAAAACCTGACGATGCAGATTGCCTCGCGCCTTTTCAGGATCCGGACGGCAGAAAACAAGTGCGTGCGTTTCGCCGATGGTGAGCTTGCGTACCTTACGCGACGATTTGACCGAAGGGACGGGAAACCCGTCCGGCAGGAGGATCTTTGCCAGATTGCGGGGCGAAGCGAAGAAACTCACGGGGAGTCGTACAAGTACGACTTCAGCTACGAGGAGATGGCCGACGTCGTCCGCATGGCCTGTCCGGCTGCCCGCGTTGAGCTGCCCAAGGTCTTTCGCCAGATTGTCTTCGATTACCTGTTTGCAAACGGCGACGCGCATCTCAAGAACTTTTCCGTCTACGAGAGTGAACTTGGCGACTACGTCATGACGCCGGCATACGATCTTCTCAACACGCAGCTGCACTTCCCTGGCGACCTGACGTTCATGGCGCTGTCGTTTTTCAGGGATCCGGACTTCGCGACGCCGGAGTTCGAGTCTCTCGGATACTACTCCATGCCGGACTTTGTGGCACTTGGCAGGTCCTATGGACTGGATGAAGAATCCGTGCGCGGAATTGTGGGCGAGTTCAAGACGCAATTGCCGCAGGTCGAGGCGATGGTGGCGGAGTCGCTGCTTTCGGAGGATGCGAAAAAGGAGTATCTGCGCATCTTTCGCGACCGACTTGCCATGTTTCGCTTGATGTAGCGGCTCAGCACATGAGGGTGGCATTATGTCGCTGCAAATGCATTTACCCGCGACGCAAAGCCTGGAATATCTAATTGCGATCCGGCGCGGCGCATCTGCCGCGGATTTGGTATAATGTCATCATTATCAAGCATATACTTGTGAACTATCAGTCAAGGAACGGAAAGGAATCACGAATGAAGAAAATGCTGATGGCGTTTGCGCTGTGCGCATCGATGATGCTGCCTGGGCAGGACAATCCGCCGGAAGGGATGGACACGCTTTCATTCCCTCTGGCGACATTTGAATGCATCTTCCTGGCAAATCATGACGACGAGACGGACGAGGAGAGGGCGAAACGTATGGCCGAGGAGGAAGCTGAGCAGAAGGAATGGGATAAACAGACGGAACGAGAATGGAAGGCTCAGTTTTCAGAAAAAGGGCTTAAGCTCACATGGCCGGAGGGATCTTCCGTTGTGAGACGCCGCGACGGGTTGACGGCCTATCTGCGCGTCACCAATACACCTGATAATCTTGTGAAGATCGTCAAGTATTTTAATGAGTTGGAAAATGGGCAGGTTCTAAATCTGCTCGAATGCAACGTGCGGCTGGTCGGTGCGGGACGCGAAGCACTCAAGGCGGTCGGATTCGAGGATTCAAGCCATGTCTCCGATGCGGCCGCTCTCTGCAAAAAACTTTTGGATCGTGACGACGTTGACCTCATTGATTCATCCCACGTCGTTGTGCGCTCGGGTGCAGAATATGTGACGAAGGCCGTGACTGAATACATTTACCCAACGGATTTTGATCTGAAAATCGAGTCGCTTGTCTCAACAAACAGTCAATCAACCGCTTTTACCAACAGTCTGCATTCTCAGAACTGCGTGCTGTCTGCGGTAGAGCCAACAGAATTTACGATGAGAGAGGTCGGCTCCATCGTCCAGATGACGCCGACATTGACACTAGACTGTCGACTTGTTGATCTTGAGCTCATTGTGCAGTTCATATCCGATCCGATCTGGAAGGACTACGGCGTGAAGGCCCCTTTGGCGACGCCTTCACGGTATGACCTGCCAATGGAGCAGCCGTTTTTCCCTGTTAGAAGTGTTGACGTCAAGACAACTGTCAAGCCAGGTCGGACGATGGTGTTTGTCGGCGGTGGACTTTCGCAGAAGGAGTCGGGAAACAAGACTTTGCTCGTATTTGTGACGGTGAACGGCGTCTCGGCGGATATTCAGTGACACGCGGCGCATCCGCCGCGGAATGTGGTATAATGTTGGCATGAAAATATGCACCATGAAAAACGCCATACTCGTCTTTGTCGGCCTTGTTGCCGGGATTGCGGCAGCCAACGAGCCGCATGAGAAGGGTCGCCTTACTCTCACATTCAAGGAGAGCGACCCAGTCGGAGACTTTGCCGAAATGAAGCGCAGGGTTCCCTCCTCC
>ONVK01000025.1 GCA_900321255.1 uncultured Lentisphaerota bacterium | reverse complement strand
TCGATGAACTCTGCCGGCGTCATGTGCGGATGAAGACGTGGGAGGGTTTTGCGGACGCAGATGCCAGAAGCCCGCGAGCGGAAAGGACGCGCCTTGCCTGGCGCGCGACGGCGTCGGAGGGATCGATCACCTCGGCGCGGCCGGCGCAGATCTTCTCGATGAGCGGCTTCAGATGCGGGAAATGGGTGCAGCCGAGGACTATCTTGTCGCAGCCGGCGGCGAGAATCGGCTCGACCTTCGCGCGCACGGCACGCTCCGCGTTCGCGCCCGAGACCTCATTGCGCTCGACGAGCTCCACGAACTCGTCGGCGACGGTGGCGATCACCGTGACGTCCTTTGCGAACTTCGCCTTAGTCTCATTGTAGAGCCGCCCGCCGAAAGTCCCCGCCGTCGCCAAGACCCCGACGACGCCTGTCTTCGAACGAAGCGCGGCGGGCTTCACCGCCGGCTCGATGCCGATGAAGGGAACGTCGGGCCACTCCGCGCGCAGCGTGTCTATCGCAGCGGCCGTCGCAGTATTGCAGGCGACGACGATCATCTTGCAGCCGCGTTTCAGAAGCCGACGCGTATGGCGCTCGGCAAGACGGACGATCTCGTCCGCGGGCTTGTTCCCGTAAGGGCAGTTCTTCGAGTCGGCTATGTAGACGGTCGACTCGCGCGGGCAGAGCGCCTTGAAGGCATCGAGAATGCAAAGCCCCCCGAGGCCAGAATCGAAGAAACCGACGGCTCCGCCCTTCGCCGCCATCTCACTTCACCGCTTCGACGAGCCAGTGCGGCATCGGCGGCGGAACAGGACGCGTCTCACCGGGAGTGAAGCCAGCCTCGCGCATCCAGCCCTTGAGTTCCTCGTCGGAAAAGACCCAGCCGTTCTCGGTCGTGAGCGCCATGTTTACGGCGAAGAGAGCGGAGAACTTCGGCGCGGTGTGCGTCGCGTCGGTCATCATGTCGAGGACGAAGAGCCGTCCGCCCGGCTTGAGCGCCCTGTTCGCGCGCTTCAAGATGTCGACTATCTGCTCCGGCGACTCCTGGTGGAGAGCTCCGAATATCGTCACGACGTCGTAGGCCTCGGCTTCATACTCGTCCGCGTGGTAGTCGCCAGCGCGGCACTCGATGCGACTCGCAAGACCGAACTTCTCGACATAGCCCTTCGCTTCCGCTGCAATCGCCTTCAGGTCTACCGTCACGCATGTCGCGGACGGATTCGCCTGGCACATCAGTATCGCGTACGCGCCTGGGCCGCCGGCGAGGTCGAGGATCTTCCCCGAAAGAGCGCCCAGCATCGGGACAATGCCCTTGCCGATGCCCATCGCGCGGCCGAACATCGACGCGGCAAACGCCTTTGTGCGCGCTGCGTCTTCGCCGAGGTGGATTTCGGGCTTCTCCACGGGCCGGCCGGTCTCGGCAAGTTCTGCGAGCTTGCCCCACGCCGGATACACGTCGCGGTTATAGCGGATCGCCTTCGTGAGGTCGGCGGGACCGCCTGGTATCAGGGCCATCTTGCCGGCGGGCGTGTTGAAGTACTTCCCATCGCGCTTTTCGAGAAGCCCTTCCGCGACGCAGGCGTCCGCGAGAAGCCGCATGCCGCGGCGCCCCGTGTCAAGCGCTCCCGCCTCGACCTTCTCGAACACGCCGCAGTCGATGGCGGCGAAGAGCACGGCGCTGCCGTAGTAGGCGCTCGCGAGATCGACTATTTCCTGTACGGATTTCATGTCAGCGGTTCCCTCCCCTTCCACCTGGACCTCCGCGTCCTCCGCGACCTCCGCGCCTGCCGGGCCCGCCGGGCCCGCCCGGCCCGCCGAAACCCCAGCCGGAGTCGGTCGCCTCGTATATGCTCTTGACCGTGTCTATTATCTCGGCAGCGTCGTCGCCCTGGAATCCCAGCGCCTCCGCCGTCTGGACGAGAAGATTGTCGCGCTCCGCCCTGTTGAGCTCGCGTATCCTGCCGTCGATCTCGCCGATCTCCTGAAAGGCCTCGCGCCTTTCCTCCTCCGTCATGTCCATGAACCCGCGCATCTTCTCCTCGACGGCCTCGCGCTTCTCGATCATGTCCTGAAGGTCCGAATGGACCTTGAGCATCGCAGGCGACATGCGAGACGTGTCAATCGACGAAAGGAAGTCGATCTTCGACTGCGCGCGCTCGAGCCGGTGGCGGCGGAACTGCGCCATGCTGTTGGTTATCTGCGCGTAGCGCTCGGGCTCCTCCTTCTTGAGGCGCTCCATGTCCGCGCGGAAGTCCCTGGGCCGGTCGCGCCTCTCGCGCCTCGACGACTCCTCCTTCATCTCCTCTACCTCCACGCCCTGCTTCGCGAGCATGTCCTCAAGCTCCTTTATGCGCGAGCGCAGTACGCGCATCTCCTTCTCCGCCGCCTCGTCGGGGCGAGATTCCGCCTTGACCTTCTTGGGCGAGGTCTTTTCCGGCGCGGCTTTCGGGGCCCCTGCGGACGGGGCGAAGCAAAAGCCGATGGCGGCCCCTGCGAGGAGCGAGATGACGACCGGCGAGAAGTTTCTGATTTTCATGTTTTTACTCCGACTTTGCCACGGCGCATCTGCGCCCGTGCGTTCCCCTGACTGTCCCCCTGTTGAAAAAGAAAAGCTCCTTCGGGTCGAAGCCCGGCTTGTTGTGGATGTCGACGTGCGACGCGAAATCCGGCGCCTCGCGCCTGTCGGTCCACCAGGAGTATTCGCACCACGAGCCTTCTCTGGCGAGCAGGACGGTGCAGTCGCCTAGCGCCGCGCGACAGGCCTCGTCCGGAAGCCCATAGTCGCCGGTCGCGAGCAAAAGCTCCGCAGCCTTTGCCCTTTCGTCGCCGTAGACTACGCAAAACTCGTGGTCGCACATCGCAAACGCCTTCGACTGGTAGAAGTCGGGATACGACATCCCCGCGACTGTGCGCGTCCTGAAGAGGTCTTCGCGGCGCAGCACGACGTTCGGCTTCACGCTCTCCGCCGTCACTTCCGTTATCTCGTAGTCGCCCATGACCCTGAGGGCGCAGCCGCGGCGCATGCAGATGTCGGCGATGCGCTCGAGCTGGCGGCGGAATTCCTTCAGCGCCGACTTCGCGGCCGGCGAATTTGGCCCGTTCGCCTGCGCCGCGTAGTCCAGGGTCGGCAGGTACAGGTACGCCTCGTCGACATCGTGCGCGTTCGTCATCTCCTCGAACCACGAGATGCACATGCGCCCGACTTTCGGCGAGGCGAGCGGTCCCCAGTAGCGCCAGAGCGGAAACTTGCCGCACAGCTTCTCGAGTATCGGCGACATGCCGGTCGGCTTGGTGTAGCAGCTCATGACCATCCCGCCGCCGTGCTTGTGGATCGGCGCGGGGGAGACGATCACGTCCGCCTCCTCGCCGAGCGACTGCTGGAAGAAGAAGAGCCCCACGGTGCCACCCCCAAGCCTGCGCTCCGCCCAGACGCGCGGCCCCTTCACGATGCGCGAACTCTGCTCCCAGAAGAGGGGCTTCCGCAGGTCTTCCGACCACCAGCCGTTCGAGATGACGCCGTGTTCGGCGGGAGAGAGGCCGGTCCTGAGCGACGCCTGCGCGACGCATGTCACGGCGGGAAACACGCTCAGAGCGGAGCCGAACCTGAGCCCCGCCATTTCGAGCATTCCGCTACGCTCAAGGAGATCGTAGCCAAGCCCAGCCGCCACTACAGTCAAAGTCTTCATCAGGGTTTTAATTATACCAAAACCCTTCGCTTCCGCTCAACACCGCGGAGCCTCGGGTTTCACGATTTCGCAGACGGCGGTAACGGACTTCGAGGGAACGAGGAGATCGGAATCGGTCACCGCGACGCCGATGCGCCGCGTCGCGTCGAGCTTCGAGACAATCTCCCGGCTGAGCGAAAGCGGCATCTCCCCGTATCCCGGAGAGCGGCGCGGCATAAGCGTCTCGCCGGGCGCGAGCGACGCGCGCGCCTCGGACTCGAGCTCGTCCATCTCGCGCTCAACCGCCTCAAGGCCTATCTGCTGCGAGAAGTACGCGTCGGCTCCGCTGAGCGCGGCAAGCCGCCTCTGCCACGCGTCGAACGCCGCGCCTATCGTGCCGCAGAGGAGAACCCTGTCGCCGTCGCGCATCCAAACGCCCTTCGCGCCAATCGGCGCCTCGCGCAAGAGCGCCGCCTTCCTCTCGTCGCAACCTGCCGTCATGGCGCAAGCGCTACGCGACTATCCCCCTGAGGTTGTTCATTATGCGGCGGGCGAGCTCGGGCTTGTTCATCGTGTAGACGTGGACATGGTTCACGCCGTTCGCAAAGAGGTCGACGATCTGCTCGGTCGCATACGCGACGCCCGCGCCGAGCATCGCAGCCGGGTCGTCGCCGAACCTGTCGACGATTGCGCGGAAGCGCGGCGGAAGGTGCGTTCCCGAAAGTTCGCATATCCGGGCGATCTGCCGCCCGTTAGTGACAGGCATGATGCCGGCGACGACAGGAACCGTGACACCGGCGTCGCGCAGCCGGGCAAGGTAGTGGAAGAAGACGTTGTTGTCGAAGAACATCTGCGTCGTGAAGAAGTCAAGGCCCGCCTCGACCTTCTCCTTCACGTGCGCGATGTCGTCGGCAAAATGCGGACTCTCCGGATGCCCCTCGGGATAGCACGCTCCGCCAAGGCAGAAGCCCTTGCCGGAAAGTGCCGCCACGAGGTCGCTCGCGTGCGAAAAAGCGGAATCGCCCGGAAACACCGTCTCTGGTGCGAGGTCGCCGCGCAGGCAGAGGATGTTCTCGATGCCGGCGGCGCGGAATGCGGCGACCTCGCGCGTGATCGACTCGCGCGTCGCGGCGACGCATGTGAGATGTGCGAGGACAGGAACGCCGCAGGTCTTCTGGACATGCTCGGCGATCGCGCACGTGTTGGCCCCGGTGGAGCCGCCGGCCGCGCCGTACGTCACCGACATGAACGCTGGGCCCGTCGCCGCGATTTCTGCGACGAGCTCCTTGGTTCCCTCAAGCGGCCTGTCCTTCTTAGGCGGAAACACCTCGAAGGAAACGGACGGCTGTGGCTTTGCAAGTATGCTTGATATCTTCATGTCTGGACATGCCGTCGCGGTCTACCCGCGATAGCCCTCTATTACCGTCTGCCGCGGACGCTTCGACTGGCGCGGGTAGTCGAGCGTGTAGTGGAGCCCCCGGCTTTCATGCCTCCGCTGCGCGCTCTTGACGATGAGCTCGGCGCACACGGCGAGGTTTCGGAGCTCAAGCGTGTCGGGCGTCACGAGATAGCGGAAGTAGTAGTCGCGGATTTCCTTGCGGAGCGTCTTGATGCGGTGCGCGGCGCGAGCGAGGCGCTTGTTCGTGCGCACGATGCCGACGTAGTCCCACATGAGTCGGCGTATCTCGTCCCACATGTGGGAGACGAGAACGGCCTCGTCGGGCGGAACGGCGTTGCCGATGCGCCAGGCGGGGATCTCGGGCAGCTTCCTGCGCGGCGCGAACTTCGTCGGGTTCGCGGCGAGCCGCGTCGCCGCGAGCCGGGCGCAGACGAGCGCCTCCATAAGCGAGTTGGAAGCAAGGCGGTTCGCGCCGTGGAGGCCGGTGCAAGCGCACTCCCCGACGGCGGAAAGCCCGGGGACGGAAGTCTCGCCCGCAGTCGTCGCCTGGATGCCGCCGCAGGTGTAGTGCGCAGCCGGTACGATCGGTATCAGGTCCTTCGCCATGTCGATGCCGAACTCCATGCACTTCTGGTAGATGTTCGGGAAGCGCGTCATCAGGTAGGCCCTGCCCTTCTTCCTGATGTCGAGGTACATGCAGTCGTCGCCGGTGCGCTTCATCTCGGAGTCGATCGAGCGCGCCACGATGTCGCGCGGCGCGAGCGACCCCCGCGGGTCGTACTTCTTCATGAACTCGCGGCCGTGCTTGTTCACGAGAACGGCACCTTCGCCGCGCACCGCCTCGGAGATCAAAAAGCGCTTCGCCTGCGGGTGGTAGAGGCACGTCGGGTGGAACTGGATGAACTCCATGTTCTCTATCTTCGCGCCCGCGCGCCACGCAAGCGCTATGCCGTCGCCAGTCGCGGTGTCTGGATTGCAGGTGTAGAGATAGACCTTGCCGCAGCCGCCAGTCGCCAGCACCGTGTCGGGCGAGCGGACCGCGTATATCTCGCCGGTCGTCTTGTCGAGGACGTAGGCGCCGATGCAGCGGTTGGGGCCCTTGAGCCCGATGCGCTTCGTCATCACGAGGTCGATAACTATCGTCTGCTCCCTGACGTCGACGGACGAGCGGCGGATGCTGCGCATCATCGCCGCCTCGCACTTCTCGCCGGTGATGTCGCCTGCGTGGAAGATGCGACGCGCGCTGTGCCCGCCCTCGCGGGTAAGTTCCCACGAGCCGTCCTTCTTCTTCGCGAACTTGACACCGCACTTGACGAGGTCCTGTATTCCCTCGGGCGCGTGCTCGCAGATCTCGTGCACGACGGCGGAGTTGCCGAGCCAGGCGCCGGCGATCATCGTGTCGCGCGCGTGCTTGTCGAACGTGTCGGCAGGATCTGCGACGCAGCAGATGCCGCCCTGCGCGAAATTCGTGTTGCAGTCCTGCAGCCGCGCCTTTGTCACGAGCACGACCTTGCCCTTGCCCGCGAGATGCAGGGCCGTCATGAGCCCTGCCATCCCGGACCCGACGACGAAGTAGTCGCAATCGACGATTTTCATTATGGAGCCAAGCTCCTGCAGTGTGTCAGCTGTAGAAATTGCCGTAGGCGCGGATCTTCTCGTAGCGCTTCTCTACAAGGACGTCCACCGGAATCTTCTTGAGCGCCTTGAGCGCGGCGAGAACCGCCTTCTTGACGGCGGACGCCGCGGCCTTGTGGTTCTTCTGCGCGCCGCCTGCCGGCTCCTTGACGACTTCGTCGATCGCGCCGAGCTTGAGGAGATCGGGCGCGGTGATCTTGAGCGCCTCGGCGGCCTCAGGGGCCTTCGTGCCGTCGCGCCAGAGAATCCCAGCGCACCCCTCGGGCGAGATGACGGAGTAGATCGCGTTCTCCATCATGAGGATACGGTCGCCGACGGCAATCGCGAGCGCGCCGCCTGAACCGCCCTCGCCGGTGACCACCACGACGACCGGCGTCCTGAGCCGCGAGAAGAACTCGAGCGACTTCGCGATCGCCTCGGCCTGCCCGCGCTCCTCGGCCTCGCGGCCTGGATACGCGCCGGGAGTGTCGACGAACGTGACGACGGGAAGGTGGAACTTCTCCGCAAGCTTCGCGAGGCGCATCGCCTTGCGGTAGCCGTCGGGGTTCGCCATGCCGAAGTTGGCCTCCATGTTCTCCTCGACTGTCGCGCCCTTGTTGTGGCCGAGCAAAAGCACCTTCTCGCCGCCGACCGTCGCGAAGCCGCCGATGAGCCCTCGGTCGTCGTTGACGAGCCGGTCGCCGTGCAGCTCCTCGAAGTCGGAGCAGATAAGCTTGATGAAGTCCTTGAGATGCGGACGCTTCGGGTCTCGCGCAAGCTTCACGCAGTCCATTGCCGTCTTCTTTGCCATAAATCTCCTCTCCTATTACTGACTACTAACTACTGACTACTGCCCCCTGACTACTGACCCCTCAAAAGCCCCAGTAGTTGAGCATCTTCGCGAGGAAGCCCTTGAGTTCGCTGCGCTCGACTATCTTGTCGATGAAGCCGTGCTTCTCAAGGTACTCCGCCGACTGGAAGTCGTCGGGGAGCTTCTGGTGGATCGTGTTCTCGATGACGCGCCGCCCCGCAAAGCCGATGAGCGCCTTGGGCTCGGTCACGTTGATGTCGCCGAGCATCGCGTAGGACGCGCTCACGCCGCCCGTCGTCGGGTCGGTGAGGACTGAAATGTAGGGAAGCCCCGCTTCCTTGAGCTTGGCGATCGCGGCGGAGGTCTTCGCCATCTGCATGAGCGAGAGAATGCCCTCGTGCATGCGAGCGCCGCCGGACGCGGAGAAGAGGACGAGCGGACGATTTTCAGCAATCGCCTGTTCGCATGCGCGGGCGACGCGCTCTCCAGTGCCCGTGCCGAGCGAACCGCCCATGAACGCGAAGTCCATGACGCCAAGCATCACGGGGTGGCCGTCGATCTTCGCAGTTCCCATCACGACCGACTCGGTCTCGCCCGACTTCGCGATCGTCGCCTCGACCTTCGCCTTGTAGGGGCCGGTCGCATCGTGGAACGCGAGGTGGTCGGAGTAGGAGACGGCGCGGAACACCTCGGAGAAGGTCCCGGCGTCAGCGACCTGCGCGATGCGCTCGCGCGCCGAGAGGCGCCCGTGGTAGTTGCACTTCGGGCATATCGCGTTGTTCTTCTTCCAGACCGCCTTTTCGAAATGGCTGCCGCACTTCGGGCAGATAGCCCAAAGCGCCTTCGCCGGCGGAATCTTAACCTTCTCTGTCTTTGCCTCGAACCAGCTCATGTGATCACCTCGCATCTGTTGCAGGGGCGAATGCCCCGTTGAGGGTTATTATACCATAAAAACGCGTCATTGAAGCAGGATGTCGAGCATCCCGGCGACTAGTTTGCCGGCGACGAGCAGCGACTTCTCAGATATCCTGTCGGGAGTGTCCTTCGCGGTGTGCCAGAAGTCGTTGAGCCCCGGAGCGCTGCCGTACTCGAAGTCTATGAGATCGACCGCCTTGAAGCCGGCCTCCAGGAACGGCACGTGGTCGTCCTTCACGAGGAAGTCGGTCCGCGACACCTTGTCCTCGATGCCGGCCCTTTTCGCCGCGAGGAGCGCGATCTTGGCGAGCGCAGGGCTGGAGTTCCTCGGTATGGAAATGTGGAGATCCCTGTCGCCGAGCATATCGACGCATATCACGGCCCTCACGTCTACGCCCCTCTCCTTGAGCGATTTCGCCGCATGCCTGGAGCCCCAGAGCCCGTCGTCTTCGACATACGCGTTCATGCACTCCTCGCCGTCGGTCCACACGAGCATGACGTTGCCAGACGCCGGGCGATGCGAGCGCAGCAGGCCCGCGAACGCGACGAGGAGACCGGAGGTCGACGCTCCGTCGTTCGCGCCGGGGCAGTCGACGCCGGGCTTCGTGTCGTAGTGCGAGACGACGACAACCCACGGCTTGCCTGGATTCGCCTCGAACGAAGCGACGAGGTTGGTGAACCGTCGCTCGCCCTTCGGGGTCTTCGCGAAGAATACGTCGCGCCTCACATCCGCGCCGGCGGCGCTCGCAGCGTCAAGGAGGAAATTCGCCGCGAGGGCGGAGCGTGCGGTCCCGGGATCGCGCGGCGTATGCCGTTCAACGAGCTGCACCGCCGTCGTGCAGGCAAGGCCTGCGTCTGCCGGCGTAAACACGAGCGACGCCGCGAGCAGTGCGGACACCATCGTCAGTCGATCTCCACGCCGATCATGCGGATGACGCGGTCAAGGTCGTCGTTGTCGAAGAAATCGATCTCCAGAACGCCCTTCGTGTGCCTGCCGTTCGCATGCGTGATGCCGCTCGTCACGCGCACGGCGCAGCCGAGGTGCCGCTTGAGCTTGTCGGAAAGGCTGCGGACGTAGGAATCGGGAAGGTCCGGCACGCCGACCGAACGCGCGGGAACGGGCGCATGGAGGCGCGCGACCTTCTTCTCGAGCGCACGCACCGTGAGCTGGTCGTTCACGCAGTCGCGGGCGAGAAGCACGCGGTCCTTCTCGGATTCGACCGAAAGGAGAACCTTCGCGTGGCCGACGGAAAGGAGCCGAGACTGGACGAGGCCCTTGACCTCGTCGGGGAGCTCGAGAAGCCTCACCGCGTTCGCCACGGTAGCGCGGCCCTTGCCGACCTTCTCGGCGACATCGGCCTGGGTGAGGTTGAAGCTGTCCTGGAGCGTTTTGTAGCTGAGCGCCTCCTCGATTGGATTCAGGTCCTCTCGCTGGAGGTTCTCCGTCGCCGTCATCGAGGCGGCCGTAAGATCATCGGCCTCGACGAGCGTGACGCGTATCTTCTTCCAGCCGGCGATCTGCGCGGCGCGGAGACGGCGCTCGCCTGAAATGAGCTCGTAGCGGCCAGCGGAGTTCTTCCTAACCGTCGGCGGCTGCACGAGACCGCTGTTCTTGAGCGACTCGGCGAGCTCCTTCAGCTCGTCTTCCCTGAAGTCGCGGCGCGGCTGGTAGGGGCTGCGCTCTATGTCGAGTATGTTGAGCTCGAGCGGAGCACCCGGCTGGGACTGCGCCGCGACCTTCGCCTCAGTGCGCACCGCACCGACGGCGGGCGGAGGCAGAGACGACGAAAGAAGGCCGTCGAGGCCCCGCCCTAGACCGTGTCTGCGGCGGCCTTCAACGGACGCGGGGGCCTTGCCGGCCCCCGTCGCCTTCTTCAGAAATGGATTACCCGGCTTGCTCACTCTTCGCTGCCGCCAAAGTAACCGTTGACAATCGGAAGGATCTTGACCTTGTTGTCGAGGATGATGTTGATAACACCGATCTGAAGACCCCAGGGGCACTCGTGAGCAACGTTGATGACGCCGATCTGGACGCCATGAAGCTCCTGGGCGCTGTTGATGGTGGCGACCTGGAGACCGGTCTCGACCTTCGCCATGTTGAGCGCGAGCGAGAAGCTTGCGCCGGTGCACTCCCCTTCGGTGAAGTTGCACACGCCGGAGGTCTGCCAGCCGACGAAGTCCTTCTGGTACGACGCGAGCAGGTTGACGTCCATGCCCTTCATGACGTTGCGCATGCCGAACGACGCGACGTCGATGCCGTAGACGTCGCCGAAACCGAGGTTCGCGCCGAGCGTGATGCCGAGGCCGCGGACATCGGCGTCGTTCCAGTTGCAGACGCCGGAGATGAGGACGCCGTCCTGGTTGTCGCGGGTGCGCGAGGCGATGCCCGAGATACCGAGGCCCTGGAGCTTGACGGTCTCCATGTAGAAGAGGTCGAGGTCAAAGCCCTTGACGTCCCAGTCGAAGCCCCACGGAATCGAGACGGGCGCAAAGAGGCCGATCTGGACCGGAGTCCAGCCGATCGCTCCTATTCCCTGGCCCTCGGTGGCCTTGTCGTCGGCCGCGTTCTCTGCGGCGAAGACGGTTATTGAGGCCGCTATGGCGGCGGTCGCAAGTGCGAGCTTCATGTTCTTCATTTTTGACTTCTCCTTTGGAGGTGATGAAATACTGGTGTAGATTTTACACTTTCGCGGTCTCCGCGTCAAGTGCGCGGGCACGGACGCGGAGAAACACAAGGCCGGTCAGCGGGACGGTGAGGACATACAGGACGCCCATCACGCCGACCGTCATCCAGAAGTTCGATATGAGGAGCGCGACGACGAGCAGCAGCGTCGCCATCACCGGCAGCTGATACCTCCGGCTGATGTGCATGGACTTCAGCGATATCGTCGGAAGCCGCGAAGCCATGAGCGCGCCGACGAAGAGCAGCATGAACATGCCGAAAAAGGGATTCTGCAGGACATCCTGCAGCGCCGGATACTTGCCCTTCGCGTCCAGCGCGAGAGCGAGGACCGCGGGCGTGAGCACCATCCAGCACCCGCCCGGCGCGGGGACGCCGGTGAAGAAATGCTTCCAGTACGGCGCCGTCTCCTGCTCCAGCATGGTGTTGAACCTCGCGAGGCGGAAACAGTCGCAGAGCGCATAGAACAGCGAACAGCCGAGGATCACGCGCACGAGGCGCGGATCCGAGACGAGCACCGCGTCGGAGCCGAAGTGCCGGCCCGTGAGCCAGAAGAACATGAACATCGCGGGCGCGACGCCGAAGTTCACGAAGTCGGCGAGCGAGTCGAGCTCTGCGCCGAGCTTCGAGCTCGCCTTGAGGAGCCGCGCGATCCTGCCGTCCATGCCGTCGCAGACGCACGCGACGAGGAGCGCCACGAGGGCGTGGAGAAAGCGGCCCTCGCTCGAAAGCGAGATGGAGGTTATGCCGGCGCAGGCGGCCATCGACGTCACGAGATTCGGGACGATCGTGCGGAGCGGTATCATCTCCGCGCGCAGCCGCTGGGCGCGGTTGCGGCGCCTCCTGCCTCTAAGCCTGAACCTTCCCATCGCGGCCCTTTCAGCTGACGGATATGCGTATCTCGCCAGATTGCGCGGGAGACGCCGGACGCTGCGGCTTCGGAGCGTTCTTGCGGGGCGGACCGATGAGCGCACCGAGGACGCGCCCAAGCGTCTTCGGGGCCTGCTCGACGAAACACTCGTCGCCAAGCTCCTCGAGGACGCGGTTAATGACGTCCTCGCCGAGCTCGCGGTGCGCGTTCTCGCGGCCGCGGTACTGGAGGGTGAGCTTCACCTTGCAGCCGTCCGTCAGGAAGCCGCGTATCTGGTTCAGCTTGTAGTTGAAGTCGTTCGTGTCGGTGCCGGGATGGAACTTGATCTCCTTCACCTTCTGCACCTTCTGGGCCTTCCTGGCCTGCTTCGCCTTGATGGACTCCTCGTACTTGAACTTTCCGTAGTCCATTATCTTGCAGACGGGCGGCTGCGCGTTGGGCGTGATCTCGACGAGGTCGAGACCCCGCTGGTCCGCGAGGCGCTGCGCGTCGCGTGTCGGCATTACGCCGATCATGTTTCCCTGAGCGTCAAGAACGCGAACCTGGGGCACGCGGATCTTGAAGTTGACACGAGTGAACTGTGCGATAACTCACCTCTTCTTTTGGTTTATGATGACACATTATACCACAATCAGGCACGCGGGTGTGACGAAAAATACGCATCTTTCAATCTTTCCACCGAGACGTGCGTGTATACCTGCGTCGTCGAAAGCGACGAATGGCCAAGCATCTCCTGCACGCTCCTCAAGTCCGCGCCAGCGTCGAGGAGATGCGTGGCGAAGCTGTGGCGGAGCTTGTGCGGCGTGAGGTCCGCCGGGAGCCCGGCCTCCGCAAGATACCTTTTCATGCGCCGCTCCACCAGGCGCGACGACACCGGTCTCCCTCCGCCGGAGACGAACACAGCCGCGCCGTCGGCCGCGGCGGATGCGCCGCGCAGCCGCCCGAGGGCGTCGAGCGCCTTGGGCCCGAGGATCACAAGCCTGTCCTTCGACCCCTTGCCGGTGACGATCGCCGTGCCGCGGCCGAAGTCTATGTCGCTCCACCTCAGCGGCGTCACCTCCCCTATGCGGCATCCGGTCGAGTAGAGCGTCTCGAAGAGCGCCGAGTCGCGCAGGAACTCGCGCTCCCCGAGACGGCCCGCGGCGAAGTCCTTCCCCGGCTGGGAGAGGAACGATTCGACGTCGCCGGCCGAGAGAACTTTTGGGAGCGCCTTCGCCTTGCGCGGCCCGCGGAGCGACGAGAACGGATTGTCCGCGACCGTCCCCTCGCGCTGCAGATGCCGGTAGAACGCGCGCAGCGCCGCGAGCTTGCGGCGCACCGTCGTCGCGCGTGCGCCGACGGTGCCGAACTCCGCGAGAAAGGCGCGCGCAGCGGCGTCGCCCGCCTCTCCCCACGCGAAAGGCGGGGCGGCGTCGGCGCCCCACACGAACGCGGCGAACTGCGCGATGTCGGAAAAATACCCCTCCCACGTGTTGCGCGAGAGTCCCCTCTCCGCCTCGAGGTTCGCCTCGAAGCGCCGCACGCATGGGTCCTGCGCCGTGCGCGGGTTAGTCGGAGGGGCCATCTATGACCTTGGCCTTCTTGTCGCGGCTTGAAGGTATGTCGTCGAGCCCGAGCGGTCCCGCGACCTCGTCATAGCCCGGAATCTTGTCCTTGTAGGCGACTATGACGCGCCTGAGCGCCATCACCTGCCTCGGCGAAAGAGAGCGGCGGCGCTTGAACTGGTCGATAAGCGACTGGACGAACGCCTTGTCGTCGTATGTCTTGCGCCCCTTCTTCGACGACGGCCTCCACTCGGTCACCTTGCCGACAAGCTCGATCAGCTTCGGCACGACCGATTCGCCGTCGCGCTGTATCGGCGTGAACCCGCCCTCCACGTATTCGGAGAGCTTCGCGCGGATCTCGTCGCAGTCTTCGAGCCCGGCGGCGTTCTCGCCCACGGACTTGACGAGGATGGAGAACTGCTTCTGCGAGAGGCCGCGCCCGCGCTCGGTCTGGTCGCGGAGGCTCTTGAGGAACGGATTCCGCATGAGCCCGGTGATCCTGTCGGCCGTGTCGAAGCACCACTTCACGAGCGCCGGATCGACGGTCTCGGCCTTCTGCGCCTGCGACCCCGCGATCCCGTGCTCCTTAAGCGTGTCCTCGCAGCCCGGAATCTGCGCCGCGTACATGAGCGCCATGCGGACAAGATACTCCAGCTGGCGCGTGGACATGGGCTTGCCGGAATCGAACTGCGCGCGGACAGATTCGACGAAGGCCTTGTCGTCGTATGTCCGCTTCCCGACGGTCTTCGGCTGCTTCCACTCGCGGACCTGGCCGAGAAGGGAGAACACTATCTCGAACTTCTCCCTGTCGGGCGCGGGTTCCCTGCAGCTTTCGAGGGACTTCAGGAACTTCGCGTAGAACGCGCTCAGCATCACGTCCATCGGCTCGCCGTCCGACTCGACCTTGTCGAGCTCCGCCTCCATCTTCGCCGTGTAGCCGACGCTGAAGAGCGAGTCGAGCTTCTTGACGAGCCAGTCGCACACGAGAATGCCGCGCTCGAGCGGGACGAGCTTCCTCTTCTCGGTCTTCGCGTATTCGCGCGCCTTCAGGGTCTCGATCGTCGCCGCGTACGTGGAGGGGCGCCCGACGCCGTTCTCCTCGAGCGCCTTGATGAGCGACGCCTCGGAGTAGTGCGTCGGGCCCTTCGTCTGCTTCTCGTCGGCGAGCCAGCGCACGGCGTCGAGCATCTCGCCCTTGGCGAGCCGCGGGAGCGCCGCCACTTCGTCCGAGTCCTCGTCGTCCTCCTCGCCGTCCGCGCGCTTCTTCCTGAGCGACAGGTTCATCACCTTGAGAAAGCCCTCGAAGTCCACCTCTGTCGCGCTTGCCGTGAAAAGGTATTCGTGCGCGAGCGCGGGCTTTCTCGCCGCGAGCGAGACGGTGCGGACCGTCGTCTTCGCGTCGGCCATCTGGCTCGCCACGAAGCGCTTCCACACGAGCCCGTAGAGCTTGAGCTCCGCCGCGTCCATGCCGTTCTCCGCCGCGCGCTCGGGCGTCAGCATGACGTCGGTCGGGCGTATCGCCTCGTGCGCGCCCTGGGCGTCGGCCTTGGACTTGAAGAAATTCGGCTTCTCGGGGCAGAACTCCGCGCCGAAGCTCTGCGTCACGAAGTCCCTGGCCGCGGCACGGGCCTGCTCGGAGATGTTGACGGAGTCCGTTCGCATGTAGGTTATGCGCCCCTGCTCGTAGAGAGACTGCGCGAGCTTCATCGTCTTGCCGGGCGAGAAGGAGAGGACGCTCGACGCCGCCTGCTGCAGCGTCGAAGTCGTGAACGGCGGAAGCGCGTGCCTTGTCTTGGGCTGCTCCTTCAGGTCGACGACCTCGAGCTCCGCGTCCGCGAGGTCGAGAAGCGTCGTGTCGGCGGTCTGGCGGTCGCGCACGTTCGGCTTCTCGCCGTCGAGGCGGGCAAGCCGCGCGGCGAACTTTGCGCCGCCTGCGCCGCGCTTCTTCGCCTCGACGCCCATGAGGAAGTAGGTCTCGGGCTTGAAGGCCTCTATCTCGCGCTGGCGCTCGACGAGAAGCCGCAGAGCGACCGACTGGACGCGCCCGGCGGAGAGCGATCGGTTGTTGGCGCACGCGATGTTCTTCCAGAGGAGCGGCGACACCTTGTAGCCGACCAGCCGGTCGAGGATCCTGCGCGCCTGCTGCGCGTCGACGAGCGGCATGTCGATGTCACGCGGCGACGCGACGGCCTTCAGCACCGCGCTCTTAGTGATTTCGTTGTAGGTGACGCGGCGAAACGGCTTATTGCCGGCGACGGACCCAAGCACTTCCCTGAGGTGCCACGCGATCGCCTCCCCCTCGCGGTCTGGATCGCTCGCGAGATAGACCTCGTCCGCGGACTTCACGGCGGACTTGAGCTCAGAGACGACCTTCTCCTTGCCTTCGGAGATCTCGTATTTCGGGACGAACGTCCAGCTCTCTTCGCCTGTCTTCTCGATCTTTATCGCCCCGTTCTCCTTCGGCAGATCTCGTATGTGGCCGACGGAGCTCCTGACCGTGAACTCCGGCCCGAGGTACTTCCCTATCGTCTTCGCCTTCGCAGGAGACTCTACTATCAGCAGCTTTTTTCCCATTGCGTCTTGTTCTTCCTTTTGCACTTTACGCTATCCATATTACAAAAGGCGCGGCACGTTTGTCAATAGCGTTGTGACGAATCATGGCCGGCGACGCCACCAGGAGAGGTACTCGACATTGCCCATCTCGCGTCCCCTTATGGGAGACTCAGCAAGGCCGAGAAGCTCAAGCCCGAGCTCTTCGGACGCAAAGCGCACGATCCCGTCGCGCGCCGCGAGGCGAAGCGATTCGTCGCGCACAAGGCCGCCTGGGGCGTTGCCCTTGCCGACCTCGAACTGCGGCTTGATGAGCGCGACGATCTCGCCGCCGCCGCGCAGAACGCCGCAGATCGGCGGAAGTATGAGCCGGAGGGAGATGAACGACACGTCCGTAACCGCGAGCGCGGGAATGTCGGGCAGGTCCTCCGGCTTCATGAACCGCGCGTTGTAGTTCTCCCTCGCCCAAACGCGCGGGTCGGTGCGGATCTTGTACGCGAGCTGGTTGGTGCCGACGTCGACCGCCATCACCTTCTCGGCGCCGTGCTGAAGAAGGCAGTCCGTGAAGCCGCCGGTGGAAGACCCGACGTCGAGGCATATCTTCCCCTCGGCGCTCAGCCGCGCTCCGCGATCCCCCGTCTCCGCGCCCCAGAGCGCAAACGCTCCCTCGAGCTTCTCACCTCCGCGCGAGACGAAGCGCTGCGGCGCCTCGACCTCGACGGGAACTCCGTCGTCGACAAGACGCGATGGCTTGCGTTCCGTCTGCCCTGCGACGCGGACCTTGCCCTCCATGACGAGGGCCTGCGCCCGCGTGCGGCTCTCAGCGAGGGCGCGCTCAACGAGAATCATGTCGAGACGGCGCTTCACGGCGGCGGGCGGCTACTTGATGAAGTTGAGCTTTCTTATCTCGCTGTGCGGGAACGTGCGGTTGATGCCGAGGGACACCTCGACCTCGACGCCGCTCGCGGTGTTCGAGATGAGGACGCCGCGGTGCACGCCGCTGTCGGTTGTGATCTCGACGTTCGGCGTGAACACGCGCTTCAGCCTGACGTTCACCGACTGGGTCTTGCGGTTCTCAACGACCGGATGCTTCGTCGCGTCCGCATACCCCTCGCACCTCAGGACGAGCACATGCTCGCCCTCGCGCACGTTCTCTATCGCGAGCACGTCGCTCGCCTCGACGTCGTCGCCCTTCGACTTGGTAGTGCCGACACGGCTGCCGTCGAGAAGCACGTCGACGCCGGAGGGTATCGTCCTCACCTCGATGCGCCCCATGACGTTGTCGAGGCGGAACTCCTCCACTACCGCGCCGCCGTTGCCGAGCGTGACCGTCTTCGTGGCGGTGGCGTAGCCCTCCTTCTCGACGCGGATCGTGTAGCTGCCGGGGTTAAGGCCGGTGAGCGACACGGGGCCCTTGCCCTCGGGCCTGTCGTTGACGTAGAACCGCGCCCCGTCGGGAACGGAAGTGAGGGACATCGTGCCGGGGAGCCCGTTGAGCTTCACGAAAAGCGTCTGGCTCTCGCCCGCGACGATCGAGAGCTCGCGCGCCTCGTCTCCGAAGCCGGGCTTCCTGAGCGACACCGTGGCGCGGCCCTTTGGAACGCCCTCGACCTTCACGGGCGTCCGTCCGCGCGGCTGGCCGTTGACGGTCACCTCGGCCCCCGCGGGCTCGCTCGTCACCTCGATCACGCCGGAGTCTATGACAAGCGCCTCCTTCTTGACGAGAGGAGCGCTCCCGCTGAACGCGACCTCCACTGTGCGCGGCTGGTAGCCGGGCTTCTGCAGGAGAAGACGGTAGGTGTCCTTCGCGTTGAGGGAGGCAATGAGGCGCGGAGTCCTGCCCAGGGACATCCCGTCAAGGGATATGTCGCACCCCTCGGGCTCCGTGACGAGCAGGAGAAGACCCTTGAGCGGGCGGAGCACCGCGTTCTTGCTGACCGCGCCGCCCTCGCGGAGGAACATGAACTCGTCGACGGAATCGTAGTTCGCCATCTCGAAGCGGACATGGCGCCGCCCAGGGGCGAGATCGTAGAGCGTGAGCGGCGTCACACCGCGCGTCATGCCGTCCACAACGACCGTGGCGCCCTCGGGCTGGCTCGTGAAGTCGCACCGTATCGCCCTGGACTCCTCGGCAAACGCGGCAAACGCGGCGAGCGCGGCGAGCGCGACCGAAAGAATGATTCCCCTCATTTTCCACCCCTCGCCTTCTTCATGCGGTTTTCGACGTCCACAAGCCGCGCGTTGGCCTCGGCGTGGCGCGGATCGTCCCTCTCGGGCACGAGTTCGCAGAGTATCTTGAGCTCGGTCTGGGCCTGCTCCCAGTCTCCGAGGTTGATCGCCTTGTCGGCAAGGAACCTCTGGTCTTCGTAGCGCTGCTTGAGCTCGGCCTCAGAGCGGGACATCCTCTCCTTGACCACGGCATAGCTCCCGGGCTTGGGATTGACCGTGTCAAGGTAGAAGAGCGCATCCCTGTAGGCCTTGACGGAAGCGCTCAAGTTGCCGTACTCGACGTCGCGGTCGTCCCACTTGGCGTCGCCGATCTTCGCGCTCTCCTCGCTGAGCTCGATGAGCTTTTCCTTGGAATACTGTATCGCCCAGATGCCGAGCTCGTTCCTGGAGAACGCCTCGAGCGACTCGCGCACCTCGCGGAAGGCATCCGGCTCCTGTGTGTTCTCAACGAGGATGTCCTTCACGCTGTTCCAGCGGACTACGCGTATCCTGAAGCGCCTGAGCGCGTTGTCGTCCTCGACGCTGGAGCCGACGTATTCGTCGTCGAGCGCCGCGAAGTCGGGCTTCTCGAGCACTTCGAGGATTCTCTTCCTGGCCTTCTCTGAAAGCTTCGTACGCTTGTCGACATGTCGGTTCTCGCCGGGAACGTCGTCGAAGGCGACATGCAGCACGCCGGACTCGTCGACGTCCATCCTGTAGCTGAAGACGCGCGAAGCGTCCGCCTCTATCTTCTCGTAGCGGAGCGAGATGAGCTTCTGCTCGGGCTTCTCCTCGACTACCGGCGCAACTGGCTTTTCGGACTCGCGCGGCATGCAGAGGACGACGGCTATGGCCGCAGCGACCATGAGCGCGGCCACAATCCACAGGACATTGGCCAGCATAGCCCTCTGGCGGACGGACGGCTTCCCTCCGGAGGGCCTCGGCGCCGCATCGCCCTTCTCCGCGGAGCCGGAAGCCGCGCCGAGGCCGAGGTCGATCGTCGCGCCCCTCGCATACCGGCCGGCCGGGAGCGGCGCGGCTTCGGCGGAAGCTGGCGCGGGACCAGAGTCTCCGACGACGCTTATCGTCGTCGATCCAACCTCTATGGAATCGCCGGCCCTGAGCTCCCTCGGGTCGGAGAAGAGCTGCTCGCCGTTTACGAACGTGCCGTTCGCGCTCGCGAGATCGGTTATGCGCACCCCGGCCTCGCCAGACTGTTCGATAAGGCAGTGGTTGCGCGAGAGCTCCTCGTCTGGTATAGAGATGTCGTTCGAGGACGACCGCCCGAGGCGCACCCCGCCAGGCCCCACCTCGAAGCGCTTGCCGGCCATCGGGCCGGACGTTATGAGCATTTCTGGTCGTTTCGCCATATAGTGTGTTTCCTGTGTCTACAACATCCCCTTCATCGCCTGCGAAAGGACGGGCCCAAGCAGGATTATGAACACCGCGGGGAAGATGCACAGCATGAGCGGCCCGAGCATCTTTGTCGGTGCCTCGTGCGCCAGCTTCTCGGCGCGGTCGAAGCGGCGGCTTCTCAGCTGCTCGGACTGTATGCGCAGTATCGCGCCGATCGACACGCCGAGCTCGTCTGCCTGGATCAGCGCGAACGCGACCGACCTCAGGTCGCTTTGGCGCACCCGCTCGGCCATGTTCCTGAGGGCATCCCTGCGCGACGACCCGACCTGGATCTCCTTCGTCATCCGGAGAAGCTCCTCGTTGAGCGCGTCGAGCTTCCGCGACCGGCAGTTGCGCTGGAGGGCGCTTATGAAATCCATGCCGGCCTCGACCGAGAGCGTCAGGATGTCGAGGACGAACGGCAGGGCCTTCATGATCGCGAGATGACGCCTCTTGAGGGCGCCGCGGAGCCACATCATGGGCTGGAGGTAGAACAGCGCAAAACCGAGCAGGCTTATCGGCACGAAGCCCGCCGAGAACGGCGAGTCCGGAAGCGCCGCGCCGAGAAGCGCGATGAGCACCGTCCAGGCCGTTCCGAGGACAACGGGGCAGAGAATCTTGAGCGCGACGAACTCGCGGCCGGAAATAAGCCCCTCGAACCCCGCGGCGACGAGCATCCAGTCCGCCGTCTCGACCTGCTTCGCGAACATCGGGCGCGCGACGAGCCCGTCAAGGTTCCCGACGAACGGGAGGAGCATCTTGAACACCACGGGAATCGAGCGCTCCTGGCGGCGGCCGTCGGCGAGCGTGACGTAGGTCACGTCCTTCGCGACCTCGAAGGCATACCAGGCTATTCCGGCGGCGCAAAGCGCCCAGAACGCGACTGCCGCCATGCTGAACACAGATTCCATTCAGTCCTATTATACCAAAAAATCAGCGGCATGGAGACGTCCGCCGCGCGAAAAGTCGAATGCGCAAGGCAAAGGGCGGCGTCACTTCGCCGGCGGCCAGTTGTGGAAGCCGTGCGAGAATTCCCTCTCCTGGCCGTGGGCGAAGAACTTCCCCCCGGAGACGGAATAGGCGCTCGACGACTGGCGCACGGTCTCGTTCATGTTGCCCTCTATCGTCGTGAGCTGCGAGCCCTTCCTGTAGACGACGAATATGTAGTGCGTCTTGAAATACACGACATCGCCGGAGCGGATCTCGTCGACCTTCTCGAAGCGCTCTCCGGCCTGGAGACCCACGTCGAAGAAATAGGTCGCCGCATCCGCCGCCATCGCCGCGCACTCGAAGCATCCGGTGTTGCCGAGAACCGACGGGAACATCTTCCCCCAGGGACGGCCCGTCCTGAAGGCGTGCTCCGCCGCCAGCTGCTTTGCGCGCGCGTCGTATTCCGCCTGCGTCTTGACGGGAGGGTTCTCCTTGAGGAAGACGAGCATAAACGAATTCTCCTGCCCGCCGCCCTTTAACGGCTTGCGAACCTGGACGAGTTTCTGCGTCGCCTTGCCCGCCACGACAGTGCCGAGGACCGCGCAAGGCGTTCCACCTGGGATCTTCGCTACAAGCTCAAGAGGCCCCTTCCCGCCGCTCAAGTAGGCGAGGCACGGCACCTCTGGAGTGTACGGCTCAAGCTTCCACTTGATCTTGCCGAAGACGTCCTCGGCCTTGAACCAGCGGTTCGTGAACTCTTCTGTGTGAAGACCTGCGGGAACCGACATCTCGACGAGCTTGCCGCCATCGCCTATTGCCGTTATCGCAAAAGGCGTTCCGTCAACTGTGATCGCGTACTTGCGGTCAGGCGACTTGCGCTTGTCGGAAACGAGCGGGAATATCTTCACCGCACCGGACGCCGGAATTGGCACAAACGCGGCGGGAAGACGCTCGCTAAGCTGTTTCGCTATCTCCTCGGGCATCGCGGCTGCAAAGGAGAACTTGGCGCCAAAAAACGCCGCGAACACCACGGCCGCCACGCCGCATCTGGAGAAAAGATGCTTCACATGTTGCCTATCACTGCCTTGATGCGCCTGACGCCTGCAGAAGACGACTGCTCCTTCACGATCTTGAACGAGCCGAGCTCCTTCGTATTCGCCACGTGGGGCCCGCAGCAGATTTCCTTCGAGACGTCGCCAATCGTGTAGAGCGACACCTGGTCGCCGTACTTTGCACCGAAAAGCGCCATCGCGCCCTCGGCCTTCGCCTCTTCGACGGTCGTCATCTTCTTCGAGACGTCGATGCCCTGCTGAATCCACTCGTTGACGAGCTTTTCGACCTCGGCCTTCTGCTCGGCCGTCATCGGCTCGGGCCAGGTGAAGTCGAAGCGAAGACGCTCGGCCGTGATATTTGAGCCCTTCTGGTTCGCTGTAGGCCCGAGCACCTTGTGAAGCGCTGCATGGAGAAGGTGCGTCGCCGTGTGCATGCGCGTCACGACCTCGCTGTTGTCCTGAAGTCCCGCCTTGAACGAGCCAGCGCTCGTGGTGCGCGAAAGCTCCTGGTGCTTGCGGTTCGCCTCGTCGAAACCTTCCTTGTCGACCGTAAGTCCGTCCTTCGTCGCCATCTCGACGTCATCTCGAGCGGGAAGCCGAAGGTGTCGTAGAGCTTGAACGCCGTCTTGCCGCTGATCTGCGACTGGCCGTGGAGCTTAAGCTGCTCGGCGACCTTCTTGTACATCGCCTCTCCCTTGTCGAGAGTCGCGTTGAAGCGCTTCTCCTCGGCCTCGAGGTCAAGGCGGCACTGCGCCAAATTCTGCGCGAGCTCGGGATAGACGTGCTTGTACTTGTCGCAGATGACCTCTGCGAGCTTCACGGTGAAGCCCTCGCCGATCCCGAGCATGCGAGCGTAGCGGACAGCGCGGCGGATAAGGCGGCGCAGGACGTAGTTGGCGCCGATGTTCCCGGGCTTCACGCTGCCCTTCGGGTCGCAGAGGATGAACGTCGCTGTCCTCATGTGGTCGGCGATGATCCTGCGAGCCTTCAGGACATCCTCATCGGACAACTGGCCACTGGCCCCTGACCCCTGACCCCTAGAGCGCAGCTCGTCAATCGCCGCCATGATCGGCGCGAAGATCTCGGTGTCGTAGACGGTCGGCGCACCGCTCATCATGCAGATGGTGCGCTCGACGCCCATGCCAGTGTCGACGTTGTGGCGCCCGAGCGGGACGAACTTGCCCTCCTCGTTCTTGTTGTACTGCATGAAGACGTCGTTCCAGATTTCGATGTACTTCCCGCAGTGGCAGCCAGGGCGGCAATCGGGGCCGCACTTCTCCTTGCCCGTGTCGATGAACATCTCGGTGTCGGGACCGCAAGGGCCGGTAGTTCCCGCAGGCCCCCACCAGTTGTCCTCGCGCGGCAGGCGGAAGATGCGCTCCTCGGGGATCCCAAGCGACTTCCAAATCTCGACCGCCTCTTCATCGGCGGGGATATAGCCGTCCTCTCCCTCCTTGCCCTCACCGCGGAACACCGTGACATTGAGCTGTTCGGGCTTGAAGCCGAGGTGTTCGGTGAGGAACTCGTAGCTCCAGGAGATTGCCTCCTTCTTAAAGTAGTCGTTCAGGGACCAGTTGCCAAGCATCTCGAAGAACGTCAAGTGCGCCGCATCGCCCACCTCGTCGATATCGCCAGTCCTGACGCACTTCTGGACGTCGGTGAGGCGCGTTCCGGCGGGATGCTCCATCGCGCCCATCAGGTACGGGACGAGCGGGTGCATGCCCGCCGTCGTGAAGAGGACCGTCGGGTCGTTCTCCGGGATAACCGACGCGCCGGGGATGATCGTGTGCCCCTTGGACTCGAAAAACTTAAGGTACTTGTCGCGGAGTTCGTCCGCAGTGAGATTCTTCATTTGATGTTCCTTGGATCAACCGGCCGCTTCGGCCCACGGCAGAAGCTATGCAAAGAGATTGGACGGATATTCGCCTGCATCGACGAGCGCACGGATCGACTCCATGACACGCGGCTTGTCGTCGCGGTACGTGACGCCGAACCAGCTCGAGTCGGTGGGAAGGACGCAGCAGTCGGCCTTGCCTTCGCGGACGAGCTCGTCGACGACGAACGGAATGTACCATTCGCTCTTCTCCTTCGAGCCGTTCACGGCGAGCCACTTCGGGAAGCGCTCCTCGAGCTCTGCGAAGAGACCGGCGGGGAAGCCCCAGAAGTTCATGGAGACGCGCGAGTCGAGGGGAACCTTCACGGGATTCGCCTCGTCCTCGCGGTTCTCGGCGATGTCTCCCACCTTGACGAGCTTCGTCATCTCGGTGACGCCGCGCAGCTTGCCGTCCGGCGCGATGTCGCAGATGCCGCGCGCGACGCTGCCGTTTTCGCTGAGCGTGAGGTCAAGCCTGAAGCCGACCATGGCGAGGTGCATCTTACCGTCGTCGGCGGGCGCGGAGGAGAGAAACGCCGCGAGCTTCGCAAAGGCGTCGCGACCGTAGAAGTCGTCGGCGTTGATTACGGCAAAGGGTCCGTCGACAACGTTGCGGGCCGCGCGCGTCGCATGCGCGGTGCCCCACGGCTTCGTGCGGCCGGCGGGAACGGTGTACGGCGCCGGCAGGTCGGCTATGTCCTGATAGCAGTAGTCAACAGGAATCATAGACTCGAACTTGCGGCCGATCTTCTCCTTGAACTCGGCTTCGAAGTCATGCCTTATGACAAACACGACCTTGCCGAATCCGCCGCGAAGAGCGTCGAAGACGGAATAGTCGAGGATCGCCTCGCCGGAAGGACCGACAGGATCGACCTGCTTCAAGCCACCGTAACGCGAGCCCATGCCCGCGGCCAACACTACCAATGTGGGTTTCATATCCGCATATTATAGCATATTGGCGGCGCTACATCTGCGGCTTTTCCGCAAACCACACCTGGAGTTCGTTGCCTGGCTCGCGGTTGCCCCAGAGGAAGTACGGTATGAGCACGAGCCCGTTCGACGCCTTGAGCGCGGGGAACGTCTTGTCCCCTATCGAAATCGTCGTGTCCTCGAACGTCGCGTCGGCGGGCAGAACGGCGCCATACGCCTTGCCGCCGTTGTCGAAGCCCTCGGCGCAGTAGACGACCGGGCCGCGCTCCACGGCGAGACGCCCGCGGTCCGCGGCAACCTTCTCGTTCGCGCGGATGCGCTTCACCGGCATCGGGAGCTCAAGTGCGACCTTGTCGCCGACCTTCCACTTGCGCTCTATCATCACATAGCCGTCGTCGCCGACCTTGGCCGCAACGCGCTCGCCGTTGACGGAAAGCGAAACGTCGGAAGCGGACGAGGGAGACGTCTGGACATAGAGATCGCTTGGCACAGGGCGTCCGCGCGCCCAGCCGGGGATGCGGACCTTGAGCGCAACCGCGGCGCTCCAGTCCTGCGAGGCGCCTGGCCCAGGCTCTAGGACGACAAGCTCTGCGCGGCCGCTCCAAGGATAGTCCGTCTTCTGCCGCACACGCACAAATCCACCGGCAGCGTCGTCGTTATAGCTTATGGTCGCCTCGCCTTCCACGAAGAGATTCCAGTACACGACGCCTTTCTTCGACGCATAGGCCATCGACGGCACCTGCGGGATGAAGCGTACGTCGTTCACCGGGCAGCACGAGCAGCCAAACCACTTAGAGCGCTTGTATCCGCCCTTCGACGCGAGCGGGTTCGGATAGAAGAACTCGTCGCCCGAAAGAGAGATGCCGGAAAGGAAGCCGTTGTAGAGCGTCCGCTCGAGGACGTCAATGTACTTCGCATCGCCCTTCGCGCGGAACATCCTGTCGTTCCAGAGCATGTTCGCTATCGCTGCGCACGTCTCGAGATACGCCTCGCCGCTGTCGTTCGGCAGATCGTACGCTCCGTTGAACGCCTCCCACATGTGCCCGTACTTCGGATGATTGAAACCGTGGCGCGCCCCGATGCCGCCGGTGAGGTATAGCTGTCCGCCGACGACATCCTCCCATATCCGGTCGATCGCCTCCTGATACGACTTGTCACCTGAGAGCGCGGCGACATCGGCCATGCCGCAGTACATGTAGCCGGCGCGCACGGCGTGCCCTATCGCGGTCTTCTGCTCCACGACCGGTTCGTGGTCCTGGCGGTCTGCGCCCCATGTCGTGCGCAGGTCCTTCCGGCCGCGCATGTCGAGGAAGAACTTGGCGAGGTCGAGATACTTCCTCTCGCCCGTGGCGCGGTAGAGCTTCGCGAGGGCGAGCTCCACCTCCTGATGGCCCGCGGTCTCCTTTATCTGCGTCGGCCCGTTGCCGAACGTGCGGCACATCAAATCAGCCGCGCGGCGGGCGACATCGAGGAAGTCTGTCTTGCCGGACGCCTCGAAACGCGCCACCGCCGCCTCTATCATGTGCCCCAAGTTGTATAGCTCGTGCGAATTGGAGAGATTGCTCCAGCGCACCGGCCCCATCATTGCGACACTCCACGCCTTCCTGTCCGGGGCGGAGAGATTGAAGCCGAGCGTCCGCGCCGAGTAGAGATAGCCGTCCGGCTCCTGCGCCTTCGCAACCTGGCCAATCAGCCAGTCGAGCTTGTGCCCAAGTTCCTCGTCGGGATGCTGCGCGAGGACATACGCCGTTCCTTCCATTACCTTGTAGACGTCGGAGTCGTCGAAGGGATTTCCGCTGAACGTGCCGAGGGCGCGCGCGGCGGCGTTCGTCAGGTTCGCGATGCGCGGCGTCTCGGCGCACTTCGCCCAGTCGGTCGCGAGGGTGGAGAGGCGGTTCGTCTCCAGCCGGTCGAACCAGAACCCGCCCGTTGCCCGCGCAGACGCGAACGACGCGTTCTTTATCGGATAGTCGAGTCTCTCCGCTGCACCCGCAAAGGCACAACTCCCAACGGCGACAACCGCCGCAGCGACAACGCATTTTTTCATTTCCGCAACCCTTTCCCGTATCATTTGACTTCGATTAAATATCTATTTTACCACATTCCCGGCGAACCGCGCATCACGAATTTTACCCTAAATGGTATAATATCGTCCGCATGGACGGCGGCGAGATTGAGCTCAACTACCAGGAAGGACTTCCGATCTGCGAACATCGGGAGGAAATCCTTGCGCTCATGGAAAAGAACCCCGTCGTCATCGTCTGCGGCGACACGGGCTCAGGCAAGACGACGCAGCTCCCGAAGATGGCGATGGAGCTCGGGCGCGGGAAGAACGGCCGGCGCATCGCATGCACGCAGCCGCGACGCCTCGCAGCAGTGACGGTCGCAGAGCGCGTCGCGGACGAGCTGAAGTCGCCCGTCGGCGGCATCATCGGCTACCAGCACCGCTTCGGGAGAAAAATCTCCGACTTGACGCGCGTCAAGTTCATGACGGACGGCGTCCTTCTCGCGGAGACGCGCTCAGATCCGCTTCTTCGCGCATACGACACGATCATCGTCGACGAGGCGCACGAGCGTTCGCTCAACGTCGACTTCCTTCTCGGGATCCTCAAGCGCATCCTGGAGAAGCGCCGCGACCTCAAGGTGATAGTCTCGTCCGCGACCTTGGACACGGAACGCTTCTCGCAGTTCTTCGGCGGCGCGCCGACGCTTTCCGTGCCCGGACGCCTCTTCCCCATCGAAATACAGTACCGCGAACCCTCCGACGGCGAGGAAGCGGACCTTCCGCGCGAAATCTCCGCCGCGATACGGACTCTCCCACCACGGGACGACGTGCTCGTGTTCCTCCCTGGGGAGCGCGACATACGCGAGGCGGCGGACTATCTCCAGAGGAGCCAGTTCCACCGCGACGACGAGACGATTCCCCTTCTCGCGTCGCTTCCCGCAGCCGAACAGCAGAGGGCGTTCCGCCCCTCGCAGAAACGCCGCGTGATACTCGCGACGAACGTAGCCGAGACCTCGGTGACGATTCCCGGCATCCGCGCCGTAGTCGACTCGGGTCTCGCGCGCATCTCTCGCTATGTCCACAGAACGCAGGTGCAGCGGCTCCAGATCGAGCCCGTCTCGCAGGCGTCGGCGCGTCAGCGCGCGGGTCGGTGCGGACGTCTCGGCCCGGGCACCTGCATACGGCTCTACTCGGAAAAAGACTTCGAATCGCGCGAAGCGTACACGCCGCCGGAAGTGCTGCGGTCGTCGCTTGCGGGCGTGATACTGACTATGCTCGACCTGCGGCTCGGGAACATCGAGAACTTCCCCTTCATCGACCCGCCGAGGCCGACGATGATACGCGAGGGGCTAAGGGAACTTCTCGAACTCGGCGCGATACGCCACGACGCGGACCACGACATCGCACTCACCGCGACAGGCCGCAAGCTCGCGCGGATCCCGGTAGAGCCGCGCCTTGCGAGGATGCTGCTCGCGGCGTCGCAGTTCGCGACTCTTCCGTCGGCGCTCCCGATTGTCGCGGCGATGAGCTGCGACGACCCGAAGCGACGCCCAGTCGACGAGAAGGAGAAGGCGGACCAGGCGCACGCGCAATTCCGCGTTACTGGATCAGACTTCCTCGGCACGCTGAAGCTCTGGAAGTGGTGGGACGAAAAGTCGAAGGAACTTTCGCAGACGCAGCTGAGGAAACTTGCGCCAAAGACATACCTCTCGTATCCGAAGATGCGCGAATGGCGCGATCTCGTGAGACAACTTACGGACCTCTCAAAGCACCTTGGCCTCGACATTGAAAGCGACAACGGCGGTCCTGACGCGCTGCATCGTGCGCTTCTAACAGGGCTTCTCGCCCGCATCGGACATCTCGACCCCGAGACGAACGGCTACCGCGGCGCACACGCGCTGAGATTTGCGCTCCACCCTTCCTCGGTCCTGGGGAAGAGGCGTTCTTCTGCCAGGCCGCCGCGCCAATCAGGCAATAAAGCACTTGGACAATCAAACAATTCCCCCGAATGGATCGTCGCAGGCGAGCTCGTCGACACCTCTCGCCTCTTCGCGCGAAACGCCGCCGAGATAGACGTCCGCTGGATAGAGCCGCTTGCGGGCGACATCGCGAAGCACAGCTACCGTTCGCCCGAATGGGACGCGGAAAACGGCTTCGTCCGCGCAACCGAGCAGGTCACGCTCTACGGGCTCGTGATCGTCCCCGCGAGGCGACGCGACTACAGCCGCATCGACCCCACGCTTTCGCGGCAGATGTTCCTTCTCCACGGGCTTGCAATGGGAGAGTTCCCGCATCCGCCGCCTTTGGTCCGCGAGAACGCCGCGCTGATAGGCGAGATAAAGAAGCGCGCCGAACGACTGCGCCGCCCGGAGCTTTTCGACGCGAACGCGCTTGTCCAACATTTCGACGAGGCGATTCCGCGCGAAATCGTGTCGACGCGAGACCTCGTCAAATGGCTTCGCGTGGCGACGGACGAGGAGAAGTCGCGCTTCCGCCTCGACAAGCGGCAGTGGCTCCCGAAGGTCGGCGTCTCGTCCGCGGCTTTTCCCGACTCGATACGCATAGGCGGCGTAAAGCTTGCGCTGTCCTATCGCCACACGCCGGACGACCCCGAGCGCGACGGCATAACGTGCACGGTCAGGAAGTCAGACGCGGCGGTGCTGAAGCTCTGGAGCGCCGACTGGCTCGTGCCAGGGGCACTCCCCGAAAAGCTCGCGTTCCTTCTCGGCGTCCTTCCGTCTTCGCTGCGGCGCGTCGTCTCGCCAATTTCGGACACGGTGGCAATAATAGCCCCTCTTCTCTCGCCTGGGGAAAAGCCGCTCGTCGACGCAGTGCGCGAAGTCCTTAAAACGCACAACGGCATCGCGATTCCCGCGACGGCGTGGGAGAACGTGAAATATCCGCCGCACCTGCTCGTCCGATACCGCATCAAGGACGAAGACGGCAAAATCCTGGCGGAGACGCGCGACCTCGACGCGGCCCTTGCCGCCGCAGGCGTCGGCGGGCGAAGCGCAAGCGCATCGTCGCCGCACAACGACGAGAAGCACGCGGACTGGGACTTCGGGACGATCGCCGAAAAGCAGACGGATTCGTCGGCAGGGTGGACGCTCACGCACTATCCCGCGCTTTCAGACGAAGGCGACGGCGTGAGGATCAAGCTCTTCAAGTCGGCGGACGATGCCGCGCGCGCGCACGAAGCAGGCGTAGTCCGGCTATTCTTCCTGCGTCTCACGCAGCACACGCGCCCTTCCTTTGCGACGAACCGCCTGCCTCTTTCGGCGGGGCTCTACCTCGGCACGATTGGCTACGAGCGGTCGCGCATCGCAGACGACCTTCTCTGGGCGGCGATACGCAAGGGCGCAGTCGAAGGCCTCGCGCCAATACGGTCCAAGGAAGACTTCGAGACGCGCCTCAGGGAGCGGCGCGGCGCAATTGACGCGGCAAGGGCGGAACTGTCGGCCCTTTTCTCGTCCATCCTCGAATCGGCCGCGGAGTGCGCGGATCGGCTTGAGACTGCCGCGCCAGCCGAAGACATCTACGACGCGGTGGAAACGCAGCTTGCATGGCTCGTGTTCCCTGGGTTTCTCAAGGCCGTTCCGCCAGAGCGGCTTAAACACTACGACCGCTACCTTCGCGGCGTTCGCGTCCGCATCGACCGCGCAAGGTCCAATCCATCTGGAGACAGAGCGAAGGAATCGCGCGTCGCGCCTTACTGGGAGCAATACCGCGAGGCGATTCTCGGCAAAGGGCCGAAGATTGCAAACCGCGACGCGCTCGCGGAATACCGCTGGATGGTAGAGGAATTCCGCGTCTCCGTCTTCGCGCCAGAAGTCCGCGCGGCGATCCCGGTAAGCGAAAAGCGCCTCGACGCGAAATGGGCCGAGGCGCTTGGTGAGTAAGTGTGCTTTATTCCGCCTTTGAATCCGCGGCCTTGGGCTCCTCGACCTTCGGCTCTTCCTTCGCGGGCTCCTCGGACTTTGCCTCTTCCTGCGCCGGCTTCGGCTCTTCCTTCGGCTCTTCCTTTACCTCTTCCTTCTTCTCCTCGGGCGGAGGCTTCGGAAGAAGTTTGTCGACGGAATACTCGGGGACGATGTAGACCCAGTCGGAGTTGTCGAGCTTGAAGTAGCGGTCGTTGCCGTCCTTCACCTTGTTGCCGATCGTGGCGACGCGGTTCGTGTCGCCGGCGATCGTAACCTTCGCGACGACGCCTGTCGCGAAGCCGAGGTCCTCTTCGGAGACCCCTTCCGCGATGTCGTTGAACGAGATCCACGGCGTGTCGACGATCTTCGTCTCGACCCAAGACTTGCCGTCGGTGCCGAACGCGTCGAGCGAATCGGATACGAGCACGGTCTCGCCCTCGAACGTCGCGTAGCGCCCATGGCCCCACTTGGCGTGCTTCTCGCCGAGCGGGAGGGTCGCGACCTCCTTGCCGGAGGCGTCCTTGAGCGTCAGGATGTCGGCGTTCTCGATCTTCTTGCCGCGCGAGACCTGGCCGACCTTGAGCTCCGTGAGCTTAAGGAGGTTCTCGGTGAGCTTCGCGTGGTCCGCCGGATAGTTGTGGTACGTCTCGACCGTCCACCCCTTCTCGCCCGACGCGAGCTTCAGCTTGTCGCCGAGCTCGACGCGTGCGACCTGCGAGATGTCGAGCTTCGGGAAGATGGCCTTTCCGTTGAGCTTCGCGCCCGAGGGCTTCGAGCCGGATGAGAGGCACAGCGCAGCGCCGCCGAGAACGGCGGCCGCGCCAAGGAGGATTGCAAGTTGCTTGGTAGTCATTTCAAAAATCCTTTCCCTTTTTTCGACAATCCTTACGCGCGCTTCCTGCGCAGATATCCGCGCAGAAGCCCGAACAGCACCACCAGCACCGGCACGAGCGCGATGTTGATGATCTTCAGGCGAAGGCCCAGCGAGTCTATGTCGGCCGTAAGCTCCTTGCGGACGTTTTTGAGCTGCTTGCGGGTCTCGGCCTGGCTCTTGCGGAGCTTGACGATCTCGTCCTGCTGCTCCTTCGAGAGGATGAAGCGCTCGCCGCCCTTCTTCTCCTTCTGGAGCGCGGAGAGGCGCTGCTGCGTCTGCTGGAGCTCTTCCTGGAACGCGGCTTCGCGCGCCTGCCACTTCTTCGTCGCCTCGGCCTCAAGCTCGTTCACGACGGTGAACGGACGGTCCGACGCGCCGCGCGAGCGGACGCCGATGAGCTCCTCGCGCCCGGCGAACTGCTCCATAGCGTTAGAGAAGAGCGTGAGGTTCTCGTTGATGAGCTGCGGAATCGAGCCGAACGGAGTCCTCATCATGCGGACGCAGAAGTCGTCCGCGAGGAAGTCGCTGTCGGCGAAGAGAAGGACGTTGCCCTTGCCCTCCGCGAGCGCCTTCGAGACGTCGTTCGTCCCGTCCGGACCCTTCGGGAACGCGGTCTTGAACGTGCCGGAGAGTCGCGCGGCGAGGATGCGCTCCTTCCCGTCTGGAACCATGTCCTTCATTCCGCCGTACTGCATCGCCATCTTGTCCGTCGAGCAGGAGTTGTCCTTAGACGTAGTGATGACGGGCTCGAAGGAGATGTCCATGTCCTTCTTCTCGAACGTGAACGCGCCGGCGAACGGGAACATGACGTTCGTGAGGTCGGAGACGATCAGGTCGCCCTTGTCCATGTTGGCTGTTCCGAGCGAGAGGAACGCGGGGTTGGACTCGACGCCGCCCTGTCCGTTGTTGAGCTTCGTCGCCGCCTCGAGGTCGCAGGAGATCTTCCCCTCCTCGAACTTGACGCCCCACGCGTCGAAGAGCTTGCCGAGCGTGGAGGGTCCGTCACCGCCCATCTGCCCCATCATCGGATTCTGCTGCGAGCGCGAGCTCTGCATGTCCTTGATCGAGAACGGGTCTACGCACGCGACGAGCTTTCCGCCGCGCAGGACGAACTGGTCGATTGCATAGAGCGTCTTGTCGGAGAGGTTCTTCGCATGGACCATGACGAGCGTCTTGACGTCATCGTCGATCTTCTCGGCGTCCGGCTCGACAGTGCGGACGTCGTAGTCCTTCGCGAGCTCGCTGAACGCGGCCCAGCCCTGCGGCGGACGCTGCCCCATCTGCATCATCATCGGGTTCATCTGCCCGCCGAGGACGTCGGGGAGCGAGGTCATAACGCCGACGACCGGCCTCTCCGGCCACGCGACGCGCGTTACGAGGCGCGTCAGGTCGTACTCGAGCGTCGACTCGGTGCGGGGCGAGAGGACGCCCAACGTCTCCTCGCGGTCACCGCATACCGCGACGACGCCGAAGTAGATGCCCTGTCCGAAGGGATTCCCGCCCGTCTGCGGCTCGACGCCGTAGCGCTGCGCCCATTCCTCCGCATCGGAATCGGGCTTCGGGTCGTACTCCTCGACGACGAGCCTTCCGCCGCCGGCGCGCTCGTACTCCTTGAGGAGGTTGCCCACCTGCTGCGCATATGTCTTGAGCGCCATCGGCATCTCGGCAGACGAGGAGCTGACGTAGTACTTGAGCGTCACGTCCTCGGTGAGCTGTCCGAGGACGGCCTTGGAGCCCTTCGAGAGCGTGTAGAGGTTCTCGGCCGTCATGTCGCAGCGGAGCGGAAGGTTCGCGAGGATCACGACAGACGACGCGGCGATCGCGCCGAGGAGGACGAGTCCGACGACGCCCTTCGACGCGCCGCGGCGTCCGTCCGTCACGGTCTTCGCCGCCGCGAGCATGAACACCATCATCGCGAAGTAGTAGCCGATGTCCGCGAAATCGACGACGCCCTTGCGCATCGACTCGAAGTGCGAGAGGAGCGAGCAGGACGCGACGGAATCGGTTATCGCGGTCGGGACGCCCCACGCGGCGACCGCGCCGATCACCGGGTCGAAGCCGATGATCAGAAGCAGGAACACGAGCGCGAGCGACACGACGAAGCCGACGACGGACGAGCGCGACAGAGTGGACGCGAACACGCCGATCGCGACTGCCGCGCCGGAGAGGAGCAGCGAGCCGAGGTAGCCGCAGAACACGGCGCCCCAGTCGGGCGAGCCGAGGTAGCCTGCCGTGAGAGCGACCGGGAACGTCAGCGCGAGGCCGATGCCGACGAAGCTCCACGCGGCGAGGAACTTGCCGACGAGGACTTCGGTGATCGTGACAGGCAGCGTGAGCAGCAGCCCCACGGATGCCAGAAGAAGAACGGCGTGAGGTCCGCCTGGCGGCGCTCGAAGAACATCGCGACGCCGAAGGTGAGGAATCCGGCGAGCACGAGGAACGTCGTCAGGAACACGTACGCGACGGGCGAATCGAAATACGCCTTGAACTCGCGCCTGAATACAGCCTTTATGTTTTTCATCTTTCCGCCTCCCTTTCTTACTGCTTCATCGTGAGGTTGCGGAACACGACGTCAAGCTTTCCGCTCGGGTCTTTCGCCTTCAGCTCGGCGGGAGTTCCGTCGAACTTCTTCTCTCCGTCGGCAATGACGACGACCTTCGAGCAGACCGCGTCGACTTCCTCGAGAATGTGCGTCGAGATGATGATGGCCTTGCCTTCCTTCGCCATCGACTTGATCATCTCGCGGACGGTGAACTTCTGGTTCGGGTCGAGGCCGTCGGTCGGCTCGTCCATGATGAGCACCTTCGGGTCGTGGATGATCGCGGCGGCGAAGGCGGTGCGCTGGCGGTAGCCCTTGGAGAGCGTCTCGATCGTCTGGCCGGCGACCTTCTCGAGCTTTGCCTTGACGATGACCTCGTCAACGGCCTTCTTGACGTCGGGGCACGCGTCGCTCCTGACGGACGCGACGAACGCGAGGTAGTCGCGCACAGTCATCGCGCGGTAGCTCGGCGCGGACTCCGGCAGGTACCCGAGCGCGCGCTTGGCGGCGATTGGGTCGGACGTGATGTCATGGCCGTCGATGACCGCTGTTCCGGATGTGGGCGGGAGGAATCCCGTGATCATCCTCATTGTCGTAGATTTTCCCGCGCCGTTGGGCCCGAGGAAGCCAAGCACTTCGCCCGCCTTGACGGAGAAGGAAACGCCCTTCACCGCGACGAAATCGCCGAAGTGCTTCTCAAGGTTCTTTACTTCAAGCATATTCTTTCCTGTCTTTCATATTGAAGTCCGTATATTATACCACAACCCGGGCATACGCCGTCCGTTGTTGCGATTATTGTACAAAACGAATGTTAACGGATTGTTAACGAACGAAGCTCTTTTGCAAATCATTGAAGAGCCCGCGTCACTTCATCGACACACGCACCTTGAAGAAATTGTAGTCTGCCTCCTGTCCGGACGGGACTGCCGTCCAGTCGCCAGATAGCAGAGACTTGCGCCCGAAAATCGTGTATGTGCGCTTTGCGGCCTCCGCCGCAGGCAGCACCGGCGTCCAGGAGACGACGGGCGTGCCGCCGCTCATGTCGATCGTCGCGCGGAACACGTCGTTCACGTCCGTCGGGTCTGTTCCCGCAACGTAGTCCTGCCACACCTGCAGGGCGTTACCAGCGGCGTCCTTCTTTCCCGTCGGCTTCGTGAGAGAGGCGGCAAAGTCGCTGCCGAACCTGGCCGTGTACGACGGGAAGCGAGACGGCCAGGAGTCCGGCACCGCCGTGGACCCTCCTGCGATCTCGGTGATCACGACGACGAATCCCGTAGCTTCCGCCGGAGCTTCATCGCCGTCTTCCGCAACCGTCTCGTGCGCCTGCATGTATCCGAAATCGACAGGCCACTTCTCGGGCACGCCCTTTTCGTAGGGCGATATCCAGCCGTATGTGTTTTTGTTGATGTGCACCTTGAACCGTTCGTAGTATCCGTAGTTGCGGAATATCATCTCGCCGAGCACCGACTTATCGGTCACCTCGGGGACGACAAGCCGCGGCGCGTTGCCGAGGAAGTGCACGTCCGTAAGCTGGGCACATCCCTGGAAGCATCCCGCGCCCAGCCGCGACAGCGTCTTCGGGAACTTGATCGACGCAAGGCTGATGCAGTTCGTGAATGCGCCGTCGCCTATCGTCGCGAGTCCCGATCCGGCGGCGAAGGTGACGTTCGTAAGATTCCAGCAGTCGGAAAACGCACGCGCCCCGATTTCGCGGACGGTCGCGGGTATCTCCACGTCCGTGATCTTCTGGCACGCAATGAAGGCTGCGTCATTGATTCTCCGGACGGGCAGTCCGCCGATATACGCCGGAATTGTGACTTTCCCCTCGTACGCCGTGTTCACCAGGGCGGGACGCGCCGGGTAGTGCGAGCCCATCATCACATAGCTCGCGCTGGCCTCGCCAGTACGTCCAGGATCGCAGACCTTCGTATAGTTGAGCTGAGGGCTACCCGACGTCGTACCCGTGTAGATCTCGTACGGCGGATACGTCATGGCCGCCGCCGCAAGCGGCAGCAGCGCAAGCGTTTTCGCAAATACATTTCTCATGGGCTGGATTATCCCCCTCTTCAAGTTTTCCTTAGACATTCTACCACGCCATCTCCTGCGGCGTCAAGAGTGAACCGCGCGAACGCGCGACGCTCCCGTCAATCGCCTCCATCCTCGGCGGCGAACGCCAGCCGACGGCAGTAGTTCCCTTCTCAGAAGTAGATGCGCTCCTCCACCCAGGGCGGAACGGGAATCGACTTCGCCTTCATCGCGTCCGCGTAGCCCCTGAAGTCGAAGTCGACCTCGCGGAAGCGCACCTCGCCGCTCTCCGGATCGAAGAGGACGTAGTTGGAATACGGCCTCACCCGCGGATAGCCGATCGTCCCCACGTTCACGAGATACTGACATCCCTCCTTCATGCGGAAGTCGCGTTCGTCCTCCTCGCGGCTGCAGTCGGGGAAGTACGGGTCGGAGAAGAATCCGAGCGTAAAGACCGCCGGGACATGGGTGTGTCCGACGAACAGCATCCGTTCATCGCGGCACGTCATTGAATCGCGCGCTTCGAATCTGTCGTGGATGTAGTCCATGCCGAGGGGAGCGGCGAAGTTCGCGTGCGCGACCGCGAAACCGTCGCCCTCGTACACGGCCGGTAGCGCGCGCAGCCAATCGAGGTCTTCTTGTCCTAGCTCACGGTGGTGCCGTTCCGTACCTTCCCTTGCAGCCCCAATCATGCCGTCCGTGTCGCGCCAGCCCGCCACGGCCGCGTCATGGTTCCCCCTCACGGTTGGTATCCCGCGCTCGCGCAGGATGCGTATCGCGCCCGCGGGGTCGGGGCCGTAGCCCACGACGTCACCTGCGCAGACCACCTTCTCCGCGCCGCAGCGCTCGGCGTCCGCCAGCACCCTCTCGAGTGCCGGCGGATTCGCATGTATGTCCGATATTATCGCGTATTTCATTATCTGTTTTCCTTTTTAATCTCCTGTTCTCGTGTTTTCGGTTGCGCGGCGAATGCGCCGCGTCGGTTGGGCGGCGGGATCCCCCGCCGCCGTCGGCTCCTCCGCTTATGCGGCGAAGCCGATGGGATGGCTGCGCTCGCCGTCCTTCTTGACCGCGCACTCCTCCTTCAGCGCCGCGAGGCGGTCGGCGTTCGTCGCCTCCTCGCCAAGATAGAAGAGTTCCTGGCGCACGGTGCGGAAGTCTCCTGGCGCGAGGTTGCGGAGCTCCTTGAGCTCGGCGGCCTCGGCCTCGGTAAGCTTCGTGCCGAACATGCGCTCGAAGAAGGCGCGTGAGCCGGTCTCGTCGAGGTAGCCGAACTCCAGCTTGAACGTGAAGCGGCGCATCGTCGCCGGGTCGAGGTTCTTCGAGAAGTTCGTCGCGGCAATCATGATGCCGTCGAAGTTCTCCATCTGCTGGAGGAGCTCGTTCACCTGAGTCACCTGCCAGCTCTGGCGCGCGTTCGCGCGGTCGTGGAGAAGTCCGTCGACCTCGTCGAAGAACAGGATGGCGTGCTCCGCCTCGGCGCGGCGGAAGGCCTTCGCGATATTCTGCTCGCTCTCGCCGACCCACTTGGAGAGGAGGTCGCTCCCCTTCACCACCATGACCTTGCGGTCGAGTTCCCTGCCGAGGTACTTGACGAACTCGGTCTTGCCGGTTCCGGGAGGTCCGAAGAGGAGGACGTTCATGCGCGGCCTGTCGACCGACGCCTCGCCGAAGGCCGTGTCGAGGTAGTTGCGCGCGGCCTTCACGACCTTCTCGAGCTTGACCTTCCCTTTGATGTTCAGCCCCTCGAGCGAGTAGTCCTTCGCGGGGAGGAAGCGGTTCGAGTCCTTCACGCCCATGAGCCTGCAGTGCGGCTTCATGAGCGTCGCGACGAGTTCGTCCACCTTGTCGGCGGCGGGAGCCATGCGCTTCACGTTCGCGAGCACGGTGGAGATTCCGCCCGCGCTCGTCTCGTACTTCGCGGAGTACTCGGCGATTTTCTCCTCGGGGATGAGGTCGCCGAGCCCGTGCTTCGCGACCTGGTTGCGCCAGATCGCCGCGCGCTGCGCGCCGTTCAGGCGCTCGAAGCAGATGGAGTAGTCGAAGCGCCGGCGCACGGACTCGTCCATCGCCGAGGCGGGGGCGTTGGAAATCCAGACCGCCGGGAGCTTCATCTCGTCGAGGAGGGTGTTCATCACGCCCTTCTCG
>ONVK01000072.1 GCA_900321255.1 uncultured Lentisphaerota bacterium | reverse complement strand
AAAGCCAGAACATCTGCAGTCCTACTTCCGCTTCCTCGCCGAGGAGGTGCGCGAGCATCTCGCCGCGCTGGGCCTGAAGTCGCTCGCCGAGGCGCGCGGCCGCGCCGATCTCCTGAAGGCGAAGGACGGCTCGAAGCTCGACTTCGGGGAGATGCTGGCTAATTTTTCAACGCAGAGACGCGAAGACGCGGAGTGCGCAGAGAGGAAAGGGAATGATGATTCTCTGCGCCTCTGCGCCTCTGCGTTAAAAAACAACTACGACTTCCGCGAGTTGATGCCGGCGGTCGAAAAGGGCGAGGCGCGTCTTGCGCGCACCATCTCCAACTGCGACCGCTCCGTCGGCGCGGCTCTCTCTGGCTGGTTGGTCGAGAAGAGAGGGAGTGGCCTCGGCGGTAGAACTGCCAGTCCTGATGGTCGAACTGTGTTCGACCTAACCATAGACTTTACCGGCGTCGCGGGCCAGTCGTTCGGCGCGTTTCTCGTGAAGGGCGTCACGTTCAATCTTGTCGGCGAGGCGAACGACTACATCGGCAAGTCCCTCTCCGGCGGCGTCATCACCATAAGGCCCCCTGAGGGCGCGGCGTTTACGCCCGAAGACAACGTCATCGCGGGCAATGTGGTCGCCTACGGCGCGACGTCGGGCGGGATATTCGTCAACGGCCAGGCCGGCGAGCGCTTCGGCATCAGGAATTCCGGCGCGACGCTCGTCGCGGAGGGGGTCGGAGACCATGGCTGCGAGTACATGACCGGAGGCGTGGCTGTCGTGCTCGGGTCTGTTGGCGTCAACTTCGCCGCAGGCATGACCGGCGGCGTCGCGTACGTCTACGACGAAAGCGGAGACCTCGACCTCAACTGCAACCTTGACTCGGTGGACCTCTTTCCCGTCGCGGAAGGGTCGGATGACGAGTCGCAGCTCCTTGCGCTCCTGCACAGGCACGTAGAGCTCACTTCCTCGGCCAAGGCGGAACGCATGCTTGCGTCGTGGAGCCGCTTCCGCGCGAGGTTTGCGAAAGTCGTGCCGACAAGCCTGTGAGCGCACTGGCGGCGCTTATGGTGGGTCGGGGAGCGGAAGGCATGTCAGCCGTCCCCGCAACACTCTCGTGGCCGCTGCAAAAAATCGGCAACGCGTTTCGGCGATATTTGATATAATATGCGGCCAATGCGACTGTAGCTCAATTGGATAGAGCGTTGGCCTCCGAAGCCGAAGGTTGCTGGTTCGATCCCAGTCAGTCGCACCAGTGAAGTGACGTATAGATGAACACAATGGACACAGCGATGGCGAAGGCGGCGGTTTTGACCGAGGCCTTGCCGTATATACGCGATTTCCGCGGGTCGGTCGTGCTTGTGAAGCTCGGCGGCTCCGTGATGGAAATCGAGGCCAATCTCGATTCGCTCATGGACGATATCGCTTTTATGCGCGCCGTCGGCATGAAGGTCGTGATAGTCCATGGTGGCGGGAAGGCGATTTCAAAGGCGATCAAGGAGTCGGGCCACGAGCCGAAGTTCGTGGAAGGCCTGAGGGTCACCGACGAGGAGACGATGGAGGTCGTCCGCCGCACGCTAAACAACGTCGTGAACCCCGACCTCGTGAGTCGTTTGCAGAAGCGCGGCGCGAACGCCCGCCCGATCCACGGCAACTGGGTCTTTGCCGCGCGCAAGATAGCGGCTCCCGACCGCGGCTACGTGGGCGAAGTGGTTTCGGTCGATACGCGCGCCGTCTGCGAAATGCTCGACGCCGGGATAATCCCGGTGGTGACTCCGCTTGGCACCGGAGTCGAAGACAGCCATCTCTACAACATCAACGCCGACTTCGCCGCCGCCGCGCTTGCGAAGGCGCTCAAGGTGCGGAAGTTCGCGCTCGTCTCGGATGTCCCCGGCATCCTCAAGGATCCGGCAGACCCGCGCACGCTGTTCTCGACGCTGCATCTCGGCGACCTCTCGACCCTCAAGGATGAAGGCGTGATCTCGGGCGGGATGCTCCCGAAGGTCGAGAGCTGCGCGGACGCGATAAAGTCGGGGGTGAAGAAAGTGCACCTCGTCGACGGGCGCATGGCGCATTCGCTGCTTTTGGAAATATTCACGCGTGAAGGCGTGGGAACGGAGATAACGGAATGAGCAACAAGACACAGGAAATCCTCGACATCTACAAGGCGTCTCTGATGCCGACATATTCGCCGTCTGTCGTCCTCGCGAGCGGCAAGGGCGTTACGGTCAGGGACGTAGACAACCGTCCGTTCTACGACTTCACGAGCGGCATTGGCGTGCAGGCGGTCGGGTATTCGCACCCGAAGGTCGTCAAGGCGATCCAGGAGCAGGCCGCCGCGATGACCCACTGCTCTAACCTCTTCGCCAACGAGCCCGCTGCGCGCCTCGCCGCGAAGCTCGTCGAGCTCTCCGGCCTCGGCGGCAAGGTGTTCTTCTGCAACTCGGGCGCCGAGGCGAACGAGGCCGCGATCAAGCTCGCCCGCAAGTGGGGTTCCGCCAACGGCGGCCGCTACGAGGTCGTCACGTTCAGGCAGGGCTTCCACGGCCGCACGCTCGCGACCGTCGCCGCGACCGCGCAGGCGTGGTGCCAGGAGGGCTTCGACCCGCTCCCCGTCGGTTTCGCCTACGCCGACTACAACGACATCGAGTCCGTTAAGTCCGCGATCAACGACAAGACGGTTGCCGTGATGCTCGAGGTTGTGCAGGGCGAGGGCGGCGTCACTCCCGCGACCGAGGAGTTCCTGAAGGGCGTTCGCGCCCTCTGCGACGAGAAGAACCTTCTCATGATCGTCGACGAGGTGCAGTCCGGCATGGGCCGCACGGGGACATGGTTCGCGTGGCAGGGCTACGACGTCAGGCCAGATCTCTTCACGTGCGCCAAGGCGCTCGGCGGGGGGCTGCCGATGGGTGCGCTCGTCTCGAACGCAAAGCTTGCGGACGTGCTTGTCGCGCCGAGCCACGCGTCGACTTTCGGCGGCAATCCTGTCGCGGCAGCGGCAGCGCTCGCCGTGATCGAGGTGATCGAGAGCGAGGGGCTTCTCGCCAAGGCGACCGAGATCGGCAATCTTCTGCGCGAGGCTCTCCAGAGCTTCGTCGACAAGTACGACAAGGTTCTCGAAGTGCGCGGCAAGGGGCTTATGCTCGGCCTCGTCGTCGATGCGGATGCGAAGGAGGTCGTCGAGGCGCTTCAGGCGCAGGGCATACTCGCCCTCACCGCCGGGCCGCATGTCGTCAGGTTCCTTCCGCCGCTCGTCCTCAAGGAGTCCGATCTCGAGGAGGCGGTCGACATGATTTCCGACGCGCTCGACTGCACGTTCGGCGAGTAGTCAGGAGTCAGTAGTCAGGGGTCAGGAGTCAGTAAGAGGAGTTGGCGGAGAAGTATGGAGACTAACGAGTACCGCGAGCAGCGCCTCGCCTCGATGCAGACGCTGAAGGAAATGGGCTACGAGCCCTACGGCTGCAAGTACGACCACGTTGACCTCAAGGTCGCGCGCGAAACCTTCGAGGAGGGGAGGCCGGTGCGCGTCGCAGGTCGCCTTCTCATGATCCGCCGCATGGGCAAGATGAACTTCTGCACCATGAACGACGGCACGGACCGCTTCCAGCTCATCTTCAAGCGCGACGAGCTTTCCGAGACGGCTTTCGCCGCGTTCAAGCAGCTCAACCTCGGCGACATCATCGGCGCCGAGGGTGTCTTCTTCACGACGCAGAAGGGCGAGAAGTCCGTCGTCGTCAAGGAGTGGACGATGCTCGCCAAGGCGCTCGAGCAGCCGCCGGAGAAGTTCCATGGGCTCGCCGACCAGGAGGAGTGCTACCGCCGCCGCTACGTCGACCTCATGACGAACGACGAGAGCCGCGCACGCTTCTTCACGCGCTCGCGGCTCATCATGGAGATAAGGAAGTACCTCTGGGACAAGGGCTTCGTCGAGGTCGAGACCCCGATTCTCCAGGACCAGGCGGGCGGCGCCGCGGCAAAGCCGTTCTTCTCCCACTTCAACGCGCTCGACAAGGACTGCGTGATGCGCATCGCGCCGGAGCTCTACCTGAAGCGCCTCCTCGTCGGCGGCATGAACAAGGTGTTCGAGCTCGGCAAGGACTTCCGCAACGAGGGCATCGACCGCACTCACAACCCCGAGTTCACCGTCTGCGAGATCTACGAGGCGTACGGCGACCGCACGTCGATGGAGGCGATCATGGAAGGGCTCCTTCCGCACCTCTGCGACAAGGTCATCGGGACGCGCAAGGTCGAGTACGGCGAGAAGAAGGAGATCATCGACTTCAATCCGCCCTACCGTCGCGTCGCCTACAAGGATCTCGTCAAGGAGCTCATGGGCGACGACTGGTTCGAGCTCGACTTCGCGGCGCAGCTCGAGAAGGCCAAGGCGAAGGGCCGCGAGACTGACACAAACCTCGAGCTCGACGGAATCACTCGCGAGCTCGAGCTGACGCACGAGGTCTACGACAAGCTCATCGAGAAGAAGCTGATGCAGCCGACCTTCGTCACGCGCATCCCCCACGAGTTCGTTCCGCTTGCCAAGGCGTGCAAGGACGATCCGTCGCTCGTCGACGTCTTCGAGTTCGTCGTCGCCGGTCGCGAGCTCTGCCCAGGGTACACCGAGCAGAACGACCCCTTGGAGCAGCGCAAGGCGCTCGAGAACCAGGCGGGCGAGGACACGGAGAAGATCGACGAGGACTTCATCAGCGCGCTCGAGTGCGGCATGCCCCCGACGGGCGGCCTCGGCTTCGGCGTCGACCGGCTCGTCATGTTCCTCACGGGGACCGACTCGATCCGCGACGTCGTTCTCTTCCCGCAGATGAAGACGACCGCCTAATCAGGCGGTCGTCCATGCGAGAGTCAGACATCAGTGGTGCTTGAACGCCTTTGCGGCGACTTTCAGCGCTGGCATTGCGCTGTTTCTGGCGGAAAAAGATTTCGGCTACATTATGCCAAAACGCCGAGATGATGTCAGTATTGCCTTTTCCCCCCGAAAATGAGATAATTTTTGCCCTATGCGAATAGCGATAATAGGCAAAGGTCTGATCGGAGGGTCGTTCGAGAAGGCGGCGAAGCGCGCTGGACACGAGGCGGCGATCTTCGACAAGGGCGAGGATTTTCGCGTCGAGGACGCGGATGTCGTGTTTGTCGCCGTGCCGCCGTCGGCTGTCGTCGCAGTCATAGACGCGATCGCTCCGCGCCTCAAGGAAGGGGCGGTCGTGGTCGATGCGACCGGCGTGAAGACTCCCGTCTGCGATGCGCTTCGCAAATACGCTTTCGAGACGCGCTGGGTGTTCGTAGGCGGGCATCCGATGGCCGGCAAGGAGAAGAACGGCTACGAAAACTCCGACGCCGCTCTTTTCGACGGTGCGTCGATGATCCTGACGCCTTACCCTACATACGGACGCGCGCCTCTCGACAAGCTTGAAAAACTTTTGAAGGAATTCGGCTTCGCGCGTATCGTCTACACCGACCCAAAGCACCACGACGAGATGATCGCGTTCACGAGCCAGCTTTGCCACCTGATCTCGTCGGCATACGTCCGCGAGCCGCTTGCGAAGGATCACGTCGGGTACTCGGCGGGTAGCTTTCGCGACATGGCGCGCGTTGGCGCGCCCGATCCAGACACGTGGACGGAGCTTTTCTTCGCGAACCGCGACGCGCTTCTCCCGATACTCGAACGCTACATCAATCGGCTCGACGACTTCCGCGGCGCACTTGCCGCGAACGACCGTGAGCGACTCCACGCCGCGCTTGAAGACGGCGTCGCGGCAAAGGCACAGTTTGGAAAGGGACTAAAATGAAAAAAACGATGATTGCATCTCTGGCCGCGCTTTTTGCGTTGGTCGTCTACGCGAAGACTTCTACGCCCGAGGGATGGCTCGACGACTACGACGCTGCGCTCAAGAAAGCGGCGGACGAGAACAAGCACATAGTCGTCGATTTCTCCGGAAGCGACTGGTGCGGCTGGTGCAAGCGGCTCGACAAGGAGGTGTTCGCGACAGACGAATTCAAGAAGGCCGCGTCGGAGAAGTACGTCCTCCTGATGGTGGACTCGCCGATGAAAAAGTCGCTTTTGACGCCGAAGGCCGCCAAGGAGAACCCGAAGCTCGTCGAGAAGTTCGGCGTGAATGGCTTCCCCACGGTCGTCGTCCTCGACCCGAAGGGCGAGGAGGTGTGCCGTCTTGGCTATGAGAAGGGCGGGCCCGCGAAGTACATCGAGAAGCTTGACGCCGAGATACGCGATGCGCCGGACGTCAAGAAGTACATCAAGCCGATAGAGGATGTCCTTAACTCCCATGACAGCAAGATGGAAGATGAGTCCCGTGCCGTGATGGAGAAGGTCGAGAAGAAGTTCCCGAAGCCGAAAGAGGGGGCGTCGAAATCAGAGCTTCGCAAGTATCGACGCGAGGCAATGAAATACGCGCAGCAGGTCATGTTTGAAGAGGTCTACGCCAAGTACGTTCCGCTCTACGACAAGGCGTTCGCCGAGGCGAAGGCGATGAAGGTCCCCGCGAACATGGAGGCGCGCAAGAAGGATTTAATCGATGAGCAGGAGTCGCGCTTCGAAATGCTCAAGACCGCGCTCAAGGCGTACGAGGAGGCGAAGAAGAACGGGACGCTCGACAAGGAGGACGAAGAAGGCGATGATGACGATGATGACGACGACGAGCGGATGTCGTCGCGCGTCGAACCCAGGGTCGTGCTGCCGCTTCCCGCGGATGCGAAGACGGATAAAAAGCTCATCGACGAGGTGACGCTTCCGTTCTACCGCAAGCACATAGTCGAGACCTACGACGCGGCGTCCGAGACGAACGACTCTGTGCGTACGCGCATGCTGCGCGTGCGCGAGTCGCTTGCGATTGCCATGGCCACGATGCGGGACGAGTTCCCGACGTCGAAGGCGGTTGGCGACGCGAACTGGCTGTGGGGCCAGAACTGCCGCGACGCGGCCGTCGCGATTGTGCGCTACATGGGCCTGGACAGCGAACCCAAGTTCTTCCAAGGCCAGAAGCTGTTCAAGGAGGCCATTGAGGCGCATGACGACGCGACCGAGCCGTTCCTGGGCTTTCTTCTCCGCCGCTGGGCGTACCGGCAGGCAAGGCGCATGAAGGCGCTTGACAAAAAACGCACCCAGCCGGTCAAGGACGCGCTTGGCCCGTATGTCGAGGCGTTCGAGAAGGTCGTCCCCATCCTCAAGGCGGCCGACCGGCGCATCGCCGAGCGGCTCGACAGCGAGTATCTGCTTCCGGAGAACGCCGGCAAACAGCTCGACAACGAGTACCTGGCGCTTTGCGCATGGGCCGAGCGTTGCATGAGCGCCGCGTTCGAGTCCCGAGGGCAAGGATGGGCGAGCGAGGTGACGGAGGACGGATGGAAGGGGTGGCAGCTCAACAACAACCAGGCCGAGTCGAACCTCCTGGCCGCCGTGGCGATGCGCCCGGAGGAGGCGCGTCCGGCGCTGATGCTCTCCAGCCTGTACGGGCGCAGCTGCGGGAATGGCGATGCGTTTGAATGGTTCAACCGCGGCGTGTCCAATTCCATCGACGTCGCCGCGCAATACGTCGACGACTTCGTCCACTACCAGACCTCGCGCTGGGGCGGCTCGACGCGCATGCTGCTCGACCTTGCGACGAACGCGGCTGCGACCGTTCGCACGGACTCCTGCTTCGCCTACGTCGCGGCATCCGCTGCGCTGAACAAGATATTCCGCTTCGAAACCGACGGCTCGTCCACGACGAACCAGGTCGCGCGCATTCTGACCCCGGAGGTCTGCGCCGCCATGTACCGCATGTTCGACACCTATGTCGCCGCCGGACCTCAGCCGAACATGCCGTCTCCGGACATATTCCGCTGCATGGGCCTCGACCTCGCCGTGTCCACAAGGGATTGGGCGCGGGTGCGCGCGTATGCCGCGGCGCTCGAGAAGCCGGTCATGAGCTGGAAGGACCACCACTGGATACGGCGCGTCGCGCCGAGGGAAGACAAATACTACATGGGCGACCTCGCGCATTCAATTGCCAAGGGTCCCGACGCGAAGGGTGTCATCGCCGCCGAGGAGGCGATAGACGCCGGACGCCATGAAGAGGCGTATCGCTACTACGAGGGTATGAGCAAGCGCGAGCACCTGGACATCAACGAGCGGCAGCTGGCGGGGCGCCAGCTGTTTCGCGAGAGGCTCTTTTCCCAGGAGACGGCGGGCGGCTGGATGGACCTCATGCCGACCGGACTCCCGGGCGAGGCCGAGGTATGGTGGGGGCATATGCATCTCGACGAGGACGGACGGGCGCGCTTTCGCCACAACTTCCGGTCGTACTACTTCCTGCTGACGCCTCTGCACGGGCTCAACAGCGAGTTCGAGGCGACCGTCTACTTCGAGGAGAAAGATCCGAATCAGAAGGAGTGGGACATCGGATGGGGGCTCGCCCGTCCCACCTATGGACGCACCATCTCGTCTGGCGCCGTGCCGTACATCCACTTCTTCCGCGACAAGAATGGCGACCATGTCGCCGTCGAGTCGTACACCGAGGAGAACGCGGGCGCCAAGTACAAGGCCGCGACGAAGCACGAGGACGGACGGGACATCAGCCGCCAGATACTCGTCCGCGATCTCGCCAAGCAGCCGTCCCACAGCTTCAACCTCAAGACCGGCCCCGAGAATGTCGTCATCACCGTCGACGGAAACGAGATCCTCTCCAGTCCGTGCAAGGAATTCTTCGCGTCGTATGAGTTCGGCGAATGCATCATGTCGAACGGCGACGTCCTGCCGGTGTGGAAGCTCTTCAAGAACACGGCGTTCTCCGGCTACCACTACCGCCGCGTCCCGGCAAAAGAAGAAAGTGGTGCCGAAGGGCGGAATCCCCAAGCCCCTGCAGAAGCGCTGAAGGCTGCCATTGCGCCGCTTGCGACGTCAATGAGCGAAATCGTCAAGAACAAGGCGTATTCCGGCGGATGGGGCTATGACGAGAAAACGGCAGTTGTCATTTCGGCGGAGGATGAAATCTCCGGAGTAGAACTTGAGCGGCCGTTCCTGCTCCTGCGCAGCCAAAGCGAAGTCATTGCCGCGTTGGAAAAGACGAAACTCGGCACGAAGGATGACATTGACGCAGTCGTTCCGACGGTCAAGTCCCAGGGGCTGATCTCAAGCGGCGGCAGGTCGTATGACAGCATTGAGTATGAAGTCTGCGTGAAGCTGACCAATGGCGTGGTCTTCACATACGACGCAGAATGCTGGTTCGACATAACCTCCTTTTTCGGCAAGTAACCTATCCGCGAATTACCTCTTACACGATAGAATCTCGATTGATGCAAAGCATTCTCAGACTTGACGTCCGCGGTGCGTCGCACGCACGGAAGATGACGTTCACCCTCGAGAACTTCCCGGCAGGCGTCCATGTCGACGCGAGGAAGCTCGCCGAGTTCATGGAGCGCCGCGCGCCCGGGCGCGACAAGCTCTCGACCGCGCGCCGCGAGACGGACGAGGTCGTGTGGCGCGGCGGATTTGCCGCGGACGGAACGACTACGGGCGAGACGATCGTCGGCGAAATCGCAAGCCGTGACATGCGCCCCGGCGACTATGGCGCGGAGCGCACGATTCCGCGCCCAGGGCACGCCGACTTCGGCCAGTGGATCGAGATGGGGCGAATCCCGACTGGCGGCGGCAAGAACTCCGGACGCCTCACCGCGCCTCTCTGCGCCGTCGGCGCGCTGTGCCTCGAATATCTTGCGCAGCGCGGAATATTCGTCCAGGCGCAGATCGCGGCGCTCGGCAGCGTTGTCTGCGGAAAAGACGAGGACTACGAAAAGGCAATCCTCAGGGCGCGCGACGCGGGCGATTCCGTCGGAGGGATAGTCGGATGCACGGTTTCCGGACTCCCGCCAGCGCTCGGAGGTCCGCTTTTCGACGGACTTGAAACGGATATTTCCGCCGCGGTGTTCGGTATACCCGGCGTGAAGGGCATCATTTTCGGGGACGTGCTCGGCTGCGAATTCATCGCCTCAACGCCAGGCTCTAAGTACAACGACCAGTTCACCGTAGGGGAAGACGGCCTTGTCGGGACGAAGACGAATCAGCAGGGCGGCATAATGGGCGGACGCACCTACGGGAAGCCCGTCTGCTTCACGGTGGCGATGCGTCCGACCCCCACCGTGTTTGTCGAGCAGGATTCCGTAGACCTCGCGACTATGAAGCCCGCGAAGCTCTCGATGAAGGGTCGCCACGATCCGTGCATCGTCCGTCGCGCAGTTCCCGTCATCGAGGCGGTGACGGCGTTCGCCGTCATGCCGTCATGGACGCGCTCCTCGCGGCGGAAGCGGAGCGTTCGAAGATCTGCCTTACGCTCACGGGAAAGACGCTCGCCGAAGACATCGCGCAGTACAGGTCGCAGCGCTACTTCTCTGACATGGTGGAGCTTCGCGTCGATCTCCTAAAGAAGAGCGAGCGCGCGAAGGTCGCGAAGTTCCCGGCGATGCTTGCGAAGGAGGCGACATGGCACGTGCCGTGTCTGCTTACGTTCAGGCGCAAGTGCGACGGCGGCGCGTTCGAGGGCGATGAAGCGGAGAGGGTGAAGTTTTTCGAGAGGGTTTTAGCCGCAAAGAACGCAAAGGTCGCAGAGGGT
>ONVK01000143.1:3038-4352 GCA_900321255.1 uncultured Lentisphaerota bacterium | reverse complement strand
CCCGAAGGTCGCAATCCGGACTGCCGTGTTGGCGGCAAATGTAACCGCAGAAAGATTATATGTTCCGGAATCAAGCGCAACGCCGCCTTCGGACACCGTTACTGCCTGCGCCGTGGCGGGGAATGCAATGTAGCCAGGGCCCGTCTTCGTCAGAATCCCATCGGAGCCTATCACGAGCGATGTCGTGTTCAGCGTCTTGCCCTCGGCAACGTTGAACGTCACCGGACCTGAAACCTGCGCCGAGGAGACGTCAAACGATGCGTTGCCCGTAACGTTAACGGTTCCACCTGCAAAGTCAACATTGAAGGTGCCGTTATAATTATTAAGTGCTATGATTCCTCCCAAATTCATTACACCCCCATTCTGATTCAAATTTAGTTTACCATTAGAGTCTGAATCGCTAGAACCGACCGATAAACCATTGGGAATAGTTAAAGTGCCATTGTTATTGATTGTATTCTGGTAAGTATTTGTAAACCTTATCTTTGACGGAGCTAGAACGCAAATTCCGCCGTTTCCAATATTATAGTCGGTCCTCCAAAGGCGTAATATGCCACGTACTTCAAGAGTGCCTCCGTTATTAACATCAAATGGCATTGCATCAGCCCATGAATACACACCTGTGTACAAAGTGGAATTCGCTGGCATCAAAAGAGTTGCTCCCGAATTTATGGCAAAGCTGCATTTTGTTGCTCTAAGTTCTTTATTAAACGTTAATGAACCGTTAGCTAACTCCATAGATGTTGTATTACCCGTCTCATCATAAAGACGAAACAACGAGTAAGAATTCCCCTTCAAGTTGAAGTTATAGCTAAATCCAGCTGCAAGTTCATCAGTTTCACTTGGAAGATTCGCTGCATCGCCACCATCAACAGAAGTGGTCGACCAGTTTGACAACAAATCCCAATCTGCTTGCTCCGCGCCAGGCTTCCAGTAGTACGTCGCTGCGCTTGCGCCTAAGGCCGCGCAGGAAATGGCTGCGGCGGCGAGAAGTTTTGCAGCTGTAAAGGAACTTTCAGCGGCGCATCTAACGGCTTTCATTTTGTTCACCTCTTCTGCTTTTTCCTCGTTGAGGGGACTGTATCCCCTGCTTTCTGGCGCAATTATACCAAACCATCTGCCTTCACGCAATGCGAAATTCCCGTCGTGCGCGGATCAGCGTCTCCGCCTTGCGCTGACGCTGTCGCGAACCTTGCCGTCTGGCGAGATGTAGCGCAGCGTCATGTTCTCCCCCTCCACGGAGAAGATGCAGGCGCCGTAGGACGAGCCGTTTTCGTCGCACGCCGCGACAAGGCCCTCTCCGTCGGCGATTCG
>ONVK01000143.1:0-3025 GCA_900321255.1 uncultured Lentisphaerota bacterium | reverse complement strand
TGCGCGAGTCGATCTCCGGGCAGACGACATAGACCGTCCCTGCGGCATCCTTCTTCCCGCCGCGGAGCGGATGCGTCCTCACATACGCATGCTCGTCGCCGGAAAGCGCGAAATCCACGCCAAGCGCGTCAAATGTGCCGCGCCAGAATTCGTATCCGCCGTAGCTGCAGGGACCCTCCTTCTTGAAGTACGGATAGTGCTGGAACACGACGAAGAACCTGTATCGTCCCCTTTGCGCCTTTGCGACACGCTCAAGCCAGTCGCGCTGACGCGTCCGGGATGTCTCGCGCACGGCGCTGTCTATCTCCACGCCCTCGATGGCAAGCGTGTCGATTCCGGCGAACAGCACGCCGCCGTAGAGGAACCAGTACGTGCCGGCGAGGCCAGGCGCGCCGTTGCCGGGGTTGTTCCGCGCGTTCGCGAACCACCTGTCGTGCCAGCGCGTCTTGCCCTCGTCGCGGTAGTACTCCTTGTTGCCGGGGATCATCGCCATCATGTAGTCGCGCATCGCGCGCGAGCGGTCCCACTCCCTCCAGCATGCATACGTCTGCCCATGCTTCACGGCGTCGCCCGTGCAGAGGATGAACGAAAGCCCGCCGCGCTTCGCGGACATCTCCCCTGCGCGCGAGAGAAGCCGGTCGACGGACTTGATCTTGTCCGGACGCGAAGGCGTCGAATGTATGTCGCCGATCCACAGGAAATCGAAGTCGCCGCCCTTCGGAGCGGTTCTTGCCGAACGCGCGACGGGCTCCCCGCCCGGCTCGCGCACCTCGTAGGCATACCGCGTGTTCGGCTTGAGCGACCTCACTTCGGCTCTGTACCGCCAATAGTCCGCCTTTCCCGTGTACTCGACAGGCGCCTTGGCCTTCTCGGCTGCAACTGGTTTCCTGCCGCCGCCTTCGGGACCGAAGCGAAGTTCGCACTGCGGGCTGTCGGAATGCCATACGATGCGCACCCCCGTCGAGGAATCCTCTGCCGGACATGTTCCGAGCAGCGAGACCTCCCCGAAGACCGTTTGAGCCACAACCGCCGCGAGGCAGATGCAAATCCTGTTTCTCATACCGCCCTTTAACCTTTCAACCTCTCGGCCCATTATAGCACATAACGCTGAATTTTGATACAATGGGCGCATGAAGCAAGAAAGGCTTTTCTCCCTCGACCTGCTGCGCGGCATCGACATGCTCCTGCTTGTCGTCATTGGCCCGATGTTTGCAGCAATCAACACCGCATGGCCCCTTCCCGACTGCGTCATGGGCCAGTTCCACCACAACTGGGGCGGCTTCACTCTCTGGGACATCATCATGCCGCTCTTCATCTTCATGTGCGGCTCGGCCGTTCCCTTCGCCCTCGAGAAGCGCAAGACAGACGGACGCGCCGGACTTTCCTATTGGCGGCATGTCCTCGCGCGCGTCGCGGTGCTGTGGATATTCGGAATGATCGCGCAGGGGAGGCTCCTCTCGATGGACATCCTTCTCGTAAATCCCTTCAACAACACCCTCCAGGCAATCGCTGCAGGGTATCTCGTCGCGGCAGTCGTGCTGGCGATTCCCTCGAAGCGCGTCAGAATCGCCGCGCCATTCGTCCTTGCCGCGGCCTACACCGTCTTCCTCCACTTCTGCGGCGACTACACGATCGACGGCAACGCGGCGACGCGCTTCGAGCGCTGGATGCTCGCCATGATCACTCCCGAGGGATCGAAGGCGCTGGCGATGGCCGACCCCGGCTATTCCTGGTGGGCGACGATTCCGATGTTCGGCGCAATGACGCTCTGCGGAATGGCGGCGACGGACATCCTCATGGACGAATCCATGCCGCAGACAAGGCGCCTCGCGCGGCTCTCCGTCATCGGCGCGGCGCTTCTCGCGTTCGGCTGGGCCGCCTCGCCGTGGATCCCCGCGATCAAGCACATCTACACGATCACCTTCACGGCGCAGGCGATGGGGTGGTGCATGCTCCTTCTCGCCGCGCTCTATTTCATCGCGGACGTCCTGCGCCTCCGCAGGGGAACATGGCTCATTCTCCTTTTCGGGCAGACCTCGCTCATGGCCTACATGTGCCATGTGTTCAAGTCGGTATTCAAGGCCTTCGGGAAGATGTTCGCCCCGGGCGCGGCGCATCTGTTCGGAAGCGCCGCAGAACCCATCGCGGCATGGCTCGCTGCGGCCGCGCTTCTCGTCGTATTCCTCGCACTCTGGCGTGGACGCAAACGCCATTAGCATTCCCCCACCTCCTATGCCGCCTTCTTCACCGCCTTGGCTTTTGCGGGGTCAACGGGCGTTGTCTTGACAAGCTCGACGATCTTTGCCGCCAAGTCGGGATTTTCACGCAGATATGAGATTGCAGCAATCGACCCCTGGGCAATCTGCTCTCCTTCAAAGGAAAGCCAGCTCCCATGACGCTCTATGACGCCGCGGGCGAGCGCCGCATCGAGGACGGAACCCTCCCACGAAATGCCGCATGAATAGAGGATGTCGAACTCGGCCTCGGTAAACGGCGAGGCGACCTTGTTCTTGACGACCTTTACTCGCGTACGGTTCCCTATGACCTCGCCGGCGGGCGACTTGATCGCGCCAATGCGCTGCACCTGCAGACGGCAGCTTGCGTAGAACTTGAGCGCCTTGCCGCCTGGGGTCGTCTCGGGATTCCCGAACATCACGCCGATCTTCTCGCGCACCTGGTTCGTGAAGATGCAAAGCGTCTTCGTCTGCGCTATCGCGGCCGTGAGCTTTCTCATCGCCTGCGACATAAGCCGCGCCTGAAGCCCGACATGGCTGTCGCCCATCGCGCCGTCGATCTCGGCCTGGGGCGTCAGCGCCGCGACCGAATCGACGACCACTATGTCGACCGCTCCCGACTTCACGAGCTCTTCGCATATCGTAAGCGCCTCTTCGCCGCTCGACGGCTGCGACACGACGAGCCCAGCGAGGTCGACGCCTATCTTCCGCGCGTATGCCGGATCGAGCGCGTGCTCCGCGTCGATGAACGCCGCCGTGCCGCCCGCCTTCTGGACATTCGCCACAGCGTG
>ONVK01000156.1 GCA_900321255.1 uncultured Lentisphaerota bacterium | reverse complement strand
GGAACTGCCGGGTGCCGTCGGGCATGTCGATCTTCTTGTCGTAGATTTTCTTTCCCTCGCTGTCGTCGAATTTGCCGAAGTCCAGTTGCGCGAGGCGGTTGAATTCGGCACCCTTCAGGGTGTAGTCCAGTTTGCAAACGAACTTGCTGCCGTCGCCCACCTTGTATCCGTCTCCGTCCGTTGTGCCGTCGTCGACTTCCTTGAGCGGCTTGTCCATGGTGTAATTCAGATCGATTCCCCCGTCGGCCCGCTTTGCGACCACGAAGGTTCTGGAGGCATCCGCTCCAATCCCATGCAATCTGTCATGCTTGCTGAAGCCGGTAATGGTAAACGCCCCTTCGGCTTCCCGCGGATCCATGGCATGCTCCGCTCCGTTTTCGCCGGCCTTCTCCGTCTCCTGGGAGATCAGGGCCATCAGCAGGTGGACCTTGTTCCTGTCCGAGGCGGCCTTCTGCACGGCGGCCTTGTCCGCAGCCGTCTCCGCGACCTTGTTCGCGGCCTCGGCGAGGCCTTTGTAGGTCGCCTTGGGGTCGCCCGTCACGAACTGCGCGAGCTCGTCGCGCGCCTTTTCGAAGTCGTTCGAGAGCTTGAAGGTCTTCTCGCCGTCGCTCATGGTGACGTTGTAGTTGCGGACGATGTCCTTCTTGAACTGGCTTGATTCTCCGCCATCGGCGGCGAGCTTCTTCATTTCGCCGCCGATGCTCCAGTTCATCATGGCGTTGGCGTTGGCGCTCAGTCTCTTGCCGAGCTTTTCACCGGGGTCGTTGGAACCGTCGAGCTTGGTCCGGATGACGTTCTTGATGGCTTCCGAACCCTTTCCGCTTCCCTGCACGGTCGCGTCGACGAAGTTTTGGACGAGTTCGTCGTTGATGTCATTTGCAATGGAAACGGTGTCGTCGACGAGTTCGTCGCCGCCGAAGTCGTCGATGTCGAATTCCCCTTCGAACTTCTTCACCCTGGATTCCTCGTGCGCGCCGGGGTTCAGCTCCCGCAGGTTGTCGTTGACGGCATTGTCGAGCTTTTCCAAGTAGGTGAGGCCGATTCGGCCCACGACCTTGATTCCTTCCTTGAGGTCGTCCGAAGGATTCTCGACCAAACCGTTTCGGCCGGCGTCGGAGAAGGAATAGTATTCATTCAAGGCGGAGGCGTTTTGCGAATCCAGGGCCTTGCGGATGTTCGCGAGGCCCCCCTTGCCGCAGCGCGACAGAAGAGCCGCCGCGACAAAGTCGCGTGCGCCCATTTTCTCGTCGGCGCCGTCCAGCTTCTCCGCTCCGGAGGAACTCATCGCCGTCTTGATGGTCTTGTGCATCTGCATGACGGCCTTGTGGATGTCCATGACGGACGAGCCGCCGGAGAGCTTCCCGAACGCCTTGAGAGGGGCGTCGTTGGCGGTTTGGACAAGCTTCGCGATCATTCCCTTGGGAAGGGAGACGCCCGTTTCCTCCAGCATTTTCTTGCCGGCCGCGTATATCGCGGGATTGTTCTTCGAAACCTCCTTGAGTTCGTTCAGGTTGTCGAGCAGCCGGCCCACCTTTTTCTGCACGTCCGCCTCCGGGCGGAGGCTCGACTGCGTGTTGACCGTGAGCGGGCGGATGTTGGCCTTCACGATGTCCATGGCGTCGGCGTTGCCGTTGCAGGCGGCGAAAGCCGTATCGATCCTCTTGTCGCCCTCCTCCTTGCCTTCCTTGGTGTATTCGAAATGGGCCTTGCTCTCCGCGATGCAGTTGCTTGTCTTGGCGGCCACCTGGTCCACCGCCGTCTTGACGGCGAGGATGCGCCGCGCGGTGAGGGGCTTGCCCTTGCCGAAGTCGGCCATCTTCATCGCGTCGCGGACGCTCTCCGGGATCTTGTCGGGGCCGCCGAACATGTCCGCGATGGCCTGCTTGAAGAGGTCGCGCACGTCGTTGTTCACGTCGCGCGATGCCTGGCGGCGGCCGACGTTGCCGACGAAGTCGAATCCGGTCTTCGCGACGATCGTCCGGCCCGCGAGCGGGCCGGTGCCGGCGGCGATGGTCGAGCCCCCCTTCGCCTGCGTCGCGAAGTCGGTGAAGGCCTTGAATGTGTCGTTGTATCCGTTGATTCCGAGTGGCATGGATGTCTCCTGTGTCCAGTTGAAAGGTTGAATGGTTGAAACTGTTTCGCCCTGTTTACACGCGAATCGCCGGAAGGTTACAGAACATGGCGCGAGCTCATGGCCAGACCTCCAGGTGATCATGTGAATGTCCAAGCGCCCAATCGGCGATGGAAAGCACGATCAGCGCGCCGCCGGCCTTGACGATGGCATTGCCCGCCTCCTTTTCCAGCGGCGAAAGGAAGGTGGAAAGCCCTGCCCCGATGCCGACCCAGTCGCCGGACCCGGGCCTGATGGTGCGGTTGACGATCCCGCCCAGTTCGCCCGCATCGACGCGGGCGACCGCCTTTTGCTTGCCCGCCTTGGCCGCAGCCTCGGCGAAATCCACGAACTGCTGGAATTGCGCGTTCTGGAAAAGATTCTGGCTGTTGACTTCGAGTGCCATTGTCTTTGTTTCTCCTTAAATCGAGGTTTCCTTTTACCGTGTTTACACGCGGCGCGGCGAAAGGTTACATCAAATGTCGCCAATGTGGAAATGTTGCCAATTCCAATTCCCAATCCCAATTGATCATTGGCAACATTGGAAACTGGCAACACTGGCAACATTGGCAACAATCCTCAGTTTCCGCTGCGCGAGTAGGCTCGGATGCCGATCTTGACGTCCTTGACGCCCGACTCGATGAGGTTCATCGCCCTGTCGCGGTCGGCGTCGATCGCCGAGGCGGGGATGACGATGAGCCAGCTGTCGTTCCAGGCGCTGCGGCCCACGAGGCGAGTAGATTTGAAGTCCGCGCCGGCGCGCAGAGTCGAATGGCGGCGGATCGTCGCGGTCGCGTCGCTCGTGCCGTCAAGACCCGAGAACGTCGCGATCCAGTCCGTCGCGTCCAGCTCGTCCGAACCGACGGTGTACGGGAGCGGCATCACCTGATCGACGACGGTCCAGCTGAGGAGCCTGCGCTCGGTGCCCGCCGGCGAACGCATGTAGTCGAGGCCGACCGGCACGAGGTAGATGTTCGGCTCCACGCCCGCGCCGCCAGGGAGCTGGTCGAGGCCGACGAGATCCACGCCCACCGCGTCGATCTTCGTCGCATAGTCGGAGCTCGAGAACTGGTGGTCGCCGAACTGCAGGGCCTTGCCGAAGAAGTTTTCGGCGTTGTTGATTACCGTCGAGAACGGGATGATGTATCCGGGCTCGCGGCAGACGACGGCGGTCGCGCTCGCCGGCGGCTGGCAGTGGCGGATGAACCGCGAATCCGTGAGGATGTTCTCCACGCGGTACTTCGCCAGCTCCTTCTTCCAGGCCGCGTCGCCGTCCGCGCCCTCCTTGATGCGGAAGAGCTCGCGACGGAGCGAGAACCACTTCGCAGGCTTGTCCGGGTTGTTGATGCCGAGGCGCGGCTTCAGGACGTCCCAGTTCGCCTTCATGCGGTTCACGACGTCGTAGAGCCCGCCGTCCGTTGTCGCG
>ONVK01000004.1 GCA_900321255.1 uncultured Lentisphaerota bacterium | reverse complement strand
TCGTCGGCCTCGCCGGAGACGCGGGTCTCAAGCTCCTCTCCGTCGCTGAACCCATCATTGGCGAGTGCATGGATATACTCGGCATCGGTGCGGTGGCGCAACAGCTCCGTTATGTAATCGGCCGCCTTGCGGTCCGCCTCGCACTTGTCCGCCGCCTCGACCTTTATGCATTTGCACACGGTCACGTAGACGTCGACGGCATACACCTTGTTCTTTGGGTCGTCGGGGAAGTAGCGCTCCTCGACATCGTAGTCCCGCTTGTTCTCCCGGCAGACGGGGCAGTAGCCGTAGTCGCTGGGGAGCTGTTCGCCGCACCTGCGGCAGTAGAATTTTATCTTCATTTGTTTACCTCGCTTTCGTTGTGTTAAACCTTCGCTCCCATCGAGTCCAGGAACTCGACAATCTTGCCGATGTCGATCCTGTCTATCTCGCACAGCTCCATCAGCGTCGTGACCGCCTTGAGCTGCCCGACGGTGAAGAACTGCTGCACAGGCTTCGGCGTTGCGTCGTCGGCCGCCTTCGCCTGGAGGAACCCGATCTCGCAGGCGGTCGCCTTCACGCTTTCGAGGTCGGCGAAGAACCTGTCGCCGAGACCCCTCTTGCCGAACGGCCTCGTCTTCTTCTCCACTGCCATCAGCTTGCCCCTGTCGGCTTCGACGAACTCCTCGAACGAGGGGAACGCCTTCATCAGCCGCAGGACACGTCCCTTGCACTGCCTTCCGTTCAGCGACTGGAGGAAGTGCTGCTTGTTTATCTTTTGCATTGTCATACCTCGCTTTCTTTTGCGCAACCATCCGTTGCGCGGTTGTTGTTTGACTTGGGGCTTAATTAGATAGATCTATCTAATTAAGAAGTTCTGTTGCGTAGATTGTTGCGTGCCTTAGTTTGAGTGTCACACCTCGCTTTCGATTATTTTCCAAATGGCAGAGCGGTCGCAATACTCGTGCATCCATGTGTCGCCGTCACGGCTTGCCATGATAGCTTCGTAATCCGCCTCCACCTCTTCCGGCGTACTGCATCCGTCTTCGTTGAACTCGTCTATGAACCTACGCACACAGTCGCCGACAGCGCTTTCCGCAGCCTCCCGCGTTTTGCATGCGGTTGCCCATATGCCCAGGTCTTCGTAGTCGAGTGAGCTTGTCGTTCCTATAAGGTGCATAGCCTCGCTTACTATGTATATCTTCATGTCACACCTCCTCTTCCCTTGTGCAGTAGACGCGGTCCTCGACGGCGTCTGGCGAGTAGAACAAATACTTCTCGCCGTCGAACTCGCCGTCGGCGTAGCGCTTCTCGACGTCGCTTATTGCGTCGGCGGAACTCTCGGCTTCGACTTCTACGTCGTAGCCGTAGACTTCCCTCCGCTCGATGTGGATTGTGTATTTCTTTTTCATATTGCGCTCCTTTCGTCTTGGGTTTATTCCTGTTCTTCGAACTCGGCCTCGACGGCCTTGTAGTAGTCGCCATCACAGCACGCATTGTTGTACTCTTCGACGGCATCGTCCTCGTTATCTGCCTCGCAGGTGAACGGGAGCCCAGGCCAGTTGTCGTTGTCGATTTTGTCAACGAACTCGCCGAGCTTCTTGCGCATGATGTCGCCGTCGCTGATGTGCCCCGAGTCCGCCATTTCCTCGTAGGTGTCTTCCTCCCACTCGGTGATTGCAGTTATGGTGTACTTGCTCATGGCACTTCCTCCTCCTCTTCTTCGTCTTCCACTTCGTCATAGGTCTTGTCGATCTTGCCGTCGTGGACGACGCACCTCCAGCCACCCGCATCGGGGTAGACTTCGAGCTCGCTCCAGTCCTCGAGGGCGGGGGCGACGGCGACGAACCATTCGTACATCACGTCTTCCCACGAATAGGATGCGTCGAAGTCGCTCCTGAAGATGGGCCAGCCATCTTCGCACTGAACCGTCAGTTCGCCGGACGAAATCATCTGCTTGATTATTCCGTCAATGCCGGACATCTGGCGCATGTAGTCTTCCGACCAGTTGTTGTCGGTTGCATACTTACGTGAGAGGCGGACGAACTCGTCCGCATTCTTCAGCTTCATCTTGAGGTACACGCTGTAGCACTGTCCCATAGTCATGCTCCTTTCTGCGCAGTGATTTTCCCGCAGACGCGGCTTCCGCGCCGCCAGTCGAACGAGGTTATCAGCGCATAGGCGCCGACGCCCTTTGCGAGAAGGTCGCTTGCCTCCCGCACTGCGCTCGCCTTGGGCCAGTTCGTCAGGTTGCTCTGCGTGACGAGCTGCCCGTCGGAGGCGTGGATTTCGTAGTTGTAGTCTGCCATTGTTTTACCCCCTTGTTGCTATGGTCTTGGATTCGACCGTGGTTTTGATGATGCGGGGGAATCGGTTCGGGGTGTCCGATCCTGCGAACTTGCAGGCGACCTTGAACAGATGCCTCGCCTCCGGCAGTCCGTCGATGAACTGGGCGTCGCCGACGCGCCTCGTCGGGCCGTTGCGGCCCGCGTATTTGTCCGGCGCAAGCTGGACGATGTAGTAGGTCAGCTTGCTCATTTGCTCACCTCGCTTTCCGCTTTGTTGCCGTTGCAGATGCGCTCGGCGATGCGGCGAATGTTGCACTCAACAATCGCCATGTACCTCTGTTCTCCTACAGTCATTTCCCTGCTCCTTTCGTTTGCGTTGGTTGGCTTGCCATCGTCAGCGCGCAAGTAGCCGGCTTGCGCGAACGCGCTCTGTCTTCCGACGGTGCGCGTTTCGGCGTTCACAGTATGCGATCAAGTATCTTCAGAACTTCGGACTGCAACGACTCGGCGTACCCCTCGTGCATGTACGTGACGTGCGCGTTCTTGAGCCTGTCAAAGTACTTCTTGTTGTAGACGTCGCTCAGTATGTGGCAGTCGGGGTGGTTCCATATCGCGACCTCCACGGGGTTGCCGTTTGGCATGACTGTCGGGATGCCGCGATACTCAGAGCAGTGCGCGTTGCCCTTGGCGTTGCCGTCGAACACGACGATGTCGATGTTGCGGCGGTCCTTTCTGCGGGTCTTCTTCCACGCGTCGTAGTACGTAATGTCGATGGAGTTGCCGCCGGTCGCCTTTATCTGCCACTCGTCGGGCTTCGCGACCTTTGCGCCGATTTCCATCTTCACGACGTTCACGCAGAGCTTGCCGCCGGACATCGCCATCGCCTTCGACGTGGCGGAGAGTATCTGGTTCAGCACTCCCTCGCTCCTCTCGAACGAGCCGCTCACGTCGACCCACAGCGTGAGGTTCACCTCCGAGTTCAGCCTCTCGCCCACGTCGCTGCGGCGGCGGAATATCCTGTCCTTGTCCGTTGCGTCGCGCCTCGTGTCGATCTTGCCGTGCAGCGCAGACCAGCGCCCCGCCGCCTGCGAGCCGCGCTTCTTCGAGAGACGCGACGCAAAGCGATTCAGCGCGTTGGCTACTTCCGCCGTCGGCTGGACGAACACCTGCTTCGCAAGGTTCTTGAGGAAGTCGTCGGGAACGCCAAGCTCCCTCGGCGTCTGCGTCTGCCCCTCGTAGTCCTCGCTTTGCGTGCAACGTCCGCCGCCGCACTCCCCCTCTTGCTGGCCCTCCTCGGGTTTGCCGGATTCGCCGCTCTCGTCCTGTCCGCCGCTCTCGTCCTGTCCGCCGCCTCCCTCCTTGTCTTCACCTTCCTTTTCCTCTTCTTCCTCGCTTTCCTCGCTTTCGGATTTGGAATTGCCGCCCGACTTGTTCTCGGTATTATCTTCGCCCTCGCCGTCGTCGGACTTGGGCTCGTTCGACTGTTCCTCCTTCGACTCGCCGCCGGAATCGCTTCCGCCCGACTTGTTCTCGGGCTTCTTTTCGGGCTCGTCGAGTATCTTGCGGACGAGTTTGTTGATTTCGGCGGTGTACTCATCGAAGCCAACTAAGTCAAGCCAGTGGGTTGAGGCATTAACGCTTGCGAGCCTCGCCACTGCGTCGTCGACCGCCGTCGAGAGCTCGGGCGTAGTCCTGCGCAACCGCACCGCCTCGAAGAACTTGCCCGTTCTCTGTGACGCAACGCCCGTGTTCTTGTGAACGAGCTTGACGAACGCCTTGAAGTCGACGCCCATGAAGCACCGCGACAGGACGCACTCCAGCCGCTCGTCCTCGAAGATGTTGACCAGCGTCCTCGAATCGGGGTCCTTTGCGCCCATTGCGTCAACGACCTCGATGTCGCCGCCCCACTTGGGAGTCAGCAGAAGATGCCCGACCTCGTGGTACAGCAGACACCGCAGAAGGGTCTCGCGGTCCCACTTGCCGGCGTCGCTTGCGTCGATGTTGTCCGCCGCCGCCTGCAACAGCCCTATCCCGATGTGGATGCAGCCCTTGACGACGTCGCAGTGCGCCTCGCCGTCAGGCTCCACCGACACCGGCGCCTTCATGCCCAGGTAGTATCCGATGGGAAGCCGCTTGGCGATTTCCCTCATTTCCTCCAGGGTTATGTTCATGTTGAACCTCCTTGTCTTTTTGGTTTCCGATGCGCCGCCCCGCTCGGGACGAACCGCGCAATGGATCCGGATGGCGACCGTCTGGTTGCCGCCCGGATCCGGGGAGACTTGACCGCCAGTCTCCCCAAGAGGTCGTTGCGCCGTTGCGTCAGCACAGTCCCGCGCCGACCGCCGCCTGCGAGACGCTCGTTGCGAACTTCCGCACCACCACCGCACGGTCGACGAGCGGAAGCGGGAGCGGCTGCGCCCCGAGCCCCGTCTCGAGGTTCATCGTGCCGAGCACGAAGAAGCCGTCCGCAATCGGGAGCTCGACGCCCATGACGTGGACCTTGTCCTTGTTGTCGAGAATGTTCTGCAAGAACATCCGCGCCTCCATCGGGAGCAGGTTTACCTCGTCAAGCACCACCGCACGCCCCGACACCATCGCCGTGAGAAGGGCGGTCGGGACATACCCGCGCTTGCCCGTCTTATAGTCGAGGCGGTAGGCGTACAGCGTGTCCGCCGCGTCCATCGACGGCGAGCACGGCACGACATCGACATGTCCGCCGTTGATGCTCTCGCCCGCCTTGATCGCCGCGTAGGTCTTGCCGCCGCCGGGAGCGCCGTAGAACACGGCGAACCTCCTGTTGAGCGGCTTCGGCTTGAACGGCGCAAAGGCGTCGCACACCGCTGTGAACTCGGGAGACTTCATCTTCTCCACGAGGTCGGGCAGGTCCTCCATCTGCGACACCTCGCAATAGGACTGCAAGCACGCCTTCTTGTCCGCCGCAATCGCGAACGAGTTGATGAGGCGCATCGACGCGCCGTCACGGAAGTACGAGAACTCGCTGAGGAACTTGTTGAGCTTCCCCACCGCGTCCTTCGCCGCGGGAGTCGCTTTCGCGCTCCACCCGTGAGCCTTCGCCGCCGCTTCGCAACCGTCGCCCGTCGCACTCGCGAGCTTCGCAATCTCCTCGCCTTCGCCGCCTTCGGCGGAGCCAGCCACCGCCGTCGCGCCGTCGCGCAGGATGTCGGATACGCTCTTGCGCAGGACCTCCTGCGCCTCCTTGCGCGCCTGCTCCTTCGCCGCCTCCACGGCGCCTGCGAGTATCTTCGCCTCGTCGACAGGCGGGGCGGGCGGAGCCTTCGGCGCGGTAAGTGCGGCGGTGAGGGTCTGCAATGCCGCCGCAACGGGGTCCGCAGGAGCGGCCGTCGCCACGGGCGTAGCAGATGCAACGGCCACGGCGGGCTCCTCCTCATGCTCGGGCTCGGACTCGTTCTTGCCGTTCATCACGGCCTCGTAGTGGGCCTCGCAGATGGTGCGGAACGTGCGTCCGCTCGGCGTAGCGACCTCGACAATCCATCCGCTTCCACCCGACATGTTCAAGCCGCAGACCATGCAGGTAGAGCCGGACGGCATGCCCTCGAGCCTCTTCGCCGCCGCAAACGTGCTCTTCGAGAGCGCGTCGGCGGGGACGAGATTGGTGTCGAGGAACCTCTGCCCCTCCGCCATGTTCAGATGACGCGTGAACTTGTAGCCGAGGGCGTTGCGCCGCTCGACCACCTTTGCGCGAAGCTTGTCGCATTCGCTTTTCTCTGCCATAGTTTACCTCCTTGTTTTGTCTTTGCGTGTTTGTGAAAGAAGCCCCCGACGCCGCCGCGCCGAGGGCCAAATCGTTTCCCTTGCGCAGGGACTTACTTGCCCATCAGCTGGGCGAGAAGGGCCTGCTTCTCCGCGTCGCTCATCGCCGACACGTCGATCTTCGGGGCCGCCACGAGGGGCTTGATGCGCTCCTCGACAAACTTCTCGAAGAACTCGCCGTCGACAGTGAGCGTATGGCACCACACCTTGCCCTTGCCGAACCACCAGAAGCCGTAGGCCTTCATCAGCTCGCGGACCTGCTCGGACGGCTTGGCGCCCTCGAAGTCGATCTCGATGGAATTGTGGGTGGTGTTCTTGGTCATCTTCATGGTTGTTTCCTCCTATTGTCTTGGTGTTCATTTTAGCCATGCCCCACCGTGGGACATGAAACAGAGGGAGCGGCGAACCGTTCCCCCTGGCGTCATGTCTCATGGCGCTTCTACTCGTCCTCGTCGTCGCACCCGAGCGCCGTCGCAACGTCCGCAACGTCGTCCTCGGACATCTGCGCAAGGCACTCCCTCGCTATCGCCTCCCACGAGAGCATTCCGCCCTCGGCGGCTTCAATCAGCCTGCATGTCGCCTTCCTCATTTGTCACCCCTCCTTGAAGACCACGCGGAAGTCCTCGTAGCCCTCGGGCTTCGCGTCCTCGATGGAGATGAGGTCCCACACCCAAGTCCCAACCTTGTCGAAGTCCGAATGGCTCTCGTAGTAGTCGCCGCCGCCGCGGTTGTTTCCAATCGCCGTGAGAAGCGGGAAGGGCGCGATGACGCCATACTTCGTCTTCGACGCGGCGATGTATTCGTCAAACGACACGGCGAGCTTCTTGTCGTGGTTGACGAGCCACTTGTGCGAGTAGTCGAAGCCGTTGTCGTCGGCAGGGAACTCGTGCTTGTGGTCGCGCTTCCACACGCGCTTGTAGCTGACGTCCCCGCGCGTCGCGGCCTTCACCTCGTCGCCGTCGTCGGCATAGTCGCCGACCCATGCGAGCCGCAGCGGATTGCCGTACATTTCGCGAGCCACCGCGTCGGCAATGTCGCAGCCGAGCCACGAATGCTCGAGCAGCTTCGCCATGATGTAGCCCTCGCCCTTGATCTGGCGGTCGTTGACGACGACGCGCTTGCCCTCGTGCTTGAAGGCGATGCGATAATACTGACCCATGTGTGTTTCTCCTTGTTGTCTTGTGTTGTGTTGCGTTACATTGCGTCACGCCGCCGCAAGCTCGATGCCTGCAACGTCGTAGAGGTGCGCAACGTAGTCGCGGACCTCCGCGTCGAACTTCGCGACCGCCTCCGCCTCGCGCTTCGACGACCGCCTTGCGCAGGGAACGAGAAGCCACTTGCCGCCTGCGAACAGTTCAAAACTCACGCTCGTGTATCCGTCTCGGCTGCTGACCGAAACGGGCTTCACATAGGCGTAGTAGCCGCGTGCGTTGTTCTGCCCCGTCCAACAGCTGCGGCCGCCCAGCTCGTAGCCGACAGAGCACTCGATGTGCGTGCACTTGTACTCCTTGCCGTCCATGCCGCGGACGATGCCGCCCGGAACGGGGAAGCGAACCTTCTTGATGTCTGCCATGTTGCTTACTCCTTGTCTTTTGCGTTGTTGCGCGATTAGAAGCTGAGCCCGTTGATGAAGTCCATCACGGACTTGTAGGAAGCGTTGAGCGTCGAGCGCAGAATCAGCTCGCGCTTGGCGTTCGCGACCTTCGTCTCAAACGCCTTGAGCTCGTCCTTCGCCTTGCCCAGCTCGTCGGACAGCTTCTTGTCCAAGGGGCTGACGTAGTCGCGGAAGTCCGAACGGCGGAAGTATTCCGCCGCTTGTTCAAAGGTCATGGAACCGTCATAGTACCTGCTGGTTACGTCGACCTTGTACTTGCCCTTGAGCGCGTCGAACTTGCGAGCCGCCTCTGCAATCAACGCATTGAGCTCCTTCTTGAAGCTGTCGAACTTCGCGTCGACCGCACCGGACTGCTTGCCCCGCGCATCCTCGACGCGCTTCTCGAGCTCCGCCCTCTTGCTCGCGGCGCGCTCGTCGATTATGCTCTCGAGCGCACGCTGTGTCGTTGCTGTCATCCTTGCCATGTCTTTTCCTCCTGTTGTCTTTGTTGTTGTTCTGCCACGGCCCAACCGTTGGGACGTGAAACGGCGGGTAGAGCCGAAGCCCTGCCCGCCGGCGTCACGTCTCGACGCTTCTGCACCCGCTCACTCCACCGTCACGCATTTCACGAACCAGCTCACGTCGGTGTCGTCCGTTCCCTCCACATACGCGCTCGCCTCGCCGCAATCGTCCGCAAACACGTCCTTCTCGCCCGGATACCGCTCCGCCTTGACTTTCGCGAAGTCCTTCGCCATCGCGTCCTTCGCCGCCCCTTGCGTGGAGAACACCCGCACGCTTGGCTCATATAAGCACCCGCTCTCGTCCCTGTCTATCCGCACAAGAACCCACATTTCCATGCCATGCCTCCTTGTCTTTTGCAGTTTCACCTGTTGTTGTTCCACAGCCTCACGCCACGGCAACGCCGCGCCGCGCCTTTCCTCGCGTCGCGGAAGCCGAGCCGCCAGGCCGCCCAAAGCCCGATGCACCACACGGCGCACCACGCAACGAAGATGATTGCGTCAGCCATCGCTTTCCTCCGTCACCGTCCAATACTCGTGCTCCCACCCGTCGTAGCCGCGCCCGAAGATGGCGTAGACCACCCTCTGGCGAGCCGCCGCCGCGCTTGTCGCCCACCGGTAGTGGACGCCGTAGTCGTGCGTGTCGACGCGGAACTTCTTCTTGACTTGCGCGCCCATGCCGCACCCCCTTACACCAGGACCAGCCTGCCCCGCTTCGCAAGCCACTCGACGAGGAAGCTCTTTGGCACCCACCCCGCGTGACCGTTGCCGCTGACGTAGACCTCCGTCTCCTCGCCCTCGCCCCTGTGGCGGAGCGCGTCTATCTGCTCCATGCTCATGTGCATCTCCCTTCCGGCCTTGCGGCCATTGCGTTTTCGCCCCTCTCATTTTCCGGGCTTGGGACCGGCGCGGCGCACCATACGCCGCGGCATGATTAGCGAAGGGGCGCGGCCATTCCGTCCGACCGCGCCCCCCGTGACTTGTCCCCGTCTATCGCCTTACGCCGCGAGCTTCGCAAGCGCGAGCTGCTTCGTGAGCTCCTCGACCTGCGCAATCAGGTCCGCCTTCGTCGGCCCCTTCGAGCCCGCCGCCTTCGCCGCCTTCTCGCGGCCCCAGGACTTCTTCATCTTGAAGCCCTCGGCCCTCGCCTCGTCCGCCGTCTTGAAGCGCGACTTCACGTTCATGCCGTAGAACGCGCCCACCGAGCCGGCCAGATACTCCCCTTCAACCCCCTGCACCTTCACGTGGAGGACGTAGCCCGTCGCGTGCCAGTTCGCCGCGCTCCCCGTCCCCTTGTCGATGTCCACGCGGAAATACTCAATCCGCGGGAGCTTGTGCGCGTCCTTCTTCTGCTTCGCCGCAATCGTGGCAAATGCGGACGCGACCTCGACCTTTGTGTTTTCCTCGTTCATGGTGTCTCCCTTCCGCGCTTTCGCGCTTTTGTCTGTTTTGTCGGCTCATGCTTTTCTCGGGCTTGCCACCGTGACGGACGGCACGCGCCGCCGCCGCGCATTTAGACGGCTTGCAGACTTTCGCCCGCAAGCCGCAGACAAGTGTTTAGGAAGTTTTCGGGACATTGCCGCATTTTGGCGATTGCGCGAAAAGCCGCGCAATCATTCACGCAACGAAAGCCGTTGCGCGCCATGCTTCAATGCCATTTCTCGCCGCAATTCCAAAATCAAAATCATTTCGGCGAAAGCCCCCGCAATCATGGTATATCTAAGAGGCTCAATTTTATGGCGCTTATTTGTTTACGCCATGCCGCGGATATGTATTACTGTATCAAATGCCGCGCGCCCATTTCCTTATTTTCCCATAACGCGGGGATAGCGGTTTTCCCATATCGGCGAACTCGGAAAACGCCGCGCGTCTACTCTTGCGCCCGCAAATGCCGCGCGGTTATGGACGCCGCGCAAGCGCGCAATTTCAAGCCAATTTTCAAAGAACGAGGTGGAAATCTCTCGCGCATGGATAGCGCACAATTTCCGAATATATACCAAAAACAAAAAACAGAAACGGAAAAGGACACAAAAAAATGTGGAGTTGCGCTATATAGGAATTACGCGCGAGGATGAGAGAAAATGAGAAGTTATGAGAAAAAATGAGAAGTAGAAAAGATTGCGAAAAATTGCGAATAAAAAATTAAAACTTGCAAAAACAAAAAGGAAAAGCGAATAAAATGCGAATTAAAACACAAAAAGAGAAGGGTAAAAAACCCTTGCGCGGCGCAATTATGGAATATGCGCGGGTATGGGGGGCGAGCGCGAGTGACGATGGCGGGCGGCCGGAACCATATATGGGGACTCCCTGTTGCCATCGAGTGACTGCCGGGGGCGATGTTGGCCAGCCGTCTACTTTTTATGTCGTTCCACATCTTCGTCTCCGACATTCCACGATCCTGATGTGGTTAGCCTCATCCTGAAGACGTTGGTGGGGTCATGGGGGAATGGGGGTATGGGGGTATGGGGTTTTGTGGAAAGTTTTTGGCGTGTGAACATGTGGATGGCTATTTGGGGGACGATTTTAGGGTAAATTTGGTTGTCCTACGTCTAAATTGCAATAACATTGTTTTAGATTAAAATACATTAAAATAGCATTTTGGGGGACAACGGGGGACAACCCTCTCCTATATAGCCATACACAAGCAGGGCGTCAAGATTATGGCTACTATATAGGCGCTATTTGGGCTACATATCTTTCTATTACTATATACCCCCTTATCCCCTATTATTATATATAGATAAAAGAGGAGAATATAATAGAAAAGTAGAGAGTTATAAGACGATTTTAGGGGACAACCTCGCCTTGTCCCCCACTTGTCCCCCTTGTCCCCCGCGTCAATTTTAGGCGGCTTCTCGTCAAAAACCCACATTTATCTAAAAAGTCCCTCCGCCGAACGGGTTTTACGGGGGTCTGGGGGTGGGCGCGAGGTTCAGAAAGGTTCATCTGCGGCGCGGCCGTGGTAATCTCGCCGCCATGAGCGCCAAGAAGACAAAGACCAGGGCGAAGCCGCCGGAGGGCGAGGCGAAACCCAAGGAGAAGAAGCCGCGGCCCATCGTGCAGTACACGTATGCCGACATCGTGCCGCTCAAGCCCGACAAGCGGTTCGTGTCCGCGGTGTGCCTTGTCGCCAGGCGGCTCGGGCTGGAGGGCGGCGGCATGGACGCGATGATGGGGTCGTGGCTCGGCGACGTCGAGAGGGACGGCGGCAAGGGCACGGCGCTGCGGATCGTGAACTTCCTCGGCGGAATGCTGGAGGGCAGGCGCAGCACCCCGCTCATCAAGGCGTGCGGCCTGACGTGGGGGATGGTCGCGATGCTCGTCGACGGCAGCGAGGCGTTCCAGAAGGTCTACTTCGACATCATGCGCATACGCAAGGAGGTCGTCCAGATGGAGAAGGACTCGCGCGGCGAGGAGATACTCGAGACGGCGTTCGAGCTGGCGACCGAGGGCGCGGAGCAGTACAGCGCGAAGGACGGCACGCCCCTCGGCTTCAGGAGGAAGTCCGAGAAGATGCTCGACCGCCTGCTGGTGCTCTCTGGGCAGGAGTTCAGGAAGGACGCCGGGCTGTCCGTCCCCGGCGGGAGGGGCGGCTCCGCGGCCGGCGGCGGCATCACGCTGAACTTCCACTTCGACGGCAAGGGCGGGCCGAGCATAACCGCGGGGGAGACGGTCGATGTCCGGTAAGTCGTCGTTCGACTACTGGCCTACGCCGACCGGGGTGAGGTTCCACGCCTCGACCGCGAGGGTCAGGGTCGTGATCGGCCCCGTCGGCTCCGGCAAGACATGGATGAACTGGATGGAGATCTACCGCAAGACGGCGGAGTGCATGCCGCCGATGGCGGACGGCGTGATCCGCGCGAGGTGGGTCGTGATACGAAACACCTACGACGAGCTGAAGTCCACGACCGTGGCGACGGCGCAGAACATCTTCAACCGCGAGGGGCTGAACGCCCTGGAGATGCACATGTCCCCGCCCCTGGAGGGGTGGCTCAGGCTCCCGTCCCCGAGCGGGCACCCGATGGAGATCCACCTCCTGTTCCGGGCGATGGACACGCCGAAGGCGATAGACCACCTGCTCGGCCTCGAGATCTCCGGCATCTACGTCAACGAGATGCCGCAGGTCCCACAGGCGGCGGTGGACTCGGCCATGTCGCGACTCGGGCGCTACCCGCCGAAGGACGGCGACAAGGTGTTCCCCTCGCTGGGCGTCATAGCCGACGGGAACCCGCTCGACCAGTACAACTGGGTCTACCGCAAGATGCAGGAGCTTCCCGAGGGCTGGGAGTTCTTCAACCAACCGCCGGCGCTTCTGCTCGTCGTCGACCCCGAGACGGGCGAGAAGCGCTACGAGAACAACGTCGGGCAGGATCCGGCCTTCCCCGCCGCCGAGAACGTGGGGAACCACAACGAGGGCTTCCAGTATTGGCGCAACCAGCTCGGCATGGCGCAGGACAAGATCGACCGCTTCATACTGTGCAAGTGGGTCGCGAAGAAGGCTGGGCGGCCCGTGTACCCGGAGTTCTCGCAGGACTTCCATGTCGCGAAGAGGCCGCTGGAGTTCTCGCAGAACCTCCCCGTGGTGTACGGGCAGGACTTCGGGCGGACGCCGTGCACCGTAGTGGCGCAGGTGGGGCTCGACGGACAGATACGGATCCTCCGCGAGATAACCTCGGACAACATGGGGATTGCGGACTTTGTGACGCAGAAGCTCCGCCCCACGCTCATCAACGACTTCGACCTCTACCACGTCAAGGCGTTCGGCTTCGGCGACCCCGCCGGCGCCGACCCGACGCAGGTGGACGACATCACCTGCATCGAGACGATGAACCGGCTCGGGCTGAACGTGGTCCCCGCGCCCGTGACGCCCTATGGCCAGCGCGGCTACCACAACTCGTCCGTGACGCGCATCAACAACGTGTCGGAGGTGCTGAACCGCCGCATCGGCTCGGCGCCGGCGATCATCATCGACCCTTCCTGCAAGGTGCTGATCGGAGGATTCAACGGCGACTACCACTACCGCCGCATGCGGCTCGACGGCGCCGACGAGGAGGACGCGAAGTACACGGACGAGCCGGACAAGGGACACCCCGTGTCCGACGTCCACGACGCGTTGCAGTACCTCGTCTGCGGCATCAAGAACAGCGGCATGAACTTCTCCAACCCGTACATGGTCGACGGAGAGAACGACCCCGACATGGACGAGGCCCTGGCGTCGGCCGGCGGCATGGGGCTGTGCTTCTGAGGGATGCCGAGGTTCAGCAGGGTTCATCGAAAACTCCCCTTTGTTATTCTGCGGGTGGCATGAGCGAATTAGACACATTGTCGGCGGCGGCGCTTGCGCCGGACGTGAAGGACATCGCGGGGTCATCGGAGTCGGAGACCCTCGACCGCGACGTCCGCACCACTCCGCGCGAAATGACGGTCGCCCGCTACGTCAACGGTGTCTTCCAGGTGAACGAGCAGTATGCCGTCCGCCAGGGATACCATGACCAGATGCGCGCATCATGGCGCGTCTGCCGCTCGGAGTACACCGCCGCGGAGAAGCAGAAGCTCGCCGCGCTCGGCATTCCCGACGACGTGTCCGAGCCGGTCGTCGAGCTGCGCAAGTTCATCGCGCAGTCACAGATGAAGGAGATATTCTCGACGAGCGGGAACTTCCCCGCGAGGCTTTCGTCCACGGCGCATCCCGACCTTCCCGACTACATCACGGAGATGATGCTCCAGAAGATGCTCGACGAACTCGCGCAGATCTCTATGGAGGCGGGGATGGCCCCGACGCCAGAGATGGCGGCGCAGTTCGCCCGCGACCGTATGGCGGAGATGCGCAACGCCGAGCGCGAGTACGCCAACGACCAAATCGCGCTCCTCGAGCGTCGCGTCCGCGACGACTTTGAGGAGGCTGACTTCATGTCGGCGTTCAACCAGGGCATCGAGTACCTGACCGTATTCGGCACGACGCTGTGGGAGGGGCCTGTCCCCTGCATGCGCTGGAAAAACGACTGGAGCTCCAAGGGCAAGCTCTCGCGCAAGGCGAAGCCCGGCGTGGCGTTCCGCGCCATCAGTCCGCTCGACGTCTATCCATCGCCCGACCAGTCCGAGGTGGACGACGGCCCGATCTGCATCAAGGTCCGCTTCTCGCCGAACGACCTGTGGCTCAACGCCACCGAGGCAGGGGGCGACGACGCGGAGAACGGCGTGTGGTTCCGCGACACCGTGACGGATCTCCTCGCGAAGTATCCGCAGGGCGGCGTGCGCCTGTCGTGGCAGGACGGCGACGAGGAGAACAAGGAGCTCAAGGGGCATTCAACGTGGGTGGCCGACTCGTCCTGCATGATGGAGGGCATTTCCTACTACGGCGAGATCCGCGGGAATCTTCTCCTCCGCATGGGCGTCATCAGGACGCACGAGGGCAAGGCCATCAACCCCGACGACTTCTACGAAGTCAACGCAATCGTCATAGACGACTACTGCGTGTACTGCCGCATCATCAACCCCTGCATGGGGCGTCCGCTCTCCAAGGCGCAGTTCTACGAGGCGACGGACAGCTTCTTCGGCACGTCCATCGCGCAACGGCTCATCGCATACCAGCGCGTGATGAACGGATGTCTTCAGTCGCTCATCGTCAACATGAACATGACGGCGGCTCCGCAGGCGTGGATCTCGGATGCGTCGCGGCTACTGGACAAGACGCCGACGCGCTTCAAGCTCATAGGCGGCAAGGTGTGGGCGTTCAAGGCCACGACGGCCGGCGTCGCGACGCCTAATGGACCGCCGATGGGCATTCTCCGCGTCGACAGCCGCATTAACGACATCCTCGCCGTGATGAACATGGCGATCAAGCGCATCGACGATGTTTCCGAGATTCCGTCCTACACATACGGGCAGAACGTCACCGGCGGCGCGGGTCGTGCGCTTGCAGACTACGAACGAGTCCTTACGCCAACAGGGCCGAAGCGAATCTGCGACTTCAAAATCGGTGACGAAGTGTTCAATACTCTGTCTGGCGTGTCAACGGTTATCGGCGTTTTCCCGCAGGGTGAGCGCGACATCTACCGCGTCACATTCTCGAATGGCGAGAAGATCGACTGCGACCTTGAACATCGCTGGCTTGTCAGCGACCACCCCGACAGGAAAAATTCATGGAAGGTGTTCACCATCCGTGAGCTTCTCGTGCGCGGCATCGAGCGCAAGCAGCCGAAAAGCGAGCGTTGTCCGAGCGGTCTGCGTCCGAAATGGGCATTGCCCTATGTTGATGCGCTTGCCTATCCAGCGCGCAAGGTGCCCATTGACCCCTACACGATGGGCGTGCTCCTCGGGAACAGCGATGCCCGTTGTCGCGTCTGTGGCATGGACGACGAGGTGTTCGACCGCATTCCGTACAAACTCGGCAAAATCGACCGCAAGGCCGCAGACAAGGCTTATACACGGGCTGTTCTTGGCATTAGGCCAAAATATCGTGCGCTTGGTCTTGAGTGCAAGAGCATAGAGAAGTTCATTCCAGAAATCTATTTGCACAACAGCGAGGAAGTCCGGCTTGAACTTCTGCGCGGCCTTATGGACACCGACGGATGCGCCACCGTAAACGGCGACCACGTGTTTTTCGACACCTCGTCTGAACGGCTGCGCGACGATTTCGTGTTTCTTGTGAAGTCGCTTGGTGCTTCGTCTGTCTCTGTGTTAGCGCACGAGAACAAGCCGGAGTTCAACGGCAAGATACTGAACGGCAAGGAAGCCTACAGGATAAACTTCACGCTCGACAAACCGGTGTTTCATCTGAAGCGCAAGCTGGACAGGGTTCATCAACGTCCGCGCCGCCGTCTTTACATAACCGGCATCGAGTTCCTGAAGCGCGAAAATGCTACGTGCATTTCAGTTGACGCGCCGAACCATCTTTACGTCTGCGAGAACTTCATCCCGACGCACAACACGTATTCGGGCCTTGCGATGCTCACCGAGGCGTCCAACCGCTCGACGAAGATGCGCATAGACAACCTCAGCTCCAAGTGCATCAACAAGATGGTGCGCATGGACGCATACCGCCTGATGCTCTACGATGACAGCATTGGCTACACGGGCGACGTTGAGGTCATACCGACCGGCGTAATGGGGCTCATCCTCAAGCAGCAGGAGATGCAGAAGGTACTCCAGCTCATGCAGATGGTCGCGAGCAACCAGTTCCTCGTCCAGACCGTCGGGGCGCGCGGGCTTATGGAGCTGTTCCGCCAGGTGCTCGAGACATACGAGATCGCGAACATCGACAAGATCATCCCGTCGAAGGCCGACCTCGACATACAGGACTACGTGGCGAGGCTCAAGTCCGCCGCAGGGGCGCAGACCGCCGTCAATCAGGCGCAGCAGCCCCAGCCCGGCGCGGAAGGCGGCAACCCGCAGCTCCCGCCCCCCTCCGAGCAGTCGCAGGGCGGCGGCGCGGCAGATGCGCCGCGGACCACCTATGAACGCAGCGGCATGGAATACCGCATGCCCATCGAGCCCAATCCCGGCAGCGCGAACGAAAGGAGGGGCGCGGCATGAAGAAGCCGAAGGAATACCTCGCGTCGCGCTTCAACGAGGACAACGCCGCGAAGGCGTTCTCCGAGATCGCCGCGCATCAGGACTTCGACCTGGTGCGCTGGACGCTCCTCCGCCGCTATGCGGAGGTAAGACAGCTTTTTCTCTCCACCGACCCGAACGTCGTCAACCGCGCCGTCGGCAAGATGGAGGAGATCGAACAGGTGCTGGCCCTCTTCGGCGAGCCTCTCTACGGCGGACTTCCGTTAGCTGACGGAACCTCCCCCGAGGAGATCGCCCTTGCCAACGCGGGCCTCGACGCCGAAATCGGAGGCGGCTATCCCGGCGGTTCCGGCAGCCGACCCCCGTTGTGAATCCCGGAGTAGCATCCGGCTCATAAGGCGAAAGGAAAGCCATGAACGAAAACGAACAGACCAACCAGGAAACTACAGAAACCACACAGACCACGACCACGCCGGTCGCGGCGGACGCACTCTCGCCCGTCGCAGCCGGAAACCCGCAGACGCAGACCCAACCCTCCGGCGACGCCCAGCGCATCGCCGAACTCGAGCGCGAGCTCCAGCAGGAGCGCGTGGAGAAGGGGCGGCTCCGCCAGACGAACGACGAACTCCGCAGCGCGAAGGAGGAGATTGCCCGGCTCAAGGCCGAGAACGCCCGCCTCGCACAGCGCAAGCCCAGCGACTTCCTCACCCCCGAGGAGAGGGAGCAGCTCGACGAAAAGCAGCTCGCCGCGATCGACAAGGTGGTGCAGGGGCGCGTAGGCGACATGTCCGCGGCCCAGAAGGCCGAGAACGACCGTCTCCGCGAGGAGATAGCGAGGCGCGACGCGAACATCGCGGCGTCCGCGAAGGCGCAGTTCAACGCGGAAGTCGAAAGGCTTGCGCCGGGACTCGCCGCGGTGGTCAACGAGCATGCGGCGGAGTGGCAGAAGTGGGCGGCGTCCCCGAGACGCGCGGCATCCGTTGCGGCGGCGTTTCAGCAGAACGACGCGGCGACCGTGGCCGAGTTCCTCCAGGAGTTCGTTCAGTCCAAGGGCATCCAGGCGAACGGGGACGGCATCGCCGCCAGACCCCGCACGTCGTTCTCGCCAACGGGCGGCAGCCACCCTGCACCCACGGACGCGCATGATACCACCACATACACGGTCGACCAGTACGGCGAGGCTCTTCGCCGCGCCGGTGAAGACCTTACGGCGGGACGCATCACCTCCGAGCAGTACAGGGCGATAAAGCAGAAGTTCACTACCGCCCTCAACGAAGGGAGGATCGTGCCGAGGTAGGCGCATCTCTCTTTGACGGGGGCAGACCGAAAGGAACGCCAAAATGGCAAACTCCATCACGATCACCGGCGGAAAGGGCGACTTCAGGCTGAAGTCGTACATTCCGCAGATTTATTCCCCCAAGCTGCGCGAGAAGTTCTGGTACAACACCATTCTCCGCAAGATCACCAACTCCGAGTTCAAGGGACAGTTCAAGAACAAGGGCGACACCATCATCGTCCGCTGCATGCCCGACATCGGCACCAGCCGCTACGTCGACGGCATGAAGCTCAAGTACCAGAAGCCCGAGTCGTATGACATCCAGTTCAAGATCGACAAGGGCCTCTACTACGCCTTTGTCGTCTCCGACGTCCAGAAGGCCTTTTCGGACATCCCGAACTGGGCCGAGAAGTGGACCGACGACGGCGGCAAGCAGCTGGCGCAGGACTGGGAGACCTGGTTCTTCAAGGACATCGGCTCCGGCACGAAGGCCGACGCCGCCAACATCGGACGCACCGCAGGCGCGATCTCCGCGTCCTACGACCTCGGCGTCACCGGCACTCCCGTCTCGCTCTACAAGAGCGACGCGGCTGCGGCTGCGGGCACCGCGTACAACAGCGGCGACAAGACGACGCCGATGGAGCTCATCACCCGCGTCGCCGCGACGCTCGACGAGCAGAAGGGCGGAGCGGGCGCGTCGAAGTTCGTCATCGTCCCCGTGTGGATGACCCAGGTTCTCCAGAACTCCGAGGTCTTCCAGTCGGCGGACAAGATGGGCGACGACGTTTCCATCCTCCGCAAGGACGCCGTGACGTCCATCGGCAAGGTCGCCGGGCTCGACGTCTACGTCTCCAACCTCCTGCCGAAGACTCAGCTCGGCGCGACGACCCGCTACGAGTACCCGATCATCTTCGGCGACAACTCGGCGATCACGTTCGCGGACGAGGTGTCCATCACCGAAGTCCTGCGCGACAAGTCCGTCGTCGGCGACTTCCACCGCTCGCTCCAGATCGCGGACTGGATGGTCCGCTATCCCGAGCGCTTCGGCGTCGCGTTCGTCACGAAGGGCGCGTAAGCAGAAACCACAACGCAAAACCGCGAGCGGGGCTCGGGGCCGCCATAGGCCCCGCCCCCGCCGCACAACAAAGGAACACCAGAAATGGCAGCAGTAAATGACAAGTACGTGGTCGTCGGCCAGCCCGACGGCTTCACCGACGCGAACGTGGTCCGTTCCCGCGTCTTCAAGCAGACCTCCGACAACTTCGGCACGGTCAACGACGGCGACAAGCTCGACGCCAGCGTCAACTACGCGGTCGCGAAGTTCCCTGCCGGGTTCATCCCGCGCTCGGTCGTCGTGAACGTCATCAAGCCCAACGCCAGCGCCGCGACGCTCACGGTCCAGGTCGCCAAGAATGCGACCGACCTCACGGACGCCACGCTTGCCGCGGTCAACGGCTCCGCCTCCACGGCGGCTCTCGGCACTGCGGGGCAGACGCTCATCGAGTTCGCGTCCGCGACCTCTGGCGGCTCCACGACGGGCACTGATCCGTTCGTCACCGGCAAGAACGACTACCTCGTCGTCACGGCCGGTGCGGCGGCTGACGCCCGCTTCGAGGTCGTCGTCATGGGCGACTGGCCCGAGCTTACCGACATCGACCATCTCCCGAAGCTCGCCTAAAGGAGGCTCGACATGGCAAACGAAGTGAAGCGCATCGCCAGTCTCGTGGACGGACGCATCTGCCCGTGGTACTGCGTCGAAGATCCGATTCCGGAGAAGTTCGTCGTGATTCCCGATGCGCTCTGGGCCAGGCACCTGTCCGGCGAGATTACGGACGGCAAGGTTCTTGCGAAGATGGCGCTCATGCAGGACGGTTCCGAAGTCGGGACCGCTCCGCAGAACGTCGCGCCGCCTCCGAAGGAGCCCGCCAACGAGCCCGCCCCCGACGAGATCGACCCCGAGTCGATCCCGCAGGGCGAGCCGACGCAGCCGAACGTCACCCATTTCCCCAAGGCGGGGACAATGAGGGCGTAAGGCAAAACTGGGCAGGAGTCCGCCACCCTTTCCGGGAAACGACGGGCTCCTGGCCCACAACACAAGCAAGGAGCGCGAAATGTCCTACATCGGAGACAACGCAATCGAAATGGAGCCCGTCGAAACCGACAACATCGGCTCCCTCGCGTCGCTCATTCTGGCGGAACTGCCCGAGTGCAACGACCTTATAGTCCGCCAGCAGCTCGCCTATGCGCTCCGCGAGTTCTGCCGCGAGACAGATGCCTGCGTCCTGTCCGCTCCGCTGAGGTTCAAGGGACACCCCCACCGCTGGGGCTATTCGGCGCCGATGCCCGCCGCCCCGCAGGGAATGATTCTCGGAACAGTCCTCGAGGTCAGGGCCTGTGGCATTTCGCACGGGTTCGAGACGCTCCGCGATCCCGACCTCATTTACGTTCGCGACTATCTCGGCGAACGGCATGCCGTGGCCCGCTACTCGGTCTACCCGAAGGCGGGCGGAGAGGTGTGCCCGACATGGTTCAAGGACCGCTACGCCGAGGCGATAGCCGCCGGGGCGATGTATCATCTTCTTTCGATGTCGGGCCGTCCGTGGTCCGACCCGCAGCGCGCGGCGGAGTACGGCGCGAAGTACACCAATGCCATCGCCGAGGCCGCATACCGGCGGGGATCGCCGGAGGACGGCGGCCCCGAGAGCGCGATCCCCTGCGGCGGACTTTTCATGTAAGGAGGCATTTATGACGACGCTTGCGATTACACCGAACTGGAAGAACAAGGGCGCGAAGTTCAGGGGGACGGTCGCGGCGGGCGAGCATGTCTCCGTAACGATCCAGAACGACAACGGCGAGGGCGGGGCATTCATCGTCGACGCGTCCACGCTTCGGCTTCGCGTCGTCGGAATGGACGGACGCACGCTCGCGATCTTCCCCGAGCCCGTCCCCGAGGGCGAGACGCCCGAGACGTGGGACTCCGACCTCTCTCCGCTTCGCTGCACCCTCAACCTCAACACGGTGCAGATGCTGAAGGCCGTCCCTCCCGCGACGAACATGCCGCTCCTGTGGGTGCTGGACGACTATGACAACAATACGCTCTACTTCAAGGAGCAGTTCGAGGTTACGCACTGGCCGCGCCTTCGTGGCGAGGAAGAGCCGACCGACCTTGACAACTACAAGGACATCATAGCAGATTTTAATACGCGGCTTGATGGTTACGACTCGCGCATAACCGCGGCGGAGAACGCGGCGCAGGCCGCAACGGAGAATGCAAGCGCGGCTAACGACACCGCCGATGAGGCGAAGACAATCGCAAATGAAGCGGTCGATGTCGCCCAGCAAGCAAAGGAAGCCGCCGAAACCTCGCAGGAGAGTGCCGCCGCTTCCGCTGCTGCCGCACAAAATGCTGCCAATGATGCCATTGCCGCCGCCGAGTCCATCAACAGCCCCGACGCAACGCTTAGCGAAGAGGGCGTCGCCGCCGATGCGAAGGCGACGGGCGAGGCAATTGCCGCTGAAGAGACGCGCGCCAAGGCGGCAGAAGCCACCGAGAAGGCCCGTGCGGAAGGAGTGGAGTCTGGTCTGGACACAAGGCTCACTGCGGCAGAGAAGGCGATAGACGACGAGGCCATCTTGCGCGCCGCCGCCGATGCCGACCTCGAGGCGAACAAGGCGGACAAGGCGACGACCTACACGAAGACCGAGGTGGACACGAAGATCGCGGGGGTGCAGACGTTCCAGAAGTACCTCGTGCAGACGCTGCCCGACCCCGACGAGGCGGACATGAAGGGGCTGTACCTCGTGCCGACGGGCGAGACGAGCGAGGAGGGCGACCTGTGCGAGGAATGGACGGTCGTGGAGGAGAACGGCGAGAAGCGCTGGGAGAAGATCGGCGGCACGACGGTGGACTTGGACGACTACTACACGAAGTCGGAGACTGACAATCTGCTGGGCAGGAAGCGCAGCTATGACGATTTAACTCTCACACGAGGTGCTGGCGGATTGATACCAGTGCGCGTCGGCATTGGCAGGCCATATGTGCGGGTAGTAGACAAAAACACGGGGGAAGAGACGGATTATGCATTGTTCTGGAATGATGAGTACGGATGTTGGCGGTGGCGGGGTTATAGTCCGCAATATCGCATAGAAATTACTCCAGTCAGTGGAGGTTATGTGGGTGAATATGAACTTTATGTAGCTCTTGGGTCGCTATCCATACCAGTACGCATCGTCTTGAACTACGACCGAGGTAGGGCGGTAGAGTACGATAGCAGGTACACGGTCTATGTAAAGATCTCCTATGATTACATTCTCACGACGCAGGACAAATTGAAGATCTCATCCCTGTCGTCGCCCAACGGCGAGACGATAGTAGAAGCAAAAGACGATGGGACGGCGACCATTACCGTGGGCGGGGACTATGAAGAGCCGGTCGTTGATTTCGCGGACGGCTTTTCGATCAGCTACGACGACGGCGAGATGGAGCAGACGTACACGGCCCCGTCTGGCGGCGAGACAATCACTTTTGTCGGCCCAGTTCCGTCGTCGAACCCAGACCCAGAGTCCACAGCCCCGCTCTACTACTACCCGTCGTCGCTTGGCGAGCTCGACTCGTTTGACCCGAACGACTACGACGATGTCTGGTGCCTCACAGACTTCGGTGGTAGTAGTTGGCACATGATGTATAACACAGGCCCGTACTATGATGTCGGCTCACTTGATTCGACGTCCCCCTCGCTGACGCTTGCTATGGGCGAGACGACTGGCGATGATCCAGTCATGTCCCGCGTGAGGGGGGACGCGACTACAGAGCCGTTAGCTACGGTAGGCATGGTGGAAGTAAAGCTCGACAAGGACGACGTAGTTACTCCGTCTACGTCCGCAACCTCGGGGCAGGCGGCAGACGCGAAGGCGACAGGAGAAGTGCTTGCGGCGAAGGCGAACAACACGAACGTGGTACACAAGACTGGTGACGAGGTTATCAACGGGAAAAAGTCGTTTGTTTCTGATGTGGAAATAGCGAATGGAAAGACGCTCACCCTGAACGATGATGAGCCGGGCACTGTCGGCGGAGTTAAGTTGGCGATTAACCGATCCTATATGCAATGGTTTGGGTCGTTGCCAGGTGTCGCAAGGAAAGTATATTTTCCGGCGTCCGCAGGCACTCTCGCTCTCGCCGCTCCGTCCGTCGCCTCCGCCAATAACCTCGCCGCGCTCGACGCGAACGGCAACCCGACGGACAGCGGAGTGAAGGCGTCGGACAAGCTCGACTCGACCTCCGCCGCCCCCGCGTTCTCGACCTCATCGACCTACGCGGTGGGCGATCATGTCACCTACAACGGCGCGCTCTATCGTTGCACGACTGCGGTGACTACGGCGGGCGCATGGACAGGCTCGACGAATTGGACGGCGGAGGACATGACTACGCCCGACGCGACGCTCGACGTGACCGCAACCGACAAGCTCCTGCGCCTCGTCGCGACGAACGGCGACATCCTCTGGGGGCAGGGGTACAACCTCTCGACGGAATCGAGCGCGACGGTGCTGACCGAGCAGGTGAGCGCGTTCACGTTCGCGGCGGACGCGTCGGCGGACCAGGCCATCGTGCTTCCGTCGGTGGCGGCGGGCAAGGTGGGCGACTTCATCCTCGACGTGACGAACCTCTCCGCGAACGACAGGTCGCTGACGCTGACGGGGCTGGACAGCGCGTTCTCGGTCGTCGTGAAGGCAGGGGACGACCTGTCGGAGACGCTGACGGTGGCGGCGGGCGAGATGGCGCGGTACTACTTCACGATGACGGCGTTCCGCGTGAACTCGCTTCCGACGTGGCAGGTGGCGAAGGAGGCGGTCGAGAACGGAGGGGCGCAGTCATGATGCTTGCGGCGAGAGGCGCGATACGGGCGAGCGGCGCGGGGCTTCCCTACGACGCGGAGGTGGAGTTCCTTGAATCCACGGGGACGCAGTGGATTGACACCGGGGTAAACGCAAAGCAGAGCTTAAAGATTAGAGCGGTATTTGAGACAAATTCCTCAACCTCATATTTCGCCTATGGTGTTCGCGCCGGAAACTCCACCATCTCTTGCGCTTCGGGGACTGGCACGACTGGGAACTTAGGCTTTGCGCGCTGGGGGACATCTGCCTATGCCAGCGCCGCCCCAAGTGGACTTGTTGACATCACCCAAGATTCAAGCGGTGTGATAGTAAACAGCACTTCACACTCATACGACGCCACGCAGACAGTGGTCGAGCAGAGCGGATACACTATGGTTGTATTCGCTGGGCGGAATAGTACCACGACAGTCACGGCGAACATGGTTGGCAAGTTCTACTCCTTCAAAATCTGGGACAACGGCGTCCTTCTCCGCGACTACATCCCAGTTCGCAAGGGCACTGTCGGCTACCTCTACGACCGCGTTTCGCGCAAGCTCTTCGGGAACGCGGGCTCGGGGGCATTCTCCTACGGTAGCGACGTGGTGCCTGTGGCGTACATCGAGAGCCACGGCACGGAGTATATCGACACGGGGATGAAGGGACGCGACGGCTACGACTTCGAGTATAAATTTAGACCGCAGAACCCGTTGCCGCTCGGCATCGGAGGCGAATATGAGAATAATCAAAGTTGCTATATTGGACTCGTCCGAAGCAACGGCAATTTAGCATATAACTATTCCAACCCAAACGTCATCGTCGAAGTGCAGTCGCTTACACTCGGCACGGATTACAACGTCAAGGCTCATCTATACTCGGGCGAGCAGTATTTCGAGGTCAACGGCGTTCGTGGCGGAGTGGGGAGCCGCACAGGGGTTTTTACCAGTAGTTATAATCTCTACCTTTTCGCAATCAATAACGCCAACCAACCTACGAGTCTCGGTGTGATGCGTCTGTACAATTTGACGGCGCACTTGAATACTATTCCAGCTCTCTCCTTCCGCCCAGTTCGCGTCGGCACGGAGGGCGCGATAATGGACGTGCTGACGAGGCGCATCTACCGCAATCAAGGCACAGGAGCGTTCGGCTACGGCAACGACCTCAAGTACCCCATTCCCGCATAAAGGAGAACCGACATGAAGCAGAACCGCAACTTCGCAAAGCCCGACGAGAACAGCCGCCCCATCTACGCGCCGACCGTTCTCCGTGTCGTCACGCACCACCACGACGAGGGCGTGGACCCCGAGACGGGCGAGCATTGGGAGCGCGACTGGGACACCTTCGAGACAAAGACGAACCCGACGGACGCGGACAGGGCGGCGATGGGCTACCTGCCTCTGTCCCCCGACTGGCCCGTAGACCCGCCCGAGGGGCAACACTTCGAGCGCACGGACAAGATCGAGCCGAACGGCGATGACGGCTACAAGTGGGTCTACACTCTCGTGGACAACCCGCCGCCCCCTCCGCGCAGGTGGTCGCGCCTCTCCGTCAAGTGCGCCCTTGCCGACGCGCACCTCCTCCCCGCCGCGCAGTCGTACCTCACCGAACTGCTCGTCAAGCCCGACTACCCCGCGTGGGCGGCGCTCTCGGACTGCGACTACATCGAGGAGGGCTTCGGCGGAGCGGAGGCGTGGAACGCGCTCTTGGACGGCGCGGCGAACGCGCTCGGCAAGACCCGCGCTGAAATCGACGCGTTCCTCGACGCGATACCGACGGAGGGCTGACACCGTGCTTTATTCAATTCTCGAAATCTATGCTGTTGGTTTTGTTGTGGCGCTCGTCATGGGCACAACCGCCACATACAAGAGTCCTGTGAAATACCGCATCCTCGACGCGATTCTCGGCGTAATCACTTTTGCCGCGTTTTGGTTTTTTACAATTCCATTATGCACCATAGATTTACCGGACGGAAGAAACGCGACGCAGAACGGAGGCGCTCCATGCTGATAAACCTCAGAAACGCGCTGATGGCGGGGAAGCGGCTTCCGTATGACACGGAGGTGGAGTATCTGGAATCCACGGGGACGCAGTACATCGACACGGGCATCGTCTCGTCTGGCTTCGGCATCCGCGCCGACGTGGTTTGTGCGCAGACGCAAAGTGGCGGTGAGATGGCTATTGTCGGCAGATCTCGCGGAGATGGGTTTGAGCTATACAGCAACTACGCCGCTGGGAAATTTGGGTTGTGGAATAGATCGGGGAATTACATCGAACTAACACGACAGCTTGTGCTCTCCCGAGTTTACAGCATTTCTGCGGAAATCACGACGACGCCAACAATGACCTTGAGCATCGACGGAAATGTGACTACAAAGAGCATCACATCCGCGACGATAGCCGATGGCAATATACTGGTATTCAAGCATACAAGCTATTATTTCAAGGGTTGCATCTACTCGTGCAAAATCTATGTCAACGGCACCCTCGTTCGCGACTACATCCCCGTGCGCGTGGGGAGCGGCGCGTCCGCCGTGGGCTACCTCTACGACCGCGTATCCAAGCGGCTGTTCGGCAACGCGGGTAGCGGCGCGTTCGTCCTCGGCCCCGACAAGGCCGTGCCGATACTCTCGCTCCACCGCTACGCCTCGCCGTCGAACGGCGTCGCCATCGGCAAGATGGGATGCACCGACCTGTTCCACCGCATCACCGCAAAGGACTACGTGCAGAGCGGGCTTGTCGCGATGTGGGACGGCATCGAGAACGCGGGATGGGGTGTGCATGACGCGAGCGCGACGACGTGGAAAGACATCGTTGGAGAAAACGATGCAACCCTTCAGTCGGCACTTTCAGAGAGCAGATATTGGGGGAATAACTATTTTTATAATGCGCTGGAGTCTGCCATGTTTATCGGCACGCCGACCTCTGCGCTAAAAAACACATTTACGACAGGCGACTTCACAATTCAGGGTATTTTCATTCCAGAGATACAGCCGACGAGCGGAAACTTCTGTGTTTTCCAATGTTCTCCTTCTGGAACGACGACGGACGGGTGCATATTTTCCGTGACAAATAGCTTGTCTTGCGGCTCGGCAAACATGATGACATGGGCTAGTACGCGTGCTGTCATAAATTTTCCATCTAACATACGATCATGGGACCAGATACTTGGAACTGTATTCAACCCGACGTTTATCTTTGATTCTGTAAACGGAACTCAGGAAATGAAATTGTGGGAAATGTCTGGCACAATAACAACGACCGCCGCGATTCCCACCGCGTCCGACTTGACATCTTTTGCGATTGGTTGCTACAACTGGAGCGCGGGAAGAAACCGAAATGTAAGAGGAAAGCTGTACAATCTTCGTATATATTCCCGCAAACTCACCGCCGACGAAATCGCGCGCAACTACCGCGTAGACAAGGCGCGGTTCAACCTGCCGTAAAAGAAAGGACTTACTAACAATGCCGCAGAACAACGCCATAGCGCAGCAGGAACTCTCGAAGGTCTACGACCGCATCAACTCCGTCGAGAGCAAGGTTGACGAAACCAACGGCTACCTGCGCGGAGTCGTCGAGTCGAACGTCAACCTCATAGACCTTTTGAAGCGGCGCGACACGACCACCAACCGCATTATCGCCGCGCTGGTGCTCCTGCTCCTGTTCGCTATTGGCGTCATCGCATACGGCGCGATAGGCGAGCGCGGGCTCAAGACCGTCCGCGACACCCTGCCGAGCGTGCCGATGCAGACGGACGCGCTCCCCGCGCACAACGACTTCGACAAGTGGAGCCAAAGCACAGCGCAGAAGCCCCACAAGAAGTAACCCGAAAGTTAACACCAACACAAAGGAGAAAAACAATGATGAACTGGTTAGTTAAATGGGGCGTCAAGAAGTGGCTTCTCGACGTCGTGAACAAGGCGCTCGCCGCCTACAACGTCAACATCGACCGCGCCCGCGCAATCGTCGCCGCCGCAGTCGCCAAGATCGAGGCCGTAGTCGCTTCCTCAAGTCGCTCGACGCGAAGCTCGCTGACGGCAAGCTCGACGAGGCAGAGGCCGACGCCCTCGTGGAAGAGGCGACGAAGCTCGCGAAGGAGCTGACGGCGTAGGCATCAATAAACCAAACTATCAAGGAGAAAACCAGCCATGAAGCTAAAGAACATCATCAAGTCGGCGGTCAAGGCGAAGGTCGCTACCGCAAAGGCAAAGGTCGCCGCCAAGCTCGCGTCAAAGTGCAAGGGCGGCAAGTGCTCTCCGTGCAAAGGCGGGAAATGCTCGCTGGGCGCAATCGCCCTCGCGTTCGTCGTAGCGGCAACCCTCTGCGGGTGCGGCACTGTCACGCCAAGCCGTTCGCAGACCCTCACGATCAAGGACTGCACCATCAACATCTACGGCTCGGGCAACGGCACGACAAACGACGTTGCTCGTGTGGACATCGCTTCCCAGGCCATGAGCATCGAGAACAGCGGCACCGAGACGCAGACCGCGACACCGCAGTACACGACGGACGTGAAGCCGGATGTCGACCTCAACTACAACGGCCCGACGAAGACCGCCTCCGACGGCGTGAGCGAGATCATCGACACAGTGTCGGACATCGTGTCGGGCGACGACTGCGAGGACTGCAAGGTGAAGTAAGGGGGATTGCGGGAAAAACAATGAATCCGTTTAGGCCCGTGGGATAGCAGCGACACCCATTCATTGACGCGAGACGCCCGAACCCTGGAGGAGGGGTGAGCCGCGGGGTTAACGCGGCGAGCGCGGAGAGGCCAAAACAGGGCGATTGAACAAGGAGCGATCAAACCCCTTCCGCGAGAGGGGACAACTCAAACAGGCTCTCCCCTCTCGCGGAGGGAGGGCGAAAAAAGGAAATCAAAATGGCAAATGACCAGAACAACACGACAGGCCAGAACGGTGCCACAGGCGACTGGGGCAGCGGCATGGCGAGAACGGCCATGCGCGGGATGTCCATGCAGAACGGCATGAACGACGACTCCAGGCAGAACGGCGAGAGCGTCCGCGAAAAGCTGGAGTACCGCGCCAAGATGAAGAAGTACAAGGAGAAGCGCGACAAGGCCGTGGAAACCTTCAAGACCATCACGGGCGAAACCGTCGAGACGCGCGAGGGCGCCGTCAAGGCGCTTGCCTGGATCATGAAGAATAAGTCCTACACACAGGCCGCCGAGGCGATCATGGCCGCGAGCGACTTCTGCTGGGCGTGCAACGAGGAGGATGCCGCGAAGGACGTCAAGGAGGAGGTTTCGACCCTCTCCGGCCTCATGCGCGGCTGAGACGATTTCCGTCCGCACGGTGCGGGCGGGATAAACCAACAACAAATCCAATAGGAGAATACCAACATGGATGAAACAACCAAGACTGAGGGATCGACCACGATCAACCAGTATCCCAACAACAACGGCTGGGGCGGCCCGTGGGGCGGCGGCTGGGGCGGCTACGGCTATCCCGTGGCGGTTCCCGCATACGGCTACGGCAACGGCTTCGGCGGCGGCTTCGGCGACCTGATGCGCGGCTTCGGCGGCAACATCAACATCGGAGGCGGACGCGGCCTTGCGGCCACCGGAACGGCTCTCGGCGCAACCGCGCTCGGACTTGTCGGTCTCGGACTCCTCGGACGCAACGGCGGCATCTTCGGCAACGACCACCACTGCCACGACGATTTCGTCACGCAGCGCGAACTCTCGCTCGTCCGCGAGAATGGCGCGCTCCAGGGCGAGAACGGCCAGCTCAAGGCGCAGATCTACACTGACAACAAGATCGACGGCGTTGTGAAGACCCTCGTCGAGTGGCGTCAGCGCCAGGAGCTCATCGACACGCAGACCGCCGCGGACGTCGCGACGCTCAAGGCGCAGAACGCGGCTCTCCAGGCGCAGCTCGGCTCGATGCTCGGCACCTACATCACGCCGCAGACCTTCGCGCCGTCGCAGGCCGTTTACTCGCAGCTCCAGGCCGCGAAGACCGCCACGGCTTCCGGCTCGTAAGCGGGTCTTGAACATCGTCGGGGGGCAACCCTCGGGCTTCCCCCCGACGTGTTTCAAAACTCAACCGAAAGGAAAGACAAATGACGAAGACGGCGATAGTAAAGGGCGTGGCGAGGTGGTACGGCAAGAACGTCGTGCCGAAGATACCCTCGTTCTCCCTCACGAAGGCGGGGCACATGACCGCCGTGATAATGGCGGAGCAGAATCCGTCCGTGGCGGAGGCGTTTTTGATGAACGTCGTGCCGCCGGGAGTGGGCGCGATGCTCCAGACGATTGCCGCCGCCGCGAAGGACGACGCCGTGTTCGACCTCGCGGTGAAGTCCCTCCGCGACGCCGTGGCGAAGGAGCCCGTCTCCTTTCCGACGCCCGGCAAGCCGCCGCACATGGACGGCACGTTCGACATGCTCAACATCCGCCCGACCGACATAGAGCTCGTCGCGGGCGAGATACGCACGGCGCAGCAGGAGCTCGACAACGCGGCGGCACTCGCGAAGGCGAACGCGCCGCAGGAAGGGGCCGCGAAGTGACAGTAGAGACTATCAGAAACCGCGCGAGGCAGATCCTCGAGGATACCGTCGAGCCCTACCGCTGGGAGGATGCCCAGCTGCGCGACCACTTGCAGACCGCGGTGCGCCGGCTGAACCGCCGCGTCCCCTCGACGCGCTACCTCGAAGGCGTCGTGCAGGACTACATCTCGCTGCCCGAGGGGGACGACGCGGACATTCCGATCGACAATTGCTACGCCGGCGCCCTCGCGCTCTACGTGGCGTACCTTGCATACTTCAACGACGCGACGGACACGGTGAACAACGAGCGGGCGGCGTCCTGCCTCGCCCGTGCCGAAGCGCTGATGATCTAACCTTCAACATACAACGCACAATGGCGACAGTAAAGATAGACACCTTCGGCGGCATCGCGCCGCGCCAGCACCCGACGCAGCTCGCGGACGGCATGGCGGTCACGGCGCACAACTGCCGCCTCAAGACCGGAAAGCTCGTCCCCCTGCGCGAGCCGCAGCTCGTCGAGGGTCCGAACATCCTCATGGAGAACGGACTCGCCGACATCGCGGACGCGCAGTCGATGCACGTCTGGCGCAGGGCGAATGGCGCGTTCGACTTCCTTTTGTACAAGGGCGTGACGTGGAGCGCGCCCGGCAACATCGCCGCCGACGACCTCACGCGCATCGTCATATCGGGGGACCGCGACGGAGACGGCACGGTGGACGCGCCCGTAGTCTACATGCGCGACCCCGTGGCGGGCAAGACGATCTACCCGATAGTGAAGGACCCAATCGGCTATCCCGTCGTGAGCCGCGTCGCGGGGCCGATAGACCCGTCCGAGGCGAACATCCGCTACACCCGCTTCTTCTACACGTGGGTTGACAAGTACCACATGGAGTCGCCCGTGTCGCTCCCGAGCCGCAACGCGGGGACGCCGCCTGTGGACGACGACCTCCAGTATCTCGACGGCGACAGCATCCAGTTCGCGGCGATCTCCGACATCCCCGAGCTTGCCGTCTCCATCCGCGTCTACAAGGTTGTCACCGGGACGCAGGAGGGGCGCATCCAGTTCGTCGCCGAACGCGACAAGGACGCAGCGGCTGCTTCGGGCGGCTTCTCTGTCACTGTCAAGGACGAGGACGCGGGAGAGATTATGCCCGAGATCGAGGCGCCGCCCGCAGACCTCTCCTGCATCCACGACGTCCCCGGCGCGTTCTACTGCGGCTTCTCGCCATCCATGCCGAAGACCGTGTGCTTCTCCGACATCGACCTCCTCTACTCGTGGCCGGTCGCGTACCGCTACGACGTGGCGGACAACCTCGTTGCGCTCGCGGTGACGAGCAACAGCGTCTTCGCGCTCACGGAGGGGTGGCCCTACGTCCTGTCGGGGACGGCGCCCGAGTCAATGTCCGTCGCGAAACTCGCGGGTCCCGCCGCGTGCGTCTCGCCGCGCGGGGTGTGCGTCTACCGCAACGCCGTGTACTTTGTCTCCAACCAGGGACTGATGGTGATAGCGAACTCGGCGGACGCGGGGACGGTGTGCCAGAACCTCACCGACAAGATCTTCACCAAGGACCAGTGGCTTGCGCTGAATCCGTCTTCGTGCGTCATGGGGCAGCACGACGGCGCGCTGTTCCTGTACTTCACCCTTGCGGACGGCACGCACAAGGGGCTGACGATAGACCTCATGGACGACATGAAGATAGCGGTCACGACGCACGACGAGGCGGCGACCTGCCTCTGCGTGGACGTGAAGGAGGACAAGATGTACTTCGTGAGGGAGGGGGTGTAGCATGGCGACACTTTATGATCTTGTAAAAATTCCGTATAGTGGGTCGTATAGTGGATTCCCGATAAAGTCGGGTGTGTTCATTAAAAAGGCGAACGATCCTGCGAGTACTTATGGATACATTAGCCAAGGCATATCCCAAGCAGGAACTACGACCTACAACGGAAACTACGCTTGCGCGATTGGCGTGTATAAATCCGAATGGATAAACAGTACCAGCAGAATATGGCGCACTGCCGTCGGAGGCGAGGTGCGATCTCTGAAGTATAATGGCCATGAGAGTGGCACCACGCTTCCCGACTGCGAGGTAACGCTTCTCGCAAATGCGGGCGCCGACTACACAAAAGCATGTCGCGTTGCATTGAACGGAGTACAGAAAACCGCAGCTGTCGCGTCGATCACGTTGACCTTTTACGAGGGCGTGCCGCAGTTTGTCGGCGATACCGTGACCCTGACTGCGCCGCAGACATACACCACCAACAACAAGACTTATGTTTTTGCCGGATGGCTTGACGATGACGGCGGCACCGTGGATGGGCGGAAGATTACATTTGACGCCGACGCCTCGGATAATACCGCCTTCGTTGACTACAGGTCGCAGTTCACTGTCAACTTCAACGCCAACGGCGGCACCGGCGCTATGGCGAACCAGTCGTTCGTCTACGGCGTGGAACAGGATCTGACGCGCAACGCATTTACCGCGCCGAGCTTCTACGCATTCGATGGGTGGAACACCGCTGCCGACGGTTCGGGCGATGCCTACGAGGATGAGGCCGACGGCTCCGAGATTACCAGCACTCCTGGCGGTTCTGTCACTCTTTACGCCCAGTGGCGCTTCGTCGGCTTCAACCTCACGGCGACCAAGACCACGGGCGCGGGAACGCTGACGCTCCAGAAGGACGGCACGACCGTTGCGACCGAATCGAGCGGCACGCTAACCTATATGGGCGCTGCGGACGGCGCGGTATATCGCCTCGTATGCACAATGGCGGACGGCTATGCGCTCCCGCCGATGGCAGTCTCGCCAACCGAGGGCGCGTCTCTCTCGCTCGTCTTCGCCAATCCGCTCTACTTCGTCTCGCTTCCCGCCGAGGATGCAAGCGGCAACTCCTTCTCCGTCACCTCCCCCGCCGAACCCGACGGCACGGTGGACGGCAAGGATGCATACGCGGCGGGGCGCAACATAGTAGTCACGGCAGAACTTGGCGACGAGCAGATGCTGACTGCCGCGTATCTCGACGACGAGAACCACGTCAACTACGCGACCTACACAGGCGAGAGCATCGCTGGCGGCGCGTTCACGATTACGGGCATCGACAGGAGCTGCTATGTCCGCGGCGCGTTCGCCGCGCGGCAGTACAGCGTCACGTGCGCTGCGGACACGGCTTCGGCAAGTGCGCTCACGGTCGCAGTCTCGGCATCCTCCGTCGTGAAGAATACGCAGGTGACTTTCACGGCGACGCCGGCCACGGGCTACTCCTTCGAGGGGTGGTATCTCGACGGCGAGAAAATAGCGGACGCGGGGGCGACATACGCCCGCACGATCACAGAGGAGACGCACCTTGTCGCAAAGGCCAAGGTCGCGGTCACGCTATCGCTCGCCGTGGCGGACACTGGAACAATCACGGTCAACGGCGAGTCGTACACGCCCGGCACGCCGTTCGACGTCACGCTCGGCGAGACTTTTGACTACGCGATAGAGCCCGTCGAGGGGCTTCGCTACCGCGGCTGGTACACTTCGGACTACCCGACGAGCAAGGTGCGCTACCCAGTGTCGCAGCGCGGCACATGGCCCGCGCCGACCGCCTCGTTCACCGCCGTGGGCGTGATTCTCGAGCAGGCGCCGGTTGATCCTGGCACGCCGCTCGCCGTCGAGATTGCATTTGCCGACGGCTCGGATTCCACGATGGGCGAGCTTTCCATAGACGGTGGATCCGAACTTTCGATTGTGAAGCCATATACGGAAGACGAGGATACGGGCGAGCCGACGACCTATATCACCCTCAATGCCGTCGCCAAGAACGGCTATGTCTTTCTCGGCTGGTACGAGAACGCAGCGGGGCAGGGCGATGCGGTGAAGACGCCCGAATACATATTTCCGCTCACGGAGGACGTGACGCTCTACGCGCGATTCGCGCAGAACGACCACTCCATCTGCGAGTGGGAGGGCTCGAAGACTCCGAAGGCGCTCGTCTGGCGGTCCAAGACCTACGCCGCGTCCAAGCCGTTCAACCCGTCCTCGTGCCGCGTGGACGGACTCGGCTACCCGCCGTCCAAGCTCGTCGAGCTGATGGTGGACATGTTCTCCGCACCCGACGTCGACGCGAAGCCGACGGCATCCACGACGCTGACGAACATTGCGGACCAGGACGCGAGGCGGCTCCCCGTGCGGCGCATGGAGCGATACATGCAGGTGCAGATCAAGGCGAACGTCGAGATCGACACGCTTTTGGTGGGAACCTCAATGGAGGGAATCGCGCTATGAAGATAACAACAAAACCCTTGCCGCACAAGGTAGGCGTTGCGGACATCGCGAATCCAGAGCTAAAGAAGATCGCGATGCTGTTCATGGAAAATTTCAAGTCGCTCGACGCGCGTCTCTCCGCCGTCGAAAAAGCGGTAAACGATGATCAAAAGAAGGGAGGGTAACACTATGGCAGGCATTGGTGAAACCAGATTTGTAGACGGATGGTATTCCGGCAACGATCTTATAGGCTGGCACAAACTTCGCGACCTATCGCAGGAGGAAGCAAGTGGCGGTGGCGGCATAGGCACGAACTGGCAGCGCGACATGGCGTCGGGCGAAGCTCGCATAAACAACGCGATAAGCACGGCGCAGCAGGGCATTGGCGTAGCTGGCGCCGGAGCTGGTGCCATGCGCGGCGACGCGGCGTCCATGCGCGGACAGGCGGCTCTCGTCAATTCGCAGGGCAACGCCGTCAATCGCGACGCGGACGCGCTTGCCGCGCTCGTCCCGAAGCTCGACCCCTACGCGCAGAAGCTCGGCGGCTACGGCGACGACCTCGCTGCGCTCGGGAAGTCGCTCTCGGAGCAGGCGAAGGACGTCTTCGGGCAGGGCGGCGCGCTCGTCAACCTCGACCCGACGAAGGGCGGGCTCTCCGCCGAGTTCATCAAGCAGTACGGATACCTCTCGCCCGACCGATACGTCTCTCGCGCCACGAGCGACGTGCAGTCCTCGTTCGAGAACGCCGAGCAGCAGATAGGGCGGCAGAACGCGCGGCGCGGTGTCTCCGCCGGATCCGGCGCGGGGATGGCCCTCCGCCAGCAGCTCGACCGCGCCCTCGCGGTTGCTCGCGCCGCGGCCAAGACGAACGCACGACAGCAGGGCATCGACGAGCAGACGAAGATGCTCTCCACCATGACGGATGCGGCGAACACCCTCTACAACATGGGCAAGGACACGCAGAGCGCGGCGCTACAGGCTACGGGCGCGGCCGGCGACATGCAGAAGGGCGCGGCGGGCGTCGTGCAGGCGCAGGGCGGGCTCCTCGGAGACGCGGGCAAGCTCCGCGCGACGGCCGGACAGCTCTTCGGCAGCGCGGCGGACATCTTCGGCGGCGCGGCCAAGATCGAAGGCGGGGCTGCGGAACTCGAACTGTCCGCGCTCAAGAATCTACAAACGGCCTACAGCTCCGCGGCAGACTACTACCTCAACGTCGGGCGGCAGGGCATCAGTGGAAGCGGCGGCGGCGGCACAATCGTGCAGACCGTCCCTGGCGTCAAGACAGACCTCGACGGCAATATCGTCCCGTTCTAATCGCAAAAGGAGAAAAAGACTATGGCAAGGAATTATGACTACGGCGGCATGACCGCGATTCAGGCACAGGCCCTCAAGGATCAGCGCGAGCGCGATGCCCGCGCTGCGGTGGCGAGCGGCAACGTGGACGAGAACTCCGCGCTCTACCGCCACGCGAAGCTCAACGGCTGGGACCTCGGCGGCAAGGACGAGCTGCACGGCCCCGCGAGGGCCAATGCCGTCGCCCGCGATGCGGCGGCCACGGACCTCGTGGAGCAGAGGGCGGCTGGTGCGCCGCGCTCCCCGATCTCGACGTTCGCCGCCGACGGCGAAGGGAACTTCTCGTTCTACAACGAAGACAATGCGCTTCGCGCGGGCTTCGACGGCATTATGGCGAACGCCAATGCGCAGAAGGCCGACCGTGCACGCCGCGGCAGGGCGACCCTCGGCTCGATGGTAGGGCACGCAATGGACAACGGCGGGATGGTCCCGCGCGAACTCGGCGCGGCATACGGGCAGGAGCTCGGGACTAACGGCCCCGCGTTCGGCACACTCGCGAAGGACGGCACCTTCATGTCGCTCGGCATCGGGCAGGACGGGAACCTCCAGCCGACGGGCCTCGTCAGGCCGTTCGACGTGATGAAGTCGATGGTGCAGTCGGGCGACTGGAAAAACGCACAGAAGTACGCGAAGAAGTACCTCGACGGCAAGTACACGCCCGAGCAGATCGCGGGAGCGACCGGCTTCTCCCCGCAGTGGGCGCGCGGCGCGGCAACAAATGAGCTCTCGGCCGCGGACAAGAGGTTCCAGCTCGAGGCGCTGAAGGTGCTTCAGGAGATGGACAAGGCGAACAAGACGCCCGTGACCGCCGAGGACTTCTACCGCAACAACCCGAAGCTCATCACGATGCTCGGCACCGACTACCAGCGTGACGAAAACGGCCAACTGGTGATGGACGAGATGACTGGCAAGCCAATCGAGATCACGCTCCCGCCCGAGGAGATCTCGAAGCGCGCGGTCGCGTTCTTCGACGGACTGCGCCAGTCCGAGGCGAATGGAGGTGGCACCGGCATGAACGAGATCCAGCGCGCCATCGTGGACGGCATCCGCGCCCTCACGGCCCCGCCTGAACAGCAGCAGACCGCCAATATCCCGCAGACGGGCTTTTACTACCGCAGGGAGACGCCCAACGGCCCGGAGATGGTTGCCACGAGCGGCTATGTCGTGGGCGGCAAGGCATACGACCGCTACGGCAATGTCATGCAAGGCGTGACGCCGCTCGACTACCAGGGCAACCCGATTGGCGGCGCCGCGCAACCGACGCAACAGCCGCGCAATGACGCAAGCCCACTGCCGCCCGTCGGCGCAATGAATGGCGCAACGCCTGGCGCAACCGCCACGCAACCGCAGGGCGGCACGCAATACACGCCCGAGCAGATCGCCGCGCTGAGAGCCGAGAAGGCCAGGCGCGATGCCGAGAAGGCCGCGGCCGCGAACGAGGCCGAGCGCCAGCGTCGCGCCAGGAACGGGCAGAGGCTTTCCGGGACGAACTACGACGTGTCGCTCACAGAGGGCAGCCCCGAATGGCACATCGACAGGATCCAGAATGACAAGTCCCTTTCGGAGAAGTCGAAGAAGGAGCGCATAGCATACTGGAGACGCCGCCAGGACGAAGCCAGGCAGAAGGCGGCCGAAGACCTCGGCGTGAATGCTGACAACGACTTGGCTATGCTCGAGGCCGAGCTCAACGGCCCAGACGACACGGTGATGGTCGCGGCAAGGTAAACACACGGGAGGTTCCGCATGGAATACGACTTCAGCAGCATGTCCGACGAGGAACTCGATAAGGCCCTCGCATCGGCCCAGACACCAGCCCCCGCCGCGCCGCAGGGCAGCTTTGACGTTTCCGCGATGAGCGACGAAGAGCTCAACGCGGCGCTCGCATCCGCTGGCGGCGAGGCTCCGCGCATGACGCGCGAGGAGCGCATTGCGCAGAATCAGCGCGCAATCGAGCGTGCACAACAGCCGGGCGATGGTGAAGACGGCTTTGACTTGGCTGTCCTCGAGGGCGTGAAGGGCGCGGCGCGTGCGGTCAAGGACATTGGCGGCGGCATCGTCGGCATGGTGTCCGGCGCGGCGCGTCTCGCGGGGACGCCCGTCCGCCTCGCCACGGGGTGGGAGGGGCTTCACCGCCTCGCCGACACCATCGACTCGTCTTACGAGAACTTCGGCCGCGATGCGCTGATGAGTGAATACGGCGAGAACCCCGATGGCTGGGGCTATGCGCTCGGTCGTGCGGGCGAGAAGGTCGCTGGCGTCGCAGGGTCGCTCGCGGCTCTCGGCGGAGTTGGCAAGGCCGTGGGCGCGGCGGGGACCGCGCTCAAGGCGGCAGGGCACGCGAAGACTGCCGCCGCGGTTGCCAACACGCTTCCTCTGATGTTCGGCAACGATGCCGCCGTCCGCGCCTACGACACGGCGAGGGCGAACGGTCGCAGCAAGACCGAGGCGGCTTCGCTTGCGGGGCTGAACGGCGCGATCCACTTCCTCGGCTTCAAGGCGTTCGAGAACAAGGCGCTCAACAAGATGCTCGGAATGCCTGCTGAAATGGAGGGGCTTATGCCGAAGTGGGCTGGCGAGGCGGCGGAGGCGGGAGGTCAGTCATTCTCGTCGCTTGCGCGTGGCGTCAGGAACGGCATGATAAAGTACACTCTCGCCGAGCGCGGCAAGGGCGCTCTCCGCGCGGGCGGCATAATGGGCTTGCAGAACTTCCTTTCCGATCCCGTGATGCAGGTCGCCGAGGGGAAGGCAATCGACGACATCGACTTCTCGCGGATGCTCAAGGCCGGCGCTGAGGGCGTTGGCGAGGGTGCGCTCATGGAAGGTGCTCTCGGCGCGGCGGCGGTCTTGAAGTCCCCGTCCGAGGCGAGGAAGTTCATCGCCGACAAGATATTCCGTGGCAAAGGCTACAAGGTCGTCGGCCCCGACGGGAAGCCGCACGACGAGCCGGGGCTCCTCAATACCTCCGAGGGTCGCATGATGCTGATGAAGCAGAACCCCGCTGCCACGGAACGCATCCTTGACATCGTGGAGCATGGCGGCACGCCGCGCCCTGCGGAACTCGACGCGGCATTCCTCCCTCCCGACATGACGGCGGAGGAACTCAAGAAGTTCGCGTCCGACTGGCGCAAGGACTTGCAGCCCTACGTGGACGAGGCGTGGAGCGCAGATCAGCCGACGCGTCCAGCTCCGCCGGCCGAGACGGCAGAGGCGCCGCATCGCGAGTTCCTCTCGGCCGAAGAGGCGGCGGAACAGCGCGGAGACGCGCAGGCCGCGATTGGACAACCCCCAAAGCAGGAGACACCAGATGAGACAGGGAATGGAGCCGCTGAAGCACCAGCGCAACCCGAACAAGCAGAAGTGGTCGCCCCGCCAGCAGGAGCGGAAGCACGACCTGTGGAAAGCGCAGAAGCGCCAGCAGAAGCGGCAGATGCGCGAGTGGTAGAACCACCCGCGCAGCCCGTGGAGACGGCGCAGAAGCCCGCAGAGGCCGCCGCAGGGCCGAAGGTGGGCGAGGACACCCCTAAACCCGCCGAGGGCGCAGAGGCCGCCTCTCGCGCGTCTGACGCGACAGGGCAAAACCAGGCAATCGAGCCCGTTGCAGAAAAGGGGGCAGAAGCTGAGGCGAAGCCAGGCGCAATGTCGCCCACGCAGAAGCGCAACCGTCTTGCGAAGGTGCAGGGCATACTTGGCCGCATCGACCTCGGCAAGCCAATCGACACGAAGGCGCTCCGCTACGGGCAGAACAACCCCAACGGACTGAAGCTCGGCGACCTCAAGATGCTCGACGACCCCGCCAACGAGGGGTGGCAGTACGAGCTGGGGCTCCCGAAGGAGCGCGCCGACGAGCTGCGCAATGCCGTAAGGACAGCCTACGAGGAGCAGCGCGCCGCATCGCCCAACCGCAAGGACAAGGCGAACGAGTCCGGGCAGGATACCTACTCCGTCTCGGCGTCGAAGGCGCTGGAACGCCTCGCGGCCAAGCCAAATGACCTGTATCAGCTGGCTCTTGCGCACAATCAGGTTTCGGCGGCGGCCGAAGCCGCAAGTCGCCAGGGCGATGAGCAAGGTGCGAGGTTTTGGGGAGAAAGGCTTTCTGCACTCAATAAGGACATTGGCAAACTTCAGCCAGAACGCCTTGCTGAGTTTCAGAAACAACAACAGAACATCCAGAAAAAACTCTCCCCGATGGAGAGGAAAAACAGGCAGTCGCGTTCAACCCAGGAAGGCAAGGAGATGGATGTGCCTGTCGACGGAGAGGATGTGACCACTGACACAGACCAGGAAGCCGAGCTTGATTTAGACCACACTCGTCATGTCACTGATAACAATAAGTCTTCCGAATACGATGTATCGGTAGACGAGTCGATCTTTGACAACAGGACGGAAGAACAGAAGTTGAAACAGGCGGAACAGCGGAAGAAGGCGAAAGAGAGTAGGCAGCAAGAAGTCCGCGACATGAAGGATGCAAAAGCCAAGGACAATGCCGTCGGCAACCGCCGCATTCAGCTCGAGACCAAGGGGGGAAAGACGAATGTCGTGTGGCGCAACGAAATGGGCGAGGTCGTGAAGCGTGCGCCGCTCGATGCGTTGCGCACCATTGCGAAGGCCAGTCCAGAAGCCAAGGCTCTCATCGACAAGCTTGAAAGTGGCGAGGAACTGCGGTTCTCCAAGGGCGAGGCCGAATCCTCCGCCGAGCGCGACCTTCGCTACGCCACGGACGAGAACTACCAGAAATGGCTCAAGGACCGCAAGGCGAACGACGCGGAGCCATTGCGCAAACGCTACGAGCAGGAGCAGGCGAAGGCGGCGAAGTCCATCGCCAGGAACACGCTCCCCGGCGTGGACGTCGAGGTCGTAGACCGCGACTTCAATTCCGAAACCGATGGCGGAAACCGCCAACTCCGCGACGGCGAGGGCCGCGTCGTCGGCACATTCGACCGCTCCACGAACAAGGTCACGCTCTACCGCGGCGCAACCGCCGCGACGCTCGTCCACGAACTCGGAGGACACGCCACGCTGCGCTTTGCCGAGCAGGAGGCCGAGCGCGGCAACCGCCAGCTCCTCGACCGCATAAACCGCGCAATCGACGAGGCTCCCCAGGCGCTCAAGGACGAGATCCGCAGCCGCTATCCCGAGGTGAACGAAACCGCCATCCGCGACGAGATATGGGCTGCCCTGCGCGAGCGCAACTCCCCCGCGATGGAGAAGGCGATCAAGACGCTCCAGGGCAGGGCGTGGTACAACCGCGCATGGGCCGCGTTCCGCGATGCGTGGAAGGGGCTTCTCGCCCGCATGGGCTTCAACCGCGCCGACCTCTCGCAGATTGACAAGATGTCGAACGACGAGTTCCTCTCGCACCTCGACCGCATCATGTCCGACGGCAAGACAATCGGACGGCTGGAGGCGACAGGCGAAGGCGATTCCCGCGCAATGCTTCTACCTGGAACAATGCAGAAGATCCGCGGCGCAATCAACAAGTACAAGTCGGCGGGGGTGGAGTTCTCGCCGTTTACCGAGTCCATTGTCACGATGCTTGAACGCGGCGGGAAGAAGACAATACAACTCCCGGGCTTCCAGGAAACGCCGCTCCTCATCAAGAGCCCGGAGACCGCTGGGGGCGTGTCGAAAAGGCTGGGGCTCGACCATTCGGCGTTCCTGCACAACTGGGAGTCCGGCGGCGCATATTCCGGGTACTACACCTGGCCGGAGTTCGACCGTGCATTCCGCCCGTACAACCTGAAGAACATCCAGAAACTTCCCAACAAGCACGACGGACAGGAACTTTGGCAGTGGACCGTCAAATATCCGAAGACAGATGCGCACGGGGCTTATGAGCTTACATGGCGAATCGCCCGCAACGAAGACACCGGCGAGATGGTGAACCTGTTCACGACAAGGGATCAGACAGATTATCCGCCACAACAAATGAAAACACCCGAAGGAGCGCATTTCGACAAATCACGTGTTGAAAACGTGGCCGACGCATCCAGTTCGGGTGATTCGGCGCATAATATACCAAATCCCCCCGCCGAAAATCAAGGGGGCGTCCGCGAGTCCCGCGCGCCGAAGCCGGCTGGCTACAAGATTATGGACGACGTGCAGAGCAAGGGCGAGAAGCTGCGTGAAGGCGCGCAGGATTCCGACATATCCATCAAGACATTGCAGGACGATGTCGGTGGTGTCGTTGACAAGCAGAACGCGAGCGGCCATACCGACGCAAAGACAACGTTCAATCCCGACGGCACGGTAAAGGAGCTCGGTTCGTCCAATGTGTACGCGGCAAAGATGCGCGCCAACGGCCACATACAGGCCGGCATGAAAGAAATCGAAACGTCCGGCGCGAAGATAGACAAGACCCTTGCCGACAATGGGATTACGCCAGAGCAGTTCGACAAGTTCCTCTACGCAAGCCATGCCCCAGAACGCAACGAGACGGTTGCAGAACGCATGGCTGAGAGGGCCAATCCGAAGATATGGCAGAAGGCTCGCGAGGAGGCTGCGGCCGGCAAGCCCGCCGCACTTGACGCACTGAAGAAGGCCGTTGTCGTTGATCCCGCGAGCAAGGACTACTCCGGAATGAGCACGGACGAGGCCAACGCCATTCTGTCTTCACCGGAGGTGCGGTCGAAGCGTTCGGCATACGACAGCGCGGCGAAGGAACTCTACGACGCCGAGCGCAAAAACCTTGACAGGCTTCTGGAGTCTGGGCGAATCTCGAAAGACTTCTACGACCTGCTTACGACGCGCTGGCAGAAGTACGTGCCTTTGCGCACGGACGTCGAGGGCAAGGACAATGCCGCCCACAATCTCTCCGTCGGAGGGTTCCGCAATTCGGAATTTATGACTGCTGAAGGTCGCGAGAGCCTCGCCGACTCGCCGTACGCCTTTGCCATGTTGCAGCTCCAGCAGGGCTTGCGCGGTGCGGAGGCGAATGTCATACACGTGTCGGCGGCCAACCTCATCAGGCTCGCCGAGAGCCGCGGCCTCCACATTGGCGACATCGTGGAGGGTCGCGAGGGTGGCTATGGCAAGGGCTGGACATTCGACTTCGGGAAGGGCGACGCCGTGCGCGTCGGCGGCAACATGAAGCTCGTTGACAATCGCAAGGACATATTCCTGTTCAAGGAGGACGGCAAACTCAAGGCGGCGCGTCTGGATCGCGGTGCGAACGGGCGCGGTGAGATCGTCGTGGACGCGATACTCGGGCGCAATGTCCGCCAGTGGCACAAGGACCTTGCGTTCATCCCAAGGTGGACCGGCTGGCTTGGACGGATGCGCACGCAGTACGCGCCGGAGTTCATTTTTTCGAACGCGCTCGCAGACCACATGGAGTCGACGCAGGCCCTTGTCGGCAAGTATGGCTTCAAGGACGGGTTTGCGCTTGCCGGCAGTGCGCTGAAATGGGAGAAGCGCAACTGGAAGGACATCCGCAACTACATCAAGACCGGCAACGCCGGAAGCGGATACGTCAAGGAGGCAATCGACGCAGGGGTGCTAATCAAGGGCGGCGTCGCGGCGCAGGGATATGCGGGCGAACTGAAGGCCATCCAGAGCAAGTACGACAGGTTCGTGCGCGACGCGAAGGGCTTCTCGAAGATGTCTTGGACTGAAAAGGCGGGGTTCGTCTGGGACTGGCTGAAAGAGGCCGTTTCTGGGCTGAACGAGACAATCGAGAACTCGACGCGCATCGGCCTGTACTCCGCGTTGCGCGAGAAGGGCGTGTCTAAGGCCGATGCCGCGAAGTTCGCCCGCGAGGCGACAGTCGACTTCAACCGCAAGGGAACGCATACGCCGTGGATGAACGGACTCTTTATGTTCTCGAACGCTTCCATACAGGGCGCGATGCGCGCGGCTCAGGCATTTCGCGACGACTGGACAAAAGGTCCTTCCTCTGGCCCTGGCGCGAACAAGATGCGGGGGGCGCTCACGAGTACACTCGTGCTCGCTGGCGTCGTGAAGGCCGCACTCGACCACTACCTCGGCGACGACGAAGACCGCGAAAAGGCCGGTGGACGTAACGCACGCAACCTGAGCGAATACAGCAAGAAGCACAAGCTTGGCATTCCGCTTGGAGGCGGCTACCAGTTCACTGGGCTTCGGATGCGCGGCCCGTACGCCGCGATACCGTACCTTGCGCAGACATTCACCAATGTCGCTCTCGGGGAGACAAGTGTGAACGACGCAACCAAGATTGCCCTGAAAGAGCTTACGGACCAGGCGACTGATGTCGTCGGCGGAAACGGAGTATTCAACGACAAGGGCGAGTTTGACGGCGCACTTCTCGGACAGAGCTTTGCGCCGACGCTTGCCGATCCGCTTGTGCAGCTCTGGACGGGTAAGGACTACAAGGGCGACGACTTGCGTGCGAGGTCGTTCGACAAGACGACGCCGGCATCTTCAAACGGCAAGCGCAACACATCCGTCATCTACAAGGAAATGGCAAAGAGCCTAAACTGGCTTACGGGCGGCAACGAGTACCGCAAGGGCTGGCTTGACGTTGCGCCGGAGGACGTTCAGTTTATCATCGAGTTTATCGGAGGTGGACTCGGACGGGACTTCAGCAACACGCTTTCGACTTTCAACAATACCGCGCAAGCCGCGACTGGAGGGACGCCGGAGAAGTCACTCTCTCAATTTCCGCTTGTCCGCACGCTTGTGCAGGAATACCCCGAGAATACTGCGCGCTACTACGACGCAATGGACGCCTACGAGCGCGACAAGGCCGAGTTCAAGAAGACAACGCCCGAGCGCCGCAGGGAGATGAAGGCCGAGAAGCCGTATCTCTTTGCCGGAAAGTCCCTCCTCGACGGGCAGATCGAGCGCGTCAAGGAGCTTTCGCACCTCGAGCGCGGCGAGATCAAGGTCGGGCAGAAGTGGGTGGAGCCGAAGACTCCGCGCACGGAAGAGCAGAGGGAGAAGTACAGGAAGCGGCGACTTGAGTTGCAGGCCAAGGTGCTCCGCGCCCTCGGCAAGTGAGCTACGACGCCTTCGGCATGATGTCGAAGTAGGCCTTGCCTTCGTCCTCGAATGTGAGGCCGTCGTAGTTCCTTCCGCGCACGTCGGGCGAGTTGCCCACGATGCTCGTCAGCAGGTTCTGGTCGTGGTAGGCGGCGGCGTGCATCGTGATAAACGTGTGCCGCCCCGCGTTCTTCGGGAGTTCGACCTTCGCCTCCTTCGCGTAGGCGTTGAGGTGTTCGCGGAACTTCTTGTTGGAGACCTGCGACGCCGCCATGAAGTCGAACGACTTCATCCACGCAAGCGCCTGTTCGGGTATCGTGAACGAGCGAGGCTTCACGCCCTTGAGCGAGCCCTTGCACTTGACGATGCGGACGTTGCGCTGCTCAAGGGAAATCCTCACCGCGCTTTCGCCGTCGCGGACGCGCTCGATCTCGCACTGGCGCACTCCGCAGAAGAACGAGAGGATCGCGTCGGCCAAGTCCTGCGGCGCGTCGGCCTTGTGTGCCTCCAGCACGCGGAACAGCTTCTCGACGTCCGCCGGCTTCATGTACTCGGGGTCCGTCCATTCCTTCGTCTTGAGCCTCATGCCGGCTATTGGGCTTTCCCTGATGAGCGCCTGTTCCGGCGCGGCGCACCACTGCATGAACGTCTTGACGTAGCCGAGGTGATTGTTGAACGTGGTCTTGGTCTTGGAGTCGCTTGCGTTGTAGAGGCGCCCTTCGAGGTTGGCGCTCACAGCCTTCGGAGTCACGTCGGAGAGGAGCCGCTCTGCACCGAAGGTCTCGACAAACTTCCCGACGCGGCTGCGGACGGCCTTTAGATGGTCGTCGCTCTTGCCCGTCTGCGCGTTGAGGTAGCGCTCGTAGGCCGCCGCAAGGGTTGTGGTGCATTGCGCTATGCCGTCGGAGCTCTCCAGGACGCGGCGGACGCACTCCGAGAGCGGGATGTTGAGTCCAGCCTTGGCGAGCATGTCGATGGCGTTCTTCGCGTCGACCGACTGGTACGTGGTGAGCAGGACGGACATTTCGCCACCAAACGTGAGCTGCTTGTAGAAGTCCTCGATCTTGTGGCGCAGCTTCTCGCGGCTTCTCGCGGCGAGGCGCACGGGCTTCTTGGTGTATGGGTGTATGCCCAAATATACTTCGTATATTTGGTAGTAGTTGTCGCCGCATCTGATGTCGCGGCACTTGACCGAGTGGAGGGTTGTCTTCTTGTCGAGGATGCTCATGGCAAAACAGTCCTTGAATGTGGTTTTTGCGAGGTTTTCAGTTGTATTTGGGGTGGAGGGCGAAAATGCGAGATAGTGCGATTAACCCTCCTTTTGGGGTATGGTTAGTTTGCGAAGGATGTGCGAAGATTTCGCATTGAATTTTTCTTTGTTTTTCATGCGACCATTATACCATAAGCATTTTACTCTTGTCAAGGGCGAGGGTTTCTATGCGAAAACGAATACTTCAAATCCCTCCGCTCCGACCAAATCAAAAAAGCCGCACCTTGAAGTGCGGCTTTTCGATTTTCAGGTTGTCGAACCCGATTATTCGCCCCAGACGATCGTGGTGGTCGATCCGATGATGCCGAGGATGTTCTTCACCTTGTAGTCGACGTGGTGAACCTTCTTGATGCCGCCGTTGTCCATGGCGGCCTTGAGGGAAGCGTCGCCTTCGCAGAAGCAGATGATGCCTTCGGCCTTTGCGGCGCCCATCTTGGCGGGCTTGACGTCATTGTCGACAAAGCTCATGTCAGGGCTCTGGACGTCGAGCGTGAGGAGGGAGTTGGCGTTGGAGGGTCCGACACATACGCAGCCGGAGGCGAGGGCGGCGAGAGCCGCGACAAACATAAGTTTCTTCATTGTTATGATTCCTTGGATTTTGTGTGGCCGGCTCAGACATTGAGCCGAACGGTGATATGATACACTTTTCGCCCTGTTTTTGCAACGGCGATTTTTTTAATTTACCCCCTTGCGCGCTAACAGCAAAATATGATACAATACTCGTTCATTCGACCACTCTAAAGAGTAAACAACAACAATGAAAGTACGTAGTTCTGTTCGTCGCATATGCGAGAACTGCCGCATCATACGCCGTAAAGGCGTCGTGCGCGTAATCTGCACGAACCCGCGCCACAAGCAGCGGCAGGGCTAAGAAAAGAGGTAAAAACAACATGCCAAGAATGATGGGTGTGGATATCCCGGGCAAGAAGCATATTCGCTTCGCCCTGCGCTATATCCACGGAATTGGGCCCAAGCGCGCCGATGACGTGCTTGCGGCGGTCAAGGTCGACCCGATGAAGAAGGCCGACGACGTAACGCAGGACGAGATCCACGCGATCACGACTTTCATCCAGGACCACTACCGCGTTGAGGGCGACCTCCGCCGCGAGGTCTCCCAGAACATCCGCCGTCTGATCCAGATCGGGTCCTACCGCGGTCTCCGCCACAAGAAGGGCCTCCCCGTCCGCGGGCAGCGCACCAAGACGAACGCCCGCACCCGCAAGGGCGGCAAGCGCGTCTCGATCGCCATGCCGAAGCAGGCCGGCCGCTAAGGAGCTTTAAGAAATGAGCGAAGAAGTCAAGAACGAGGTCGCCCCGGCCGCTCCGGCCGCGGACGCCGCGGCATCCGCGGCGGAGGGCGAGGCCAAGGCCAAGAAGAGCGGCAAGTCGATTCCCGCGGGAATCGCGTTCATCCGCTCCACTTTCAACAACACGCAGGTTTCGATCGCCGACGCGCGCGGCGGCGTGATCTCCTGGAGCTCGGCCGGCAAGGCGGGCTTCAAGGGCAGCCGCAAGTCCACCGCGTTCGCCGCGACGATGGTCGCGCAGGACGCGGCACGCGTCGCGGTCGCGAAGGGCATGCACGAGTGCGAAGTCCGCATGCAGGGGGCGGGAGCCGGCCGCGAGAGCGCCGTCCGCGCCATCCAGGCCGCGGGCATCCGCGTAACCCAGATCACGGACACAACGCCCGTTCCCCACAACGGCTGCCGTGCCCGCAAGCGCAGGAGGGTCTAATCATGGGTCGCTATACAGGTCCAGTCTGTCGTCAGTGCCGCCGCGAAGGGCGCAAGCTCTTCCTCAAGGGGGCTCGCTGCTACATGTCCAAGTGCCCGGTCGAGAAGGGCACCGGCGCTCCCGGCATGCACGTCGGCCGCCGCGCCAAGAAGATGTCCGAATACGGAACCCAGCTTCGCCAGAAGCAGGCGCTCCGCCGCCAGTACGGCATGGGCGAGCTCCAGTTCCACCGCTTCTTCGAGGAAGCGCTCCGCAAGGAGGGCATCACCGGCGAAATCCTTCTCCAGATGCTCGAGATGCGTCTCGACAACATCGTCTACCGCCTCGGCCTCGCGCCGAGCCGCCGCGCCGCCCGCCAGTTCGTGCTGCACGGCCACATCCTCGTCAACGACCGCAAGGCGGCCGTTCCGTCGATGGTCGTCAAGGTCGGTGATTTCATCTCGGTGAAGGATACCGCCAAGTCCAAGGATGCCGCGAACCGTTCCGTCGAGGCCGCCACCGGGGCCCAGCTCCCCGTGTGGATGCAGTTCGACAGGGCCAACCTCAGAGCCGAGGTCCTCGCCGTTCCGACTCGCGAGCAGATCGCTCCGATTGTCGACGAGCAGGCCATCGTCGAACTCTACTCGCGCTAATCGTCCGTTCCAACCACTTCACAGGGAGGTAACAAATGCCTATCCGTTTGAGCCGCTTCGAAATGCCGAAGGGCGTCCAGAAGGACGAATCCACGGCCACCGCGACGTACACCCGTTTCACGGCGGAACCTTTCGAAATCGGCTATGCGCGCACGATCGGCAACTCGCTCCGCCGCGTCCTGCTCTCGTCCATCGAGGGCGCCGCCATCTCGGCGGTCAAGATCAAGGACGTGAGCCACGAGTTCTGCACGATCAAGGGCTGCGCGGAGGACGTGACCGATATCGTCCTCAACCTCAAGCGCGTCCTTCTCAAGACGTACACGCGCGACGCCCAGACGATCACCCTCAAGGCCAAAGGGCCCTGCACCGTGACCGCCGGCGACTTCGCGACCGAGAACAACGTCCAGGTGCTCAATCCGCGCCAGGAGATCTGCACCCTCGACGTCGACGGTTCCATAGAGATGGAGTGCGACGTCCGCACGGGACGCGGCTTCTGCCTCGCCGACGGCAACAAGAAGCCCGACCAGGAGATCGGCAAGATCGCCATCGACTCGATCTTCTCGCCCGTCACGCGCGTCAACTTCCTCGTCGAGAACACCCGCGTCGGTCAGCGCACCGACTACGAGAAGCTCGTTCTCGACATCTGGACCGACGGCCGCATCGACCCCGAGGAGGCGCTCAAGACCGCAGGCGCGGTTCTCCGCCGCCACCTCGACGTGTTCGTCGACTACGCCGGCGAGGAGACGCTCGAGTTCGAGGACACCGAGAAGAAGGACGCCGACGAGCGCGAGCGCCTCAGGAAGCTCCTCAACATGTCCGTCAACGAGATCGAGCTCTCGGTCCGCGCGGCGAACTGCCTCAACAACGCGAACATCTCGACCGTGGGCGAGCTCGCCTCGAAGACCGAGGCCGACATGCTCAAGTACCGCAACTTCGGCAAGAAGTCGCTCACTGAGATCAAGGAGAAGCTCGTCCAGCTGGGCCTCAGCCTCGGCTACAAGTTCGACGCCGACCTCCTCGAGTCCAAGAAGTAATCAAGAAGGTTTAAAGCAATGCGTCATCAAAGAGTAATGAAGAAGTTCGGGCGTTCTTCCGAGCATCGCGCGATGCTCATGAAGAGCCTCGTCACCAACCTTATCCTCGCCGAGTCGATCAAGACGACCCTGCCGAAGGCCAAGGAGGCCCGCAAGGACGCGGACAAGATCGTGACGATCGCCAAGAAGGGCGATCTCGCGGCCCGCCGCCTCGCCGCGAGCCGCCTCCTCCAGCCGAAGGCCGTCCAGAAGCTCTTCGACAAGATCGCCCCCGCGATGAAGGATCGCAAGGGCGGCTACACACGCATCGTCAAGCTCGGGACCCGCAGGGGCGACGCGGCTGAGATGTGTATCCTCCAGTGGACCTGCGCGGCGGAGCTCGCCGCCCCGGCCGCTGCCGAAGAGCAGGCGAAGGAGGTGAAATAATGGCTATCGTGCTCAAGCTCAAGAAGGGCGAGTCCGTTGAACGCGGCCTAAAGCGCATGAAGAAGATCCTCGACAAGGAGGGTCTCCTCAAGACCATCCGCGACCAGCGCTACTTCGAGAAGCCCTGCGTCAAGGCGCGCAAGAAATCCCAGCGCGCCCGCATCCGCAACCGCTCGCGCCGCGGCCGCATGGAGCTCAACTAAGCTCCTCGCGGAATACAGCGCGAAAGTGCGCAGAGCCGTGCGTCTTCTGACGCGCGGCTCTTTCTTTTCGCAATGTGACTGGAGGTCGTGCCGCACTTGACTTCCGCGGGGTTTTTTAGGTATAATTGACGCATGAAGATCAAGAAGCCAATGAAGAAGCCGGCAGGCGGCGAAGGCGCCGGCGGCGCCGCGATCGCCGACAGGTTCAAGCTCGAGCCCGTAGATACCACAGCGCCGCGCCACGGCTACATCAGCAAGTCCGCGGCAACCACCGCGCTCGTGTTCGGGCTGATCGCCTTTGTCATCACCGTCACGCTCACGGTGATGATCTACAAGCATTGGGAATTCCTGAGGTTTGCATAGGGGACGTCTCTTCCGTATGAAGGACGTCATGCTTTCCACGAGGGCCCGCGCAGCCGTACGGCTCGCGCTGGACGAGGATCTCGCCGATGCGCTCGACGCGCGCAAGTCGAAGTGGTGCGACGCGACGAGCGAGGCGCTTGTCGACCCCAAGGCCGTCGCGACTGGCGAGATATACGCGAAGGGGACTGGCTGCGTAGTCGCCGGCGCGACTGTCGCAAAGGCCGTCATGAAGGCGGTGGACCCGAAGATCAAGGTCGTGATCCACAAACCCGACGGCTCCGTCGTGAAGCCGAAGGAACCGATTCTTTCCTTCCGCGGCAAGGCGCGGTCGATTCTCGCAGCGGAACGCACTGCACTCAATTTCATGCAGCGCATGTGCGCGACTGCGACGCTCGCGAGGAAGTTCGTCGACGCGACGAAGCGCTACGGCACGCTCATCCTCGACACGCGCAAGACTACGCCGGGGCTCCGCGTCTTCGAGAAGTACGCCGTCACCTGCGGCGGCGGCACGAACCACCGGCTTGGCATGTACGACCGCGTCCTCATGAAGGACAACCACCGCCGTCTCTGGAAGGGCGGCGATCCCGACGAGCTCGACCAGGCCGTCGTCGCGGCGCGGAAAAAGTTCCCCAAGCTCGCCGTCGAAGTCGAGGTCGAAAGCTTGCGGGAGTGCGCGAGCGCGCTTAAGGCGAAGCCAGAGTGGATAATGCTCGACAACATGTCCTGCGCGGACATGAAGAAGTGCGTGAAGATGTGCAAGGGGATTTCCAGGACCGAGGCCTCCGGCGGCATTACGCTCGAGCGCGCGAAAGAGGTTGCCGCGACTGGCGTCACCGCGATTTCGCTCGGGTGCCTCACCCACTCGGCGGGGTCGGTGGACCTTTCGCTCGAATGGCGCAAGGTCTGACGCAGGCGATTTCAGAACTGCGAAATCTAAACCACGAAATACACTAAATACACGAAAAGGGAATCGGACAGAGACATGAAAAGAAGAGAATTCCTTAAAGGTGCGGCCGCGCTTGGGGCGTTCAACATCGTCCCGGCCAAGGTCCTTTGGGGGGCTACGGCTCCTTCCAACCAGCTAACTCGCGCGCTGATCGGTTTCGGCGAGATCGCGCACAGCGCCAACCACTTGCCGTTCCAGGGCTCGCGGCTCGTCGGCCTCACCGACTGCTACGCTCCGCGCGTCGCGGCGGGCCTTGCCGCCGCCGAGAAGTGCGGTTGGGGCAAGATCAAGGGCTACAAGAACTTCATCGAGCTTATCAACGACCCGGACGTCGACATCGTCCACATCTGCACGCCTCCGCACTGGCACGGTGTCCAGAGCGTCATGGCGGCGAAGGCCGGCAAGGACGTCTGGTGCGAAAAGCCCATGACGCGCACGGTCGGCGAGGGCGTTCGCGTGAAGGAGGTCATCCAGGCCCAGAAGCGCATGTTCCGCCTCAACACGTGGTTCCGCTTCCAGGGCTCGTTCTACGGCTTCGGCACGCCCGTCGAGCCGATCCGCCAGATCGTCGAGAACGGACTCCTTGGCAACGGCCCGCTTAAGTGCGTCTTCGGCGAAGGCCAGGGCTTCACGTGGAAGTTCGGCTGGTCGGGCCGCGTCCAGGACAAGGCGCAGATGATCCCCGAAGGGCTTGACTGGGATATGTGGCTCGGCCCTGCGCCGTGGAAACCCTACAGCGACCACCGCTTCGGCACGTCCTTCCGCGGCTACTGGGACTACGACTCCGGCGGGCTTGGCGACATGGCGCAGCACTACCTCGACCCGCTGCAGTACCTTCTCTGCAAGGACGAGACGTCGCCAGTCAAGATCGACTACAAGGGGCTCAAGCAGCATCCCGAGGCGGTCGGCAGCTTCGACCGCTTCACGCTGACCTACGCCGACGGCACGGAGGTGATCCTCGACGGCGACGTGTCGCTTCGCGACGAGCCGCTTCTCAGGGGCTCGAACGGCCTTTGCGTCTACAAGAAGGCGAAGGACGGCAAGACGCTCCGCATCCGCGAGGCGGACGGAACGTGGTGGAGCGAGGAGAAGGTCCTCAAGACGCTCGCCGATCTTCCGAAGCCCGCGCCGCAGCAGACCGACTTCATCGACTCCTGTGTAAACCGCAAGACGTTCGCGCTCAACGAGTCGAACGGCTTCCGCTCGTCGACGATGTTCAACCTCGCCATCGTCGCGTGGCGCCTCGGGCGCGGGTTCGAGTTCGACCCCGTCACGCTTCACGCGAAGAACGACGAGGCGGCGGAGCGCTTCCTCTACCAGGACGACATGATGCGCGAGCCGTGGCGCAAGGAGATGTTCGGCTGATTTTTAACGCAGAGGCGCAGAGACGCAGAGTCGTCTGCGCTGCTGCAAAGCGAAAGGAGCTTAAGATGATTGCAAAGGAAAAAATGATTCGGGTCGCGAGTCTCGCGTCGCTCGTCCTTCTTTTCGCGGCCGGCTGCGCGACAGAGCCGAAGTACGGCGCGTTCGAGCCCAAGTGTGAGCTTGGCCAGCCCAACGCGACGGCCTACGCCTCGTATGGCGCCGCGATGGCGCATGTGGACGGCTACCAGATGGCCTACGAGTGGCAGCGCGCCAACCCCAAGCTCGTCGCGGACGCGACGAAGCCCGAGGTTCTGAAGGCGTTCGTCGAGACGCCCGCTGCGGCCGACGCGCTCTTGGCGAAGATCGGCACGTCCTACGACGGCGACCCGGTTGCGCTCACGCAGATCGCCGCCGTGACGCAGCTCGTGATGTGCCCGAAGTGCCCCAAGGCGCCCGCATGCCGCAAGGTCTGGGTCGCCGCGCTCGAGCGCGCGAGGGCCGCGTCTGACGATGGCTACGTGAAGACATTCTGCGACCAGCAGCTTCGGCTCTGCAAGTGAAGCTCATCGTAGTAGACGTAGGCAACACATCCACGGCCGTGGGACTTTGGTCCGACGGCCGTGTGAGTCATGTGGCCCACTGCGACGGCGGCTTCACTGAGGCCTCCCGTATCGTTGCGTCGCTGATTAAACTCCTCCACTCCTCCACTCCCTCACTCTCCAACTCCCCCGCTCCCCCGCTCGCTCTCGCCTACGTCTCGGTCGTGCCGAAAGCCGACCGCGCGTGGCGCATGTTTGCGAAGGCGCACGGCCTTGCCTTCCGCCAGGTCACGCATAAGTGCTTCGAAGCAACGACTGGCAGACAGTTGATGCTCAAGATCGACTACCCGAAGCCCGAGACGATCGGCGCTGACCGTCTCGCAGATGCCGCCGGCGCTGTTTCGCGCTACGGCGCGCCCGTGCTCGTGATGGATTTCGGGACGGCGCTCACCGCCGCGGTAGTGACGCGCGACCGCGTGTGGCGCGGCGGCGTGATTGCGCCCGGGTTCCCGCTGATGCGCGACTACCTCTTCGAGAGGACGGCAAAGCTCCCCCGCATGAAGATCGGCGCAGGCCGTGCTCCGAAGATCGGCCGATCGACCGAGGAGGCGATGCGCTTCGGTGCGCTCGTCGGCTACCGCGGCATGGTGCGCGAGATTGTCGCCGAGCTCAAGCGCAACTTCAACGAGGAGTTCCGGCTCGTCGCGACGGGCGGTTTCGCCAAGTGGGTCTTGAAGGATCTCGACCTGCCGTTCGTCGTCGACCCGACGCTCACGCTGTACGGCACGGGACTCGTCTGCGCCACCTGAGGGGGGAGCCTCCGCCATGGGCAGCGACAGCATCCTGGACGGGCTCAACGACGAGCAGCGGCGGGCGGTCGAGACGACCGAGGGCTTCGTGCGCGTCGTCGCGGGGGCGGGCAGCGGAAAGACCCGTGCGCTCGCCCACCGCTTCGCCTACCTCGTGAAGCGGCTCGGCGTCCTTCCGGGGCATATCCTCTGCGTCACGTTCTCAAACAAGTCTGCGAACGAGATGCGCGCGCGCATCAGAAGCCTCGTCGGGGACATCGGCTCGGGGCTCGTCAACACTTTCCACGGCTTCTGCGCAGGGGTGATACGCGAGGACGGGCACTGCGTCGGGTATCCGCAGAACTTCCCCGTCCTCGACAATCCCGACATCGACGCGATACTGCGCACCATCTACGAGGAGCGCGGCCTCACGATGCGCGACTGCACGTTCTCCGACGCGCGCGACATGTTCGAGGTCCGCAAGACGATCAAGGAGCGTGGATACTGCCGCGAGATGGTGGAGCTCCCCCTGGAGACGCTCCGCGCGCGCTACCGCGACGCGTCGACCGTCGGCGAGATCCTCTTCCGCGGCTACGTCTACTACGAGAAGAAGTGCTTCGCGCTCGACTACAACGACCTCATCCTCCTCACGCTCCAGATATTCCGCGACCATCCCGAGGTGCGCCGCAAGTGGCGGGAGCGCCTCGAGTACGTGATGATCGACGAGTTCCAGGACGTGGACCCGCTCCAGTACGAGCTGATGGAGACGCTCGTCGCGCATCACCGCAACCTGTTCGTCGTTGGCGATCCTGACCAGACGATCTACTCGTGGCGCGGCGCGAACGTGAAGTACCTGCTCGACTTCGACAAGCGCTTCACGGGCGTGAAGACGATTGTGATGAACAGGAACTACCGCTCGACGAACGAGGTCCTGTCCGTCGCGAACTCCCTCATCGCGAAGAACGCAATGCGCATCGAGAAGAACCTCGTGTCGATGCGCGGGGAGGGTCCGCGCGTCCTCTGCCGCCATGCGAAGAACCCGGCGGACGAGGCGGAGTGGATCGCGCGGAAGATGCGCGGGCTGCACAAGGAGGGCGTTCCGTACTCCGCGATGGCTGTCATCTACCGCGCGCACTTCGTGACGCGCGAGCTCGAGACCCAGCTCAAGAAGGCGGAGGTTCCGTACGCGATCTACAGCGGCGTCGCGTTCTACGACCGCGCGGAGATAAAGGACGCGCTCTCGTACCTTCGCCTCGTCTACTCGCGCGACGACCTCGCCTTCGCGCGCGCGGCAAATGTGCCGCGCCGAAACATCGGGACGCGCCGCATGGCGTTTTTGCGCGAGCGCGCGGAGGAAGAGGGCAAGACGCTGTACGAGACTCTTAAATCGTCGCTCGACGCGGAGATATTCAAGGGCACGAAGGCGCGCGAGCTCGTCGATCTCGTGGAGCGCCACCAGAATTCGTCGGAGCGCCCGTCGGAGCTCCTCTCCGCGCTCCTCGACGAGAGCGGGTACGAGGCGATGCTTCGCACCGAGGGCTCGCAGACGCGCCTGGACAACGTGTCTGAGCTGAAGAACGGAATCGTCCAGTACGAGGCGGCGAGCGGCGAGGAGTGCTCCGTCGGTGAGTACCTCGCGCACGTCGCGCTCTTCACGAACCGCGACGCGGACAGCGGGAAGGGCGACCGCGTGAAGCTGATGACGGTGCACACTGCGAAGGGGCTCGAATTCCCGCACGTCTTCCTCTGCGCGCTCGACGAGGGCGTGCTGCCGTCGCGCAAGACGGAGTCGAAGGAGCAGATGGAGGAGGAGCGCCGCCTCGCGTTCGTCGCTGTGACGCGCGCGGAGAGGGGGCTCTACCTCACGTCGTCTGGTGGATGCGGCTTCGACGGCACGCCGAAGTTCCCGTCGCGCTTCTTCCTCGACATCGACCAGAGCGCGGTAGACTACGTGGAGCCGCCGAGGGAGGACCTCGTCGCGTCGCTCAGGAAGAAGCTCGCCGAGGAGTCCGCGCCCCGCGCCGCGCCTGCGGTGTTTCCCGTCGGCGCGCGCGTCAGGCACGAGGTGTTCGGGGAGGGAACGGTCGTCGCGACGGACGCGAAGGATCCGATCTGCCAGGTCTGCTTCGACCGCCTCGCGACGACGCGCTGGCTTTCCAGCGCCTCGCTCCGCTGAAAATCCGGCTGCGGGGCGTTTTCATTACAGCCCGATTTTGGTATACTATTGTCGTTTTTAACCATTAAAGGAAACAGGAGCCAAAAAATGGGCGAAGTAATCGGAGCCGGAGAGCTGCACAAGGGTGTGAAGCTTCTTATCGACGGGGAGCCGTGGGAAATCACGGAGTTCTCGTTCTCGAAGCCTGGCAAGGGACAGGCGATCTACAACTGCAAGCTCAGGAACATGATGACCGGCGGCGGCTGCACCAAGAGCTACCGCTCGGGCGACAAGTTCGAGAAGCCCGAGCTCGTGCAGATGAGCGTCACGTACTCGTACGACGACGGCACGGCGTTCGTCTTCACCGACGACAACTTCGAGGAGATCCGCGTCAGCTACGACGTCATGGGCGACAAGAAGTACTTCCTCATGGACGAGATGGAGGTCAAGGCGCTGTTCTTCAACGACAAGGTCATCGGCGTCGACCTTCCCCA
>ONVK01000011.1 GCA_900321255.1 uncultured Lentisphaerota bacterium | reverse complement strand
CCCATGAGGAGGTCCTGCGCCTTCTGGTTCATCGGGAAGGCGATGACCTCGCGGATGTTGGGCGTGTCGGTGAGGAGCATGACCATGCGGTCAACGCCGGGGGCGATTCCGCCGTGCGGCGGCGCGCCGAACTGGAACGCGCGGTGGAGCGCGCCGAACTTCTTCACGACGTCGTCCTTAGTGTAGCCCGCAATCTCGAACGCCTTGTACATCACCTCGACCTGGTGGTTGCGGATCGCGCCCGAGGAGAGCTCGATGCCGTTGCAGACGACGTCGTACTGGTACGCTTCGATGGAAAGCGGGTCCTTGGTGTTCAGCGCCTCGAGTCCGCCCTGCGGCATCGAGAAGGGGTTGTGCGAGAAGATGATCTTGCCGGTCTCGGGATCCTTCTCGAAGAACGGGAAGTCGACGATCCAGCAGAAGCGGTAGACGTTGTGCTCGCGGATGTCGTTCGTCATGTGGTCGGCGATGTCGGTCCTGACGAGCCCGGAGAGGCGGTTGCACTCGTCGACGTCGGCGGCCATGAAGAACAGCGCGTCGGTCGGCTCCATGCCGGAGATCTTCTTCATCTCCTCGAGCTGGTCGGCCGAGAGGAACTTCGCGATGGGTCCCTTGAGCTCGCCTTCCTTCGTCCAGCTGATGTAGCCGAGCCCCTTGCCGCCGTTCTCCTTGACGAACGCCTCGCGCTTGTCGAACCAGGTCCTGGTCTCAACGCCGACTATGCCCTTGACGAGAAGTCCCTTGACGAGACCGCCGTTCTTTACGCACGCCGCGAACGCCTTGAAGTCGGCCTTCGCGAAGAAGTCGGACATGTCGATCCACTTGAGCGGGTTCCTGAGGTCCGGCTTGTCGGAACCGTACGTCATCATCGCGTCGCGATACTTGATGCGTGGCCACGGCGCCTCGGTGCACTCCCAGGTCGAGAACTTCTTGAAGGTCTTGCCTACGACATCCTCGACGACGGCGAAGATCTCGTCCTGCGTCGCATAGGACATCTCGATGTCCATCTGGTAGAACTCGCCGGGGCTGCGGTCGGCGCGCGCGGCCTCGTCGGCCCGAGACCATGAGGAGCTGCTTGAACATCTGCGGCGCCTGCGGAAGGGCGTAGAACATGCCGCGGTGGATGCGGCTCGGCACGAGGTAGTCGCGCGCGCCCTCGGGCGAGGAGGCGGTCAGGATCGGCGTCTGGAACTCGTGGAATCCCTTCTCCCACATCTGCTCGCGGAGGAAGCGGATGACTTCCGAACGGAGGATGATGTTCTTGTGGAGCTTCTCGCGGCGAAGGTCGAGGAAGCGGTACTGGAGTCGGACATCCTCGCTCTCGTCGGCCTTTTCGTCGGGGATGTAGAGTGGCGTCACCTGCGAGGCCGACTCCATCACGAGCTCGTTCGCCTCGATTTCGATCTCGCCTGTCGGGAGCTCGGGATTGATCGTGTCGGGAGTCCTCAGTTTCACCTCGCCCGTCACGGTGATGACGGACTCGAGGTGCGCCTTCTCGACGAGGCCGAAGAAGCTGCGGGACGGGTGAACGACGATCTGCGTGAGGCCGTAGTGGTCGCGGAGGTCCACGAAGAGGATGCCGCCGTGGTCGCGGAGGCGGAACATCCAGCCGGAAAGTCTGACGGTCTTGCCCGCGTCGGAGGCGCGGAGCTCGTTGCATGTGTGTGTACGATAGGGATGCATCAATTTTCTCCTGAAAAATTGCCGTATTATACCATAAATCGGCGCATCGTGCCGAGACGACTACGCAATTGCGAGCATCGCCTCGATCGCCCGGCGGGCGCGGATTGCGATGTCTTCCGGCACCGTGACGCGCGTTTTCATCTCGCGCAGGGCTTCTGCGAGGTTTTCGAGCGTCGTCTTTTTCATGTTCGGGCAGACGAGACGGTCGTTTACGGGATAGAAAGTCTTTTCGGGGTTTTCCTGCCTAAGACGATGCAGTATGCCGACTTCGGTCCCGACGACGATTTCCTTCGCGGAGGACTCGCGGGCGAACTTGCACATTCCGCCGGTGGAGAGCTTCTCGTCCGCCGCGTCTCGCACGTCGCGCGCACACTCCGGGTGGACCATGACGGGGGCGCCGGGATGGGCGGCCCTCGCATCGGCTATGGACTTTGCCGTAAGCGCGGCGTGAGTAGGGCAGTAGCCGGGCCAGAGGATGTACTTCCTTCCGAGAAGACCCATTATGTGCGAGCCGAGGTGCTGGTCGGGGACGAAGATTATCTCCTGATCCGGCGCGAACGTCGCCATTACGCGTTCCGCGTTGCCCGAAGTGACGCAGATGTCGCACTCGGACTTGACTTCGGCTGTCGAGTTCACGTAGCAGACGGCCTTTGCGCCTGGATGTTTCGCCTTGAGCTCGCGAAGCTGCGCGCCCGTTATCATGTCTGCCATCGGGCAGCCGGCGGTCGGGTCGGGGATGAGGACTGTCTTCTGCGGATTGAGGATTGCCGCGGTCTCGGCCATGAAGTAGACGCCGCAGAAAACTATCACGTCGGCGTCCACCTGCGTGGCGCGCCGCGCGAGCTCGAGCGAGTCGCCGGTGAAGTCTGCGGCGTCCTGCACCTCGGCGCGGCAGTAGTTGTGCGCGAGTATTACCGCATTGCGGCTTTTCTTTAGGCGTTCTATCTCTTCGTTCATTGTCCCGATATTATACCAAAATTGCCCCTGCGCATGGGCGGGCGATCGCTGGTTTTGGTATAATATCCGCATGAAAACGACAGCATTGGCAATTGCTGCGCTTGCGGCGCTCGGATCATTTGCGGAAACCGTGACGTGGGACTTCCCGCGCACCGGGAGCTGCCACGAGGGTATGGCGTTCGGCGACGGCCGGACGGGCGTGCTCGTCTGGGGCGGCGGTAGCGAGATACGCCTCACCGTCGGACGCTCCGACCTATGGGACCACCGCGGCGGCTATTCCTGGACTCCAGAGCAGAGCTACACGAACATCGTCGCCGCCGTCCATTCTGGCGACAAAGACCGCCTTTACGGCCTCTTCAAGAAGGACACCCCGAAGGGCCAGCCGCGCAACCCCTACATGCTCCCGCTCGGCCGCGTCGTGATCAAGGTTCCCGGCAAGACGCTGAAGCGCGGCACGCTCGACCCGTTCACGGGACTCGGCAGCCTCGAGTTCGCCGAAGGTGGCGCGGTCGGCCTTGCGATGTCGAAAATGGTAGGTGGCACCTTTGCGATGGCGTTTCCCAAGGATGTCGCGTTTGAGGCCAAGACGATTCCCGCAACCGACTTCCCTGTCTATGAGAGACAGCTCAAGCCGATTGGCTTCGAGAAGGCGAGCGTGTTTGATGTTATTGACGGGGACGGAAGCTGCGGCGGCATGCGCTGGAATCTCCCCGCAGATCCATCCGTCTGGCTTTCCTGGTCGAAGAAGGATGGCGTGATTACTCTCAAGACGGGTCGCGGCGGCGACAAGGTGTATGCGGACGTAAGGCATTTCGACAGCATTGCGAAGGAATCAGTCGCGTACTGGAAGCTTTTCTGGTCCGAAGGCGCGCGCGTGAAGGTGCCCGATCCCGTGATCCAGCGCATCTACGACTACGGCATGTACCGCTTCGGCGCGATGACCGACCCAGATGGCGTTCCCGCCGGGCTCCAGGGCGTGTGGCTCGAGGACGACCGGCTTGTACCCTGGAACGGCGACTACCACTTCAACATCAATGTCCAGGAGTGCTACTCCCCCGCCTACCGCGGCGGGCACTTCGAGAACCTTCTGCCGCTTTTCAGGATGGTCCTTTCGTGGCGGCCGCTTCTCAAGGACAACGCGAGGAAATTCGTCGGCATCGACAATGGCTATGTTCTTCCCCACTCCGTCGACGACAGGGGCGTCTGCATCGGCGGGTTCTGGACAGGCACGATCGACCATGGCTCGACGGCGTGGGTCGCCGCGATGATGATGCGGTATGTGCGCTACTCGGGCGACGTCGAGTTTCTAAAGGGCGGTGCTTTCGACTTCATGAAGGGCGCGATGAATGTCTATCGCGCGATGATGGAGGAGGAGAACGGCAAGCTCACGCTTCCGCTTGGGCCTTCGCCAGAGTGGGGCGGAGCAGACGTGAGAAGCGCGGTCGGGCGTGATCCAAGTTTCCAGCTCGCGGCGGCACACCGCCTTGCGCGCGACCTCGTCGACGCGGCGAAGCTCCTTGGCGTACAGCCGGACGCGATGTGGCTCGACGTCGAAAATCGTCTTCCGCAGTATTCGGCGGGGGAGAGCGGCATCGAGCTCTTCCGTGGCCAGGCGCTTACGGAATCGCACCGCCACCACTCGCACATGGCGGGGTTCTATCCGTTTGACACGCTCGACCTCTCCGACAAGGCGACGCGCGACGTCGCGGCGAAGACGTACAACACATGGGTCTACCAGGGCACAGGATGCTGGTCGGGCTGGTGCGTTCCGTGGGCGTCGATCCTCAACACGCACGTCGGCAACGCGCAGGCGGCGGCGGAGCTTCTAAGGTCGTGGGACGCATACTTCTGCAACCCTGGACATGGCTCGCTGCACAATGCGTATGCGCCCGGATTCTCGACGTTCACGATCTTCGGCAGTTTCGCCGGCTCGGGCGACGGGCAGATAATGCAGATGGACGGGCAGTGCGCGGCGGCTACGGCCGTCCTCGAGATGATGGCGCACGAGGTGAACGGCAAGGTCGAGTTCTTCAAGGGCTGCCCCGAGTCGTGGCGCGAGGTCTCGTTCGAGAATCTCGCGCTTTCCGACGGCCGTCGCGTCAGCGGGAAGCGCGTCGACGGCAAGGTGTCCGTAACGCCTGCTCTCGGGCTGTGAGAAATCTTCGGGGTCGTGTCATTTGCGATGCAGCGGCTTGACAAGAGGATCCTCGAACTTCACCCCGACTTTTCGCGCTCGCGGATAGAGGGGCTCGTCAAGACCGGGCACGTCACGGTAAACGGCGCCATCGCCGCCAAGGCGGGGATGAAGGTCTCGGAGTCCGACGACATAGAGGTGGAGATTCCTCCCCCTGTGCCTGCGATTCCCGAGCCTGAGGACATTCCTCTCGACGTCGTGTTCGAAGACGACGACATGGTCGTCGTGAACAAGGCCCCCGGAATGGTCGTGCATCCGGCGCCGGGCCATTTCTCCGGCACGCTCGTGAACGCTCTGCTGCACCACTGCCCTGCGCTCGCCGGAATCGGCGGCGTGGCGCGGCCGGGAATCGTCCACAGGCTCGACCAGGACACATCGGGGCTCATCGTCGTCGCGAAGTCGCAGAAGGCGATGGAGGGTCTTACGAAGGCGTTCGCCTCGCACGCGAACATCGAAAAGACGTACCTCGCCGTAGTGCATGGACGGCCGCGGCTCGACTCGGGACGGATCGAAAACCTCATTGGGCGTCATCCGGTCGACAGAAAGCGCATGGCGATCGTGGAGAAAAACGGCAAGGTCGCCATCACCAACTGGCAGGTTGCGCCGGCGCGGGCTTCTGGGCCTGCCGGCCGCCAGAATCCTTTCTCCGTCGTGATATGCCGCATCGAGACGGGCCGCACGCACCAGATACGCGTTCACATGGCCTCGCTCGGCTGTCCGGTTGTCGGAGACAGGACATACGGCAAGTCCGCGCTTGACAGGCGTCTCGACCCTCCGCCGGCGAGGCAGATGCTCCATGCGTGGAAGCTCAGGCTCTGGCATCCGACGAAAGGCGTGCAGCTGTCCTTCGAAGCCCCTATCCCCGCCGACATGCAGCCATATTGCAATGAAGCCGCAGTCGGGCGGAATATGGTATAATTGCATCCTATGGGCGAAATAAGCGGAACAGAGAGCCGGAAAAGGATGATTTTTCTGTACGGAGCTCCGGCGAGCGGAAAGTCTACGCTCGGCAGGGCGCTGGCCGAACGACTTGGCCTGCACTTCGTCGACCTTGACGAGCGCATCGTCGCCGAAGCTGGAATGACGATCCCCGAGATCTTCAAGTCTCGCGGCGAGGCGGTTTTCCGCGACATCGAGAGCAAAGCTCTTAAAGAAGTTGTTTCGGGTCTCATTTCAAAACTTCAAACTTCAAACTTCAAACTTTCAACTCCCACTGTCGTTTCCCTCGGCGGCGGAACGCTTCTGCGCGACGAGAACAGGGGCCTTTGCGAAGAAAGCGGGACTGTTTTCTGCATAGACACTCCTTCCGACGATGAACTTGCGAGGCGGCTTGGCGCGGCGCCTGGTTCGCGTCCGCTCGGCGACAGGGCGAAGGAACGCGCGGCACACTACGCCTCTTTCCCGAACCGTGTCGCAGCGTTCTTCGACGCGCAGTCATCGCTCGTTGTAGTGGGACGTGGCATCGCGCCTGCGGTCCTCGCGGGACGCAACGTCGTTGCGGACGAGACCGTCGCGCGGCTTTGGTCTGGCCGGCTTGGTGTCTCGCCGTTTGCCATCATTCCGTCGGGCGAAGAGCACAAGACGCCTGTGACTGTCGCCAAGCTTTGGCGCGCGTTTGCCGAGAGAGGGCTTGGCCGCAGAGACGCGGTTGCTGCGCTTGGCGGCGGCGTCACAGGCGACTTGACCGGCTTTGCCGCCGCAACATGGATGCGCGGCATTCCCTGGATCAATGTGCCGACTACGCTTCTCTCGATGGTTGACGCGTCGACTGGCGGCAAGACGGGGTGCGATCTTCCGGATGGCAAGAACCTCGCGGGCGCGTTCCATTTCCCGAAGCTCGTCGTGATCGACGCCGACTTCCTCGAGACGCTTTCGCCGAAGCTCGTTGCCGACGGCCGGGCAGAGATGATCAAGCACGAGGTGATAGGGGGGAAGGGGGCAGGAGTCAGGGGTCAGGAGCTAGGAGTCAGGAGTCGTAACCGCCCCTTGCGGGTGGGCGCGACCCTTGGGGAAGCGACCGAGCCGAGCGGAGCGAGTGCCGAGGAGTCAGGAGTTAGCGCGAAGGAGATCGCCGGGAATTTGATGGTGAAGGTCGGGATCGTGCGGGAGGATCCGCTCGAGACGAAGGGGCGGCGCATTCTCCTCAACTGCGGGCATACGGTCGCGCATGCAGTCGAAAAGGCGACCGGCTACCGCGTCTCGCACGGCGAGGCGGTGGCGATGGGCTGCGTCGAGGAGGCGAGGATCGCGGTCCGCCGCGGACTCGCGCCGGCGGAATGGCCCGACGCGCTTGCGTCGCGCTTCGCCGCGGCGGGGCTGCCCACGGCCCTGCCGGACGGGCTTTCGCTCGACCGGCTCGTGCCGCTCATGCGCGGCGACAAGAAGCGCGAAGGCGATGCCGTCGTTTTCGCGCTCCCGTGCGGATGGGGCGACGTTCGCGGAGTTAGGATAGATCTTTCCAAGGAGAGCCTCTGATGATTGCGATTCAACCCGGTAAGCGTACCGGTTCTGTCAAGATTCCGCGTTCCAAATCGCACGAACACCGCCTGCTTGTGGCCGATTTCCTCGCCGGCGACTATTCGCGCCTTGCGCCCGCGGAAGGCGACAGCGAGGACATACTCGCCACAAAGCGCTGCCTCGAGGCGCTGAAGGGCGACGGGCAGCTCGCGGTTCTCGACTGCGGCGAAAGCGGCTCCACAAGGCGGTTTCTCGGTCCAGTCGCGGCCGCACTCGGAAAGTCTGTTACGTTTCTTACGCGCGGGCGCCTCTCCGAGCGGCCGCAGATGGACTATTCCGGCCTCAAGAGCGGCCTCCACGAGCTCGCAGGCGACGTCTCGTCGCAGTTCGTGACGGGGCTTCTTTTTGCGCTGCCGATTCTCGAGGGCGACTCCCAGATACGCTTCACGACGCCTCTTGAATCGCGCGGATACGTCGACATGACTCTTCGCGTTCTCTCCGGAGCGGGGATATATGTCGCCGTTCGTGACGACGGTTTCGACGTCCCCGGCGGGCAGAAGTATGTTCCCCAGCCAGACGTCAGTGTCGAGCTCGACTGGTCGGGCGCGGCGTTCTGGTATGCTATGAACGCGATGGGGAGCCTCGTCATGTTCGACGGGCTTGACCAGCATTCGTCGCAGCCCGACCGCGCGGTCGCGGAGCTTGCGCCGCGCATCGCCGCCGCGTGGAAGGGCGAGGCGGTCGAAGTGTCCGTCTCGGGCTGCCCCGATCTTTTCCCGGCGCTCGCTGTGCTCGCGGGCGCGTCGGCGGGCGTGACGCGCTTCTCCGGGACGCGTCGCCTGCGGCTCAAGGAGTCGGACCGCGTCTCTGCGATGGCAGACGTCCTCAAGCGTTTCGGCGTAGGTTCCGAGGCGGAGGAAGACGCTTTCACCGTCCACGGCGAAGGCGGCAGGTTCTCGGGCGGCGAGTTCCACGCGTTCGACGACCACCGGATAGCGATGGCGATCGCCGTCGGCGCCACGATCGCCGATTCGCCAGTGGAGATCGACAACCCCGAATGCGTGGCGAAGTCGTACCCCGGCTTCTTCGAGGCGTTCGCGAAACTTCGCGGAATGTGACTGTTTTCGCCCCATGAGACAGGGAAAAAATGGTATAATATCCCTGTTTAAAAGGATGTGACAAATGGCTGAAGAACAGGGCAACTACAACGCCGAAAACATACAGGTTCTGGAGGGCATGGAGGCCGTCCGCAAACGTCCTGCGATGTACATCGGCGACACGGGCGAACGCGGCTACCACCACCTGGTATACGAAGTAGTAGACAATTCGATCGACGAGGCGCTCGCGGGCTACTGTTCGATGATCGACGTAATCATCAACCCAGACGGCTCTCTCACCGTCCAGGACAACGGCCGCGGCATTCCCGTCGACATGCATCCGACGCAGCACAAGCCCGCGATCGAGGTCGTGCTCACGATTCTCCACGCCGGCGGCAAGTTCGACGGCTCCAACTACAAGGTCTCCGGCGGTCTCCACGGCGTCGGCGTGAGCTGCGTGAACGCTCTTTCCGACTGGATGAAGGTCGAGGTGAAGCGCGACGGCAAGGTGCACCACATCGAGTTTTCGCGCGGCCACGTCACGAAGCCGCTCGAGGTCGTCGGCGAGTGCGGCGGCGAGACGGGCACGAAAGTCACGTTCTTCCCCGACCACACGATCTTCTCGTGCCACGCGTTCAAGTGGGAGATCCTCTGCGCGCGTCTCCGCGAGCTCGCCTTCCTCAACAAGGGGGTGACGATACACTTCCGCGACGACGAGGGCGATTCCCACCACGAGGAGACCTTCCACTACGACGGCGGCATAGACGAGTTCGTCGAGTACCTGAACCAGAACAAGAAGCCGATCTCCCCCGTCATCCACTTCGAGGGCTCGAAGGAGGGCACGACAGGCATGGTGCAGGCCGAGGTCTCGCTCCAGTACACCGACAGCTACTCCACGCTCGAGCAGACGTACTGCAACAACATCCACACGATCGAGGGCGGCACGCATCTTTCGGGCTTCCGCCGCGCGCTCACAGCGACGATCAAGAAGTACGGGCTCGACAACAAGCTCCTCAAGGAGAAGGAGTTCGATTCGCTTACGGGCGACGACATGCGCGAGGGCCTCACGGTCGTCGTCAGCGTCAAGGTCCCGCAGCCGCAGTTCGAGGGCCAGACCAAGACGAAGCTCGGCAACGGCGAAGTCGACGGAATCGTCGGCTCCATCGTCGCCGACAGGCTGATGACCTTCTTCGAGGAGAACCCCGCCGTCGCGAAGACGGTGATCGAGAAGACCCTCCTCGCCGCTCGCGCCCGAGAGGCCGCGAGGGCCGCGCGCGAGTCGACGAGGCGCAAGGGCGTGATGGACGGTCTCTCTCTTCCCGGCAAGCTCCGCGACTGCTCCGAGCGCGACCCGGCGAAGACCGAGCTCTTTCTCGTCGAGGGCGATTCCGCAGGCGGCTCGGCGCAGACCGGCCGCGACCGCGCGACGCAGGCGATCCTGCCCTTGCGCGGCAAGGTGCTGAACGTCGAGAAGGCGAGGATCGACCGCATGCTCGCGAACAACGAGATCAGGACCCTCATTACCGCGATCGGCTGCGGCTTCGGCGAGGAGTGGGATATCTCGAAGGCGCGCTACCACAAGATCGTGATCATGACCGATGCCGATGTCGACGGTGCGCACATCAGGACGCTTCTTCTTACGTTCTTCTACCGTAAGATGCCCGAGCTCATCGAGAAGGGCTACGTCTATCTCGCGCAGCCGCCGCTCTACAAGGTCGAGCGCAAGAAGAAGATCGAGTACGTCCTCACCGACGGCGAGCTTACCCAAAAGCTGCTGACGCTTGGTCTCGACGACTTCGAGGTGAAGGGCAAGGACGGCGCGGCGCTGGAACCCGAGCGCGCGAAGGCGCTTATGACGCTTCTCGCCGAGATCGAGGCGACATGCAAGATGGTCGAGGAGCGCGGCTTCCGTCCCGAGGAGCTCGTCCGCGACGAGACTGCGGCCGGCTCTGGCGCTTCGATGCTCAAGAAGGAGTTCTCGTCGCTCTCCGCGTTCGGATACGGTCCCGACGACTACTTCGGCCCGCCTTCCATCACCGGCACCGCGCCAGCGAGCGGAAAGCTGAAGAAGCTTCTCGACGACGTCAGGGCGCACGGCAAGCAGGGTCTTTCGATCTACCGCTTCAAGGGTCTTGGCGAAATGGACGACACCGAGCTCTACGAGACGACGATGAATCCGGCGACGCGGCACATGCTCCGCGTCAAGCTCAACGACGCCGTTGCCGCAGACCAGATGTTCTCGCTCCTCATGGGCGACGAGGTCGAGCCCCGCCGCAAGTTCATCGAGGAGAACGCGCTCAATGTCCGCAACCTCGACTTCTGATAGCGTGGCCGACACGGCGAAGGTCCGAGCGAGGGGATACGGCGTATTCGCCGAGGGCTCCCCGAGGAGGAGCCTTCGGGTCGAGGCCATGCCTGCTGCGTCGTCTAAGCGTGCAGAGGAGCCCAAGAAAGTGCTCGTTATTGGCAAGGGGACGAGCGGAAAGGCCGCGGCGGCGCTTGCCGAGTCGCAAGGGAGTCAGGTCGAGTTTGCAGATGGCGTCGGGCTTGTAATCGCAAGCCCTGGCGTGCGCGTCATGAGCGAGCTTGAGTTCGGTTGCCGAGAGCTAAAGAAACTTGGTGTTAAGATGCTCGCGGTCACCGGCTCGAAGGGCAAGTCGAGCGTAGTGAAACTTGTCGCCGACGCGCTCAATCTCGCGGGGCTTCACGCGACGCCGTGCGGAAACTACGGGCTCCCCGTTTCAGAGCTTGCAAATCAACTTTCGGCTTCCAGCTTTCGGCATTCAACTCCGGCATGGGCGGTAGTCGAGGTGTCGTCGTTCATGATGGAGACGACAAACCTTCCGCCCGGCACGTTCGAAGCCGCGGCGATACTCAACTTGCAGGAAGACCATCTCGACAGGCACGGCTCGGCGGAGGCCTACCACGCACTGAAGCTGCGGCTTATGGACTTTGCGAAGGTTGGGTTTGCGCCGGGCGACGCACGGTGCGATATGGCGGCCGTTCCAAAGGGGTGTTATTTCGACAACGACGTCCTTCGCGCCAATGGCGCATACGCCGTCGCGCTGATGCGCGCGGCTGGGTTGGATGACGCGGTGATTGCGCGCGCGTTCAGCGAGTTCAAGCCGCTGCCGCATCGATTCCAGACTGTCGCAGAACTGGACGGCGTGAGATATGTCGACGACTCGAAGGCGACTTCCGTGGCGGCGCTTGCCGCCGGCGTCGCTATGTCTGGCGGGAAAACACGTCTCATCGCCGGCGGGCTCCCCAAGGGCGATGACCCGAAAAGCGCCTTGCCCATCTTGACAAAACGGGTCAAAAAAGTGTATCTTATAGGGCGTTGCGCCGAGGAGTTTCGTTCTGCCTGGTCAGACGCCGTGGACTGCGAAGTCTGCGAGACGATGGACAAGGCGGTAGAAGCAGCGAGGCGCGAAGCGGAGAAGGGCGATACGGTGCTCCTTTCGCCTGGAACCGCGAGTTTCGACCAGTTTAAAAGTTTCGGGGAGCGCGGGGAAGTCTTCGCGCGACTCGTCAAGAAAGAAGGATAAAAAGAAAATGAACAAGCTCGGCATCGTTCTCGGAATTGCCGCGGTCGCTGTGATCGCCGGCTGCAAGGATCCCAACTATCAGCGCAAACCGTCGCAGACGGCCGACGTGAAGGATGTCGGGACGCAGGTCGAGCCTGACGCCGCTCCTGTCGGCACTCCCGTCGTCGAAGAGAAGCACTGCACATGCGCGCCTGGAACGAAGCATACAGAGCCTTGCCAGTGCGGCGCCCCCGACTGCCAGTGCATCGTCGTCAAGAAGGAAGCGAAGCCGCTTCCTCCGCCGGAGCCTGAGTACACGGTGTACATCGTCCAGCGCGGTGACTACCTCGCGAAGATCTCCAAGAAGTACAACGTGACGATCAATTCGATCAAGCGTCTCAACAACCTCAAGGACGACAACATCCGCATCGGCCAGAAGCTCAAGCTTCCCGGGAAGCTCGATGTCGGCGAGCAGAAGGTTCCGGAAGGCGCCTTCGCAAAGCCGCAGGCGCAGAAGACGGCCAAGGCCTACGCCCCCTACTCCGGCGCGACGAAGGAGTACGTCGTCAAGTCGGGCGACACGCTCGGCGCGATTGCCTACGGCAACGGCATCAACATCCGCCAGCTCAAGGAACTCAACGGTCTCGAGTCCGACGTCCTCAAAATCGGCCAGAAGCTGAAGATCCCGGCCGAGAAGGTCGTCGTCGCCAAGAAGGTCGAGGCCAAGGCCGTCGAGAAGAAGGCTGCCGCGCCAGAGGTCAAGGCGCCCGCAGAAGTGCCTGCCGAGCCTGTCGCGGCGCCTGTCGAGCAGACGGTCGAGGCGCCCGCCCAGACTCCCGTCGTCGATGAGGCCGCGCCCGTTCCGACCTATACCGTCCAGGAGGGCGATGATTTGACCGACGTGTCCATCCGCTTCGGCGTGAGCGCGGCCGCAGTGCGCGAGCTCAACAATCTCGGCGAGAACGACAAGCTCGTCGCAGGCCAGATCCTGAAACTCCCTGCCGACGCGCAGCAGCAGTAAGTCGAAGTGCGCAAGTCCGCACTATTTGCATTCGCCCTGGTTGTCGCGGCTCTCGTGGCGCTGGGGCTTGTTGTTCTCTCGAGCGCAAGCGAGGCGAACGGGATTCGCCTGCACAAGGACGCCTACTTCTTCATGAAGAGGCAGTTCATCTACCTCGGCATAGGCATCGTCATCGCGGTTGCGGCCGCTCTTTTCGACTACCACGGATGGCGCGACATCCCCGGCCTCGCATGGCTGTTCTATATCGCGGTGGCCATTCTTCTGCTGTTCGTCTTTCCCCAGCTTGGTGGTCGCGAGATCAACGGGTCGTTCCGCTGGATAAAGCTCGGGCCTGTCAACGTGCAGCCGAGCGAATTCGCAAAGCTCGCCATCGTGATCATGCTCGCCGTCTGGCTCGACAGGGCTGCCTGGCGCGTGGAATTGTTCGTCAAGGGCCTTGTCGTGCCGTGCTGCCTTGTGGCTGTCTATGCGCTGCTCGTCATCAAGGAGCCCGACTTCGGTTCGGTTATGGTCATCGGCGCGGCCGGCGGGCTTGTCATGTTCGTGGCGGGAGTGCGGCTTCGCCACCTTATCCCGGCGGGGATTGTCGGCGCTGTCGGAGCCGGCGTGGTGATGGCCTTCAACGCGAACCGTGTGCGCCGCCTGCTTGCTTTTCTGAACAGTTCGCAGGAGACGGCCGAGAAGGTGACTACGGCGAACATGGATGCCGCGGCGTACCAGGCGCACATGGCGCTTGTTGCGATAAAGAACGGCGGCATCCTTGGCGTCGGCCTCGGCAAGTCGATGCAGAAGCAGTACTATCTTCCGGAATGCCACACAGACTTCATCTTCGCCGTGGGCGCCGAGGAGCTCGGGCTCTTCTTTTCCATCGCGGTTGTCGTGCTGTTCCTTGTCTTCTTCTGCATCTCGGTCTACATCGCACGCAACGCATCCGACAGGTTCGGGCGTTTCCTCGTCATCGGCATGGCGTTCATCGTGTTCTTCCAGGCGGTGTTCAACCTCGGCGTCGTGTGCGAGGCGCTTCCGACAAAGGGAATGGCGCTGCCGTTCTTCAGCTATGGAGGCACCAACCTCCTGAGCGCATTCTTCGCCGTCGGCACGATACTCTCCGTAGGCATCCATTCCTACCGCGACAAGAAACGCATTCTCGCGCGGAGCGTTCTGACGAGAGTATGACGAAATGGCCGCGGCTCATCCAGAGTTTACCGTATCCTCGCTGACCGCCGCGCTGAAGCGCACGATCGAGGGCGGTTTCTCCAAGGTCGTCGTCGAGGGCGAGGTCAGCGGATGGAAGCGGTATCCGTCGGGACACTGCTACTTCACCCTCAAGGACGAGGGTGCGCAGGTTTCCGCCGTGATGTTCGCTGGGCCTTACGAGTCGTGCATCGCGCGGCACCCCGAGCTCGCCGACGGCCTGAAGGACGGCGCCAAGGTCAAGGTCTACGGAAACGTGACTGTCTATCCGCCACGCGGAAACTACCAGATCGTCGTCCTCTCCGCGATGCTCGCCGGTCTCGGCGATCTTATGCAGCGCTACATGGCGCTCAAGTCGAAGCTCGAGGGCGAAGGGCTCTTCGATCCCACGCGCAAGCGTCCTCTTCCGTTCATGCCGCGCCGCATAGGCATCGTGACGAGCGAGGCCGGAGCGGTCATACACGACATGTGCACGGTGCTGACCAGGCGTTTCCCGAACCTCGAGATACGGCTCTTCCCCGCGCAGGTGCAGGGCGCAGACGCCCCGAAGACGATCATCGCAGGCATCGAGTACTTCAACAGCGAGGATTCCGGTTTCAGGCCCGACTTGCTGATTGTCGCGCGAGGCGGCGGGAGCTTCGAGGACCTTTTCTGCTTCAACGACGAAGCTCTCGTCCGCGCCGTCGCGGCGTCAAAGGTCCCTACGATCTCCGCCGTAGGCCACGAGACGGACTATACGCTTTGCGACTTCGCCGCGGATGTCCGCGCGGGGACTCCGTCCATCGCCGCGGAGATGGCGGTCCCCGTCCTTGACGAGCTGCGTTCGCGGCTCTCTACGCTCGACAACGGGCTTGTCAAGACTCTCCGCGCCAGGTATGAATGGTTTGCGCAGCGCACCGACCATCTTTCATCCGCGCTCGCTCCCGCGCTTCAGGCGAGGGCCGCCGACGCTGCGCACAGGGTGGAGGTGCTTTCCTCGGCGCTCGGCGTCGCGCTGTCCGCGCGCGCCTCCGACTTCTCGCACAGGATCGATTCGCTCTCGGCCGCGCTGGGATCTTCCGTCGTCCTGAACCTCACGCGCAGGGAATCCGAGTTCGAGCGGCTCCGGACCAAGCTCGCGATGCTTTCCCCGTATTCGGTGCTCGAGCGCGGATATTCGCTCACCACCGACGCGTCGGGAGCGGTTGTAAAGTCCGCGGAGCAGGTCTCGAAGGGCGATATGCTCCGCACGCGTCTCGCAAGCGGCGAAATCGTCAGCGAAGTCCGCTGAGCCGCTTCCACGCCGCGTGCGGTTTTGGTAAAATACCGAATATGCAAATCACGAAACGCGAATTTCTGAAGAAGCTGGGGCTCGGCGGCGCAGCCGTTGCGACGGGCGCGGCTTTCGGCGACGAGTATGTCCCGATCACCGGCAGACTGCCTGAGGGCAGCTGCGGCGATCCCGAGAACGTCTGGTTCGGGAAGCACATCTTCCCTCTGCCCCGCACTATGGAGGACGGCGCGAGCGCTTTCCTGAAGGACGGCAAGGTCATTCAGCCCGCGCGGGAGGTTCCGGTCTTCCACGAGACGGATGTCGTCGTCGTTGGCGGAGGGCCCGCGGGGTTCGCGGCGGCAGTTTCGGCTGCGCGTACCGGCGCGAGGGTCGCGCTTGTCGAGCGCTACGGGTCGCTTGGCGGCCTGTTTACGAACGGCATGGTCCTTATCGTGCTCGCGACGTGCGCGAAGAACGACGGCAGCTGGAGCCTTGTCACGCGCGGCGTCTGCGAGGAGTTCATGCTCCGCGCGGGGAAGTTCGGCAGAGACTTCTGCAGCCTGCCCGAACCGGCCTGTCCCAATAGGCACTGGCAGCCTACGGTCGACCCCGAGGCGGCCAAGGTAATCATGGATGAAATGATCGCCGAGAACAAGGTGGAGATGTTCTTCCATTCCTGGGGCGTCGACGTGATTCAGGACGGTGATGCGGTGAAAGGCGTCGTGTTCGAGTCGAAGCAGGGTCGCCAGGCGATTCTCGCGCGCGAGGTGGTCGACTGCACGGGCGATGCGGACATGCTCTTCCTCGCCGGCGGCGACTACAGCCAGGTGACATGCCCCATCTCGACGGTGTTCCGCTGGGCCAACATGGACACGATCAACCCGCCGCAGGGTGCGAAGGCGACATTCCCGCTCCACGGCAACGAGGGCAATCCCGACGCGCGCTGGGGTCATTCCGGCATGCTTACGGGCAACGGCCTTTCCGTGAGGGACCTCTCGGCCGCCGAGGTGAAATGGCGCAAGGCGAACTGGCAGACCGTCCTGTCGATGCGCTCCACGCCCGGCTGGGAGAAGGTCTACACGTCGAATTCCGCTTCGCAGATTGGCGCCCGCCAGTCGCGCCTTATTGCGGCGGAGTACGTCATGGGAAGAAAGGAGATCGTCGAGGAGAGCGACAAGATACGGGACTGCATCGGCTGGTGCGGCGTTGACGGCCCGCACAAGGCGTTCCGCGTCTCCTATCGCCAGATTCTTCCCAAGAAGGTCGACCACCTGCTCTGCGCAGGCCGCTGCCTCGGGAAGGGCGACTCGATCGACACCTTCCGCCTGATTGCGCCGTGCTTCATGACTGGCCAGGCTGCGGGCGTGGCCGCAGGCCTTGCCGCGAAGAAGGGCGTCTCGCCGCGCGCGCTCGCGTATTCCGACATCGCGAAGGCGCTCGACGCGCAAAACGTCTATCATGACTAATTAGCCGTGTAGAGGCATGTAGAAAGTCTACATGACCTACATGACTGCAACTGGCCCAAGTTGTGAAGTCGGTGAGACTGCAAAGAAAAGAGGCGTCCGCATCGCGGGCGCCTCTTCTTCTTTGACCTTGAAAAAATTCTTAGGCCTCGGGTTTGGTCTTCTTCAGACCAAGGCCGCGGCTTCCTTCCTTCCATTCCCCGCGCTTCTGGAGGAGGTTTACACGCTCAAAACGCTTCAGGACGTTGCGCTTCGAGACGATCTTGCCGGAACCCTTAAGAGATGCATGCTGGCTCATTTTCTGCTATTCCTTTCGATTGCGGGAAAGTATATCATTTCTCGGCGGCGGTTTCAACCGCCTTTTGGGGTTCGGCGGATTTTTCCTGGTCGGCCGCCTTTTCGGGTTCTGCCGCCTCTCCATCCTCGTCCGCCTTCGGAGGTTCGACTTTCGGGGGCTCCGGAGGCGGGAGCAGGTACTTGTACTCGTCAGCGGTCTTTATGTTGGCCTTGCGAAGGATGCCCTGCAGGAACTCGCCGACCTGCGAACGCTCGTCGCGGCTCTTGAGGAACTTGACGACGTCTGCCTCTTCGGGGACCTGCTCGACGGACGGCGTCTTGACGAGGATGTGGCTCGCCTTGACGGATTCGGGCTCGGCGGGCTTGTCGTCCTTCGCCTCGACCGCATCCTTCTTCTCAGTCACGTAGATGAGGTGGTAGCCGAACGTCGTCTTCACGATGTCGGAGATCTTCCCGACGGGAAGAGCGAACGCCGCCTCGTCGAACTCCTTGACCATCTGCCCGTGCGTGAAGAAGCCGAGGTCTCCGCCCTTCGCCTTGGAGGGGCAGTCGGAGTTGGCCGCAGCGAGCTCCGCGAACTTCGCGGCTTTCTCCTCCTCGGGCGTCGCGTCGAGCTGTGCCTTGAGCTCCTTGATCTTCTTCTCGGCGTCGGCGGGAGACGGAAGCTTCGCGTTCCTTTCCTTGATGCCGTCGATGATCTTCTTCGCCTCGGCGGCGTAGTCGGTCTTGTTCTTCGACGAGACCTCTCCCTCGATCATCTTGTCGATCAGGGCCTGGTTCCTGATCTGCGCCATCACGAAGTCCTTCGGGAAGGGCATCTTGTCGGCAAACTCGTCGATCGTCTTTGGCGCGTCGGGACGGTTCGCGAACTGCTTGAGGAGCTTTTCGGTGAAGGCCTTGAAATCGTCGTCGCCGACCTTGTAGCCGAGCTCCGTCGCCTTCACCGCTATCGTGTTGTCCATGATGAAGGACTGCGCGATCTGCGATTCAATCATGCGCTTCTGGTAGTCGAGCTGCTCGGCGGGGATGTTGTCGCCGTCTTTCTTGAGGACCTCGGCGACCCTCTGGTCGATCTCGCCGCGCGTGAGGTTCTTCTCGCCGACGGACACCATCACCTCGTTCGGGTCTTTGGCTGCAGCGCTCTCTGCCGCCGTGTTCTCGGCCGGTGCGTCGACTGCGTCGTTCTTTGAGCATCCTGCGACAAGGGCCGCGGCTGCGAGCGCCGTGCAAGCGATTTTAATCTTTGCCATTTTGTGTTCCTGTTCCTTCTTCGTTGTTAGAAATCATCCTGAGAACCGTACGCCTCGCTTCCGGGGCAGAATCCAGGTGGAATGCATAGAATACACCAATTGCCCTTGCCGCGTCTACTAGAATCTGCATATTTTTTTCCCTTCCGGGGTCGTTTATGCATCGGGCGACGTCGTTCGATATCGGCATCTGGCGCTCTCCGCGCAGTGAAAAAGCGCCAGATTCCGCCTCGATTCCCGGCGAAAGCCCGGAAAGGTCGAGCACCACGAGCTCAAACCCGAGGAGGGCCGCGACGAGGTCGCGCGGCGAATGTGCCGCGCCTTCCGCGAGCGCGTCGAGGGCGTCGGCGAGAACCCTGAACCATGCCGCCGACTCCTCGCCGTGCGGTGCGAGCGCCGCGGTCTGCGAGCGCATGTACTCTGCGAGGACAAGTGCACGGTAGCTTGAGCGCAGGCTGTCTCTCGTGGAGAGCGGCGAGCATTCCCGCAGGGCATGGAGTTCGCCCTTTGCGCGCGAATAGTAGACGATTTCGCACGTGTAGTTGAGGTCGTACTGCCCGAGAAAGGCGCTCTTCGGCCTTACGGCGCCCTTGACGACGGTCGTGACCGGGCCGTCGGGGGTCATCCAGCGCACGATGTGGCTCGTCCTGGACCATGGCCTTATGTCGAGACAGACGGCCTCGGTCTTTGTCGTCTCGCCTGCCATCTCAGATAGGTGTCCCCGTCAGCTTGTGCCCGTCCGCCGCAGTTATCAGCACCTTGGCGAGCGACTTCCGCGGCAGATGCGCGTGTGGACACGAGCACCAGAGGTATTCGGAAGTCCAGCCGGAGCACGAATCCTCGTCCTCCACCACTATCTCGGTAGTCTTGCCTATGAAGCGCTTGGCGAAAGCGGTCCGCTTGGCGTCTGCGATTGTCGCGAGTTCCTTTGCGCGCGCCCTCCTGATCTCAGGCGGAACTGCGCCCGCCATTGACGCGGCAGGCGTTCCCGGGCGCTCGGAAAATGGAAACACGTGCACGCGCGAGAACGGGTCGCGGTCGAGCATGGCTCTTGTGGCCATGAAATCGAGGTCGCTTTCGCTCGGGAAGCCCGTCATGAGGTCGCATCCGATGCCTGCATCCGGGATGTGCCTGCGGATGGAGCGGACAAGCTCTTCGGCTTCCTTCGCGGTGTAGGGCCTTTTCATCGCTCCGAGGATCCTGTTCGACGCCGACTGTATGGGGATGTGCAGAAAGCGGCAAATGTTCTGTCTCCCGGAGATGGCCTCGACGACATCCTGCGCGACATCTGAAGGTTCGAGCGAGCCGAGGCGTATGCGGCAGCCGGGCGAGAGGCACGCGAGGGCGTCGATAAGTTCCGGGAGGCGCTTCCCGTCGGAGGCGTAGAGCGAGAGGTTGCAGCCGGTGACGACTATCTCGCGGTAGCCAGCGTCTATGAACCGTTTCGCCTTGTCGAGTATCGCATCGAAGCCGATGGACGACGACTTCCCCCTGAATTTCGGAACGATGCAGAAGGTGCATTTCCCCGCGCAGCCGTCCTGCACCTTGAGATAGGCGCGTGCCGTCCGTGTCGGGACCGGTGTCGTGCCGTTCGTCGTTGCGGGCGCGTGGCGGACGGCGATTTTCGCGGAGCTGTTCGTTGCAAGGCACCCCTCGATCATGATGCGCTTAAGCGGGTATTTCCTTCGGATGTGCGCTATGAGCTGCTCGCAGTCGCGTTGGGCGCGCCGCGTCACCGAGCATCCGCGCACAATGATCAGGTCTGCGTCGGAGTGGCTGCTCGTGAGCTTCCAGCCGTCGGATATGTACTCCGCCTCCTGGTCCAGCGCCTCTGCGCGGTTCAGCCTGCAGCCGAATGTCTCAAAGCAAACCTTCATAGTGGGGAATTATACCATATTCGCGCGCCGCGAAATATGGTAAAATGTCGTTCATGGACAGCAATTCCGCAAAATGGGGGTATTGGGGCGCAGGGTGCCTCCTCGATGTCGTTGTGTTTTTCGTCGCCTTGGCGGTTCTCGACATCAATTCCGGCGCGAGCTTTCTCCTGTATATGATCATGCTGGCTCTGCCGATGGCAGTGGTCCGCCACTTTCTGTTCTCCGACGCTACGCCGCGCTGGCAGCGCATCTGCCTTGGCCCTGCCGGCGCTTTGGCCTGTCTTGCCCTCGCGGCGTATTTCCCGCTCGACATCCCGTCCGACTCCGAGGACCCCGCGGAAGGGCAGGAATCCGTCGAGGCGCCCGTGCAGGCGAACGGCGGCGGCGAATCTGCCGCGCCGAAGGAGACTGTCGAGGAAGTCCTCGCGGAGCTCGACTCCCTCGTCGGCCTCGAGGGGGTGAAGGAGGAGGTGAGGCGCATCGTCAACCTCGCGAAGGTGAACGAGGCGCGTCGCGCCCAGGGGCTCAAGGTGCCGCCGATGACGTACCACATGGTCTTCACCGGCAACCCCGGCACCGGCAAGACGACGGTTGCGCGCATCGTCGCGCGCGCTTTCCGGGCGCTCGGCATCGCGAAGGGCGGGCAGCTTGTCGAGACAGACCGCTCTGGGCTCGTCGGGCGCTATGCGGGCGAGACGGCCGTAAAGACGAACGAGAAGGTCGACGAGGCGATAGGCGGCATACTTTTCGTCGACGAGGCGTACCAGCTCGCGAGCAGCGAAAGCGACGACTACGGCAAGGAGGCGATTGCGACGCTCCTCAAGCGCATGGAAGACGACCGAGACAGGCTCATCGTGATCGCCGCGGGATACACCGACGAGATGCGCGATTTCCTCGACGCGAATTCTGGCCTGAGGAGCAGGTTTTCGAAGACGATAGAGTTCGCGGACTACACGGCGGGCGAGCTTGCGGCGATATTCCGGTCAATGGCGAAGAAGAACGAGTTCGCGCTCGCGCCGGATCTCGACGCAGGTCTCGACGCTGCGATGGCGAAGCTCACCGCGAAGCGCGACCGCACTTTCGGGAACGCGAGGTTCGTGCGCCAGCTGTTCGAGGACGCGACTGGCCGTCAGGCGAACCGGCTGGCGGAATCGGGCGATCTCGGCGAGGAGGCGCTCAAGACGCTGACGCTCGCCGACCTCGGGCTTGGGGAGAAGAAGGCCGATGTCCGTGCGCCGACGGTCGAGGAGGTTCTCGCCGAACTCGACGCGCTTGTGGGGCTCAAGCCGGTGAAAGACGAGATTCGCCGGCTCGTCGCGACCGTCCGCGCAAACAGGATGCGCGCCGAGAAGGGCCTTGAGAACAACGTGACGATGAGCTACAATTTCGTGTTCACGGGCAATCCAGGCACCGGCAAGACGACAGTCGCGCGCATTCTCGGGAAGGCCTTCCGTGCGCTCGGAGTGCTCGACCGCGCGAACTTCGTGGAGACCGACCGATCGGGGCTCGTCGCGAAATACGAGGGGCAGACGGCCGCCAAGACGAACAAGCTGATCGACTCGGCGATGGGCGGCATACTCTTCATCGACGAGGCCTACCAGCTCAACCAGGGCGAGAACGACCAGTACGGCTCCGAAGCCGTGGCGACATTGCTGAAGCGCATGGAGGACTCGCGCGGCTCGATGGTCGTCATAATAGCCGGATACAGCGAGGAGATGAAGAGGTTCATGGACATCAACTCCGGGCTCGCGAGCAGGTTCAACAGGACGATAGAGTTCCCCGACTATTCGGCGAAGGAGCTCGCCGACGTTTTCCGTTCAATGGCGAAGAAGGCGAAATACCGCCTTTCCGACGACGTCGAGCACTGGCTTGTGCCGTATGTCTCGATGCTGACCGAGAAGCGCGACAAGAACTTCGGGAACGCCCGCTGGGCGCGCAACCTGTTCGAGAAGTCGGTGGAGCGGCAGGCCCTGCGCGTCACCGAGCTCGGAGATCCGTCGGCCGAAGAGCTTATGACGCTGCGGCTCAGCGATCTCGGCGTGAAGCTCAAGGATCCCGCGGCGTCAGACGAGGACTGACACGGCGGGGCGCCTTTTGGTATAATATCTGGATATGTTGCTTTTTGGAAACAGGTTCAGGCTCTGCGAGGCGTTCGGGATACCGGTCTATGTCGACATCTCGTTCGCGATACTCCTTCTCCTTTTCATCGGCTCGGGCGAGTCGTTCACGTATGGCGTGACCGAAGCGCTTATACTGGCTCTGTCGATAGTCTTGCACGAGCTTGGCCACTCGCTGACTGCGCGGCTATTCGGCTACCGCACGAACGACATCACGATTTCTCTCCTCGGCGGCTGCGCTTCGCTCATCTCCCTCCCGCGCAAGGCGTGGCAGGAGTTCCTCACCGCGCTCGCGGGACCGCTCGTCTCGTTTGCGCTCGCCATTGCCGGTTTCCTCGCGCTTGTCTTCCTCCAGATCGAGAACAGCTGGCTCCATTTCGCGCTCTGGTATCTGATGTGGCTCAACGTCATGCTCGGCGGCTTCAATCTGCTGCCCGGTTTTCCGCTCGACGGCGGGAGGATATTCCGCAGTGTCCTCAGGCTGTTTCTCTCGCGCCCGAAGGCGACTTTCGTCGCGATGTGGGTGGGGCGGGTCTTCGCGATTCTTCTCGGTCTCTCCGGCCTTCATGCGATTGTCTACGGCGGGGGCTGGGGATTCATCCGCATTCTGATCGCGTGGATGATCTGGACCGAGGGCTACCGCGAGTACCAGCTTGCGCTGATGGAGTCGAGCTGGGACTACCAGGATTTTCGCGCGCGCGTCTCCCCGCCACCGTATGGCGGCGAAGGCGACGACTGCGACGTCACGAGGAATTGAACAAACTGAAACTGAGGAAACATGGAAGGACTGAAGGTAAAAGCGCCTGGGACGGCGATGTGGGATGCGGCGAGTCTCGGCGAGATCATGCTTCGCCTCGATCCGGGCGACGGGCGAATCCACACCGCGCGCGATTTCAAGGTCTGGGAGGGCGGCGGCGAATACAACGTCGTGCGCGGGCTTCGCCGCTGCTTCGGCCTCAAGACGACTGCGGTGACGGCGTTTGCCGACAATCCCGTCGGGCGCCTCGTCGAGGACTTCATGCTTCAGGGCGGCGTAGACACGAGCCACGTCAAGTGGGTTCCCTACGACGGCATCGGCCGCACGGTCAGGAACGGCCTCAACTTCGTGGAGCGCGGCTTCGGCTGCCGTGGTGCGCGCTCTTGCGCCGACCGCGGGCTCACGGCGGTGAGCCAGCTCAAGCCAGGCGACATCGACTGGGAGCAGATATTCGGCAAGGAGGGCGTCAGGTGGTTCCACACGGGCGGCATATTCGCCGCGCTTTCCGAGACGACTGCCGACGTCGTCATCGAAGCGCTGAAGGCCGCGAAGAAGTACGGCACCGTCACGAGCTACGACCTCAACTACCGCGCCTCTCTTTGGAAGTCCATTGGCGGTCAGGCGAAGGCGCAAGCCGTCAACAAGGAAATCGCGAAGTACGTCGACGTCATGATCGGCAACGAGGAGGACTTCACTGCGGCGCTCGGCATAGAGGTCGAGGGTGTCGACAAGAACCTCACGACGCTCCCGATCGAGGGCTTCAGGAAGATGATCGAGAAGGCCGTCTCGATCTACCCGAACTTCAAGGCCGTCGCGACGACGCTTCGCTCCGTCAAGTCCGCGACTGTCAACGACTGGTCGGCGATCTGCTGGTACAAGGGAGAGCTTCGCGAGTCGATCAAGCGCCCGGGGCTCGAGATATACGACCGGGTCGGCGGCGGCGATTCGTTCGCTTCGGGGCTCGTCTACGGCTTTATGACTTTCGACGACGCCGAGAAGGCCGTCAACTACGGCGCGGCGCACGGCGCGCTCGCCATGACGACTCCAGGCGACACTTCGATGGCGACGAAGGCCGATGTCGAGAAAATGGTCGGCGGAGGTTCCGCACGAGTGGACAGGTAAGGGAATGGTGGTGGTTTTGTGGACAACATAGGCCAAAGGAAGTGGGAGTGAAAAGTTCGAGTTGGAGAAAGGAATGTTAAAACTCAATTCTCCAACTCCAACTCATATCTCCAACTAAACGGCAATCTACAATAACGAATAAAAAATGAATATAATCGAAACACTCAAGTCGGCGGGGATAATCCCGGTAATCGTTATCGAAAAGGAGGAGCAGGCAGTCCCGCTCGCGAAGGCGCTTGTGAAGGGCGGTCTTCCCGTCCTCGAGGTGACCTTCCGCACCAAGGCCGCCGCCGGAGCGATCGCCGCGATCAAGCGCGAAGTGCCCGAGGCGATCGTTGGCGCCGGCACGATTCTCACTGTCGAGCAGCTTCGCGCCGCGAAAGAGGCAGGTGCCGTGTTCGGCGTCGCGCCCGGGTTTGATCCCGTAATAATGGCGGCGGCGAAGGCGGCTGGTTTTCCGTTCTGCCCTGGGATAGCGACGGCAAGCGAGCTTTCGCAGGCGCTCACGGCTGGCGCGCCGATGGTCAAGTTCTTCCCGGCCGAGGCCGCTGGCGGCGTCAAGATGATAAAGAATCTCCTTGGCGCGTTCCGCTTCACCGGCGTCAAGTTCATGCCGACGGGCGGCGTCAACCTCTCGAACGTGGGCGATTACCTCGCCGTTCCCGAGATCGTCGCCTGCGGCGGCACGTGGATCGTTCCGAAGGACGCGCTTGCGGCTGGCGACTATGCCGCGATCGAGAAGCTCGCAGCCGACGCTTCGGCGCTCGTCAAGAAGATTCGCGGCTAAAGGACGCGGCGAGTTACGACAGGAGGGGAGAGCATGGTACCGCGCAAATACCTCGGCATATTCGCGATGCTCGTCAGCTGCTTCGCGCTCTGGGGGCTTCTAAACAACATGACCGACAACCTCGTGCCGGCGTTCCAGCGTATCTTCACGATGGACCAGTCCAGGGCGGGGCTTGTGCAAGTCGCGTTCTACGGCGCATATGCCGTTCTCGCGATCTTCGCCGCCGTGCTTGCAGAGGAGCTGAGCTACAGGAAGGGCGTCTTGATCGGGCTTGCGGTATACATCACGGGTGCGCTTCTCTACATCCCGGCGTGCATCGCGCAGAGCTTTGACATCTACTTCGTTGCGATCTTCATCGTCGCCGGCGGATGCTCGCTCCTTGAGACGACATGCAACCCCTACGTCCTTTCGCTTGGCGACGAGGCGACGGCGGTGCGGCGTCTTAATTTCGCGCAGATGTTCAATCCCGTCGGGTCGATGTGCGGCATTGTCCTTGCGCAGCAGCTCATTCTCTCCCACCTCAATCCCGCGACGGCCGAGGAGCGCGCGAAGATGGACCCCGAAGTCCTGAAGGGCATCATCGACAAGGAGCTTTTCTGGGTGTGCGCGCCGTACGTCGGGCTTTGCGCCATCGCGCTTGTCATCTGGCTTTTCTTCCTGTCGAAGCGCGAGGGCGAGAGCGCCCCCACGCGCACCGCGCTCGTGCGGGCGGCCGTGGCACTCGCGTTTTCGGTCGTGCCGATGACGGTGCTCTACTTCATCTTCCCCGAAATGGACAAGATCAAGTGGGTGCTGTGCGGCGTTGCCGGGCCTCTCGTCTACGTCCTGCTGTCGAGCGGCTACCGCTCCATGCTGCACACGCTCGTCACGACGCCGCGCTACTGGCTTGGCGTCGTCGCGCAGTTTTTCTACGTCGGCGTCCAGATCGCGGCGTGGACCTGGCTCAACGTCTACTGCCAGAAGGAGCTGGGCGTCAGTCCGGCGCAGGGTGCGATCTACTACACGATAGCGATTTCCCTTTTCATCGCCTGCCGCTGGATCGCGACTTTTGCGATGAAGTACTTCAACCCCGCCATCATGATGGCCGTATTCGCCGTGTGCGCCATTCTGTGCTGCGCCGGCGTAATCTATCTGCCGACGAAGGTGATCTTCACGGTCGGCCAGCTACCGTTCTCGGCAAACGTCATCTGCCTCGTCGCTATGTCGGGCTTCATGTCGCTCATGTTCCCGACGATCTACGGCATCGCCCTCGGCGGGCTCGACCAGAGGGCGCTGAAGCTCGGCGCGTCCGGCCTCATCATGGCGATTCTCGGCGGAGCGATCATCACGCCCTGGATGGCGGCCATCATCGGCGACGCGAACTCCGTGTGGACGAAGCTCGTGCCGATGTTCGCGGGCGAGTGGGATGCAAATCTCAGGCTCACGCAGGCTTCGCTTCGTGCCTCTTTCGTAGTTCCCGCGATTTGCTTCGCCGTGGTCGGCGCATATGCGGTCCTGTTTCGCAGGAGTTCAAAATGACTAGCCATGTGAAGAAGGCATTACACGTTCTACACGGCTGCAAAATCCAGATGAATCAACTTTAAAGGAGAAAGTACAAGAAAATGAAGAAGTTCCTCAGCGCCAACGAAGCGGTCGCGCATGCTGCGGCCCAGGCAGGTTGCGTAGTGGCGTCGGCCTATCCGGGCACGCCCTCTACGGAGATACTCGAGAACATCGCGAAGTTCAAGGACACGATCCGCTGCGAATGGGCGGTGAACGAGAAGGTCGCGGTCGAAACTGCCGTCGGCGCTTCCATGGCCGGCGCACGCGCGATCACCGCGATGAAGCACGTAGGGCTCAACGTCGCGATGGACCCCCTGATGACTTTCACGTACGTGGGGCCTCTCGGCGGCTTCGTCCTTGTTTCGGCCGACGACCCCGGCATGCACTCGTCGCAGAACGAGCAGGACAACCGCAACCTCGCGAAGTTCGCGCGTGCGCTTCTTCTCGAGCCCGCCGACTCTCAGGAGGCGTATGACTTCACGCTCAAGGCGTTCGAGCTTTCCGAGAAGTTCCAGGTGCCGGTGATCCTGCGCCTCACGACGCGCACGAGCCACTCGGCGTCGCTCGTCGAGCTCGGCGACTTCAAGCCCGCCCCGCATCCGCTTATTCCCTACAGCAAGAACATCGCGAAGAACATCCCCGTTCCGATGTTCGCCCGCGCTCACCGCCTCAACGCGCAGAAGCGCACCGAGGCGATGGAGAAGGAGGCGAACCGCTCGAAGTTCAACAAGGTCGTGAAGCCCGCGAAGGGCGTCAAGGTGTCCGCGAAGGCCAAGGTGCTCGGCATCGTCACCTCGGCCGTCGCGTACCAGTACGTCAAGGAGATATTCCCCGACTGCCAGATCCTCAAGCTCGGCTGGACGAATCCGCTCCCGAAGGCCCTTGTCGCAAAGTTCGCGAAGAGCGTGAAGAAGGTTCTTGTCGTAGAGGAGCTCGATCCGTTCCTCGAGGACCAGATCAAGGCGATGGGCATCAAGGTGGTCGAGCACAAGACAGAGCTCAACATGCTCGAGCTCAATGCCGACCGCCTGCAGAACCTCCGCCACGAGATACTCGGGGATGTGCCGAAGGCGAAGGCGAAGAAGGTCCCGGAGGGGCTTCCGACGCGTCCGCCCGTGCTCTGCGCGGGATGCGGGCACCGCGGCGTCTTCCACGTCCTCCACAAGCTCGGCGCGACCGTCACGGGAGACATCGGCTGCTACACGCTTGGAGCGTTTCCTCCCCTCAACGCGATGGACTCGACCATCTGCATGGGCGCGTCGATCGGCAACGCCGCCGGCATGAAGAAGGCCGGTCTCAAGGGACGCATCTGCGCAGTATTGGGCGATTCGACGTTCTTCCACAGCGGCATCACGGGGATTCTCTCCGCGCTCTACAACGGAACGCCCGTCACGACTGTCGTTCTCGACAACCGCATCACTGCGATGACCGGGCACCAGGACAACCCCGGCACCGGAAAGACTCTCGCGGGCGATCCCGCCCCTGTCACCGAAATCGCTGACATCGCGAAGGCGTGCGGATACAAGAACGTCGTCAAGGTTTCGGCTGACGACCTCGGCGGACTCGAGAAGACGCTTTCGACGGCGATGGACTCGGGCGAGCCGTGGCTAGTCATCGCGTATGCTCCCTGCCGCATCGCCGCGAAGCTCACGAAGGAGGGGCTCTGCGAGGTCGATCCCGAGAAGTGCAAGGCGTGCGGCGCGTGCTTCAAGATGGGCTGCCCCGCGATGACGCGCGGCAAGGAGATTCGTCCCGGCGCGTTCCAGATGGTCATCGACCCGAACCAGTGCGCGGGCTGCAAGCAGTGCGGCCAGGTCTGCAAGTTCGGCGCAATCAAGCGGGTGCGCTGAATTCGCCGCGCCACTTGATGTACAGTGATGGCTCGGAGGCGGCGGCTCTCGCGGGGCTGTGTCTTTTGGCACCGCTCGCGCCCATATCCCGCTTCGCGGAATAATGCCAAGGCGCTCGCTTCGGATTCCGTCGACCATGCATGTGTTGCGGTCCATACTGCGCGTCCGGTCGACTGCATCAGATGCCAAAAGCCCCACCCCGCTTCCGCGCGGCAAATCCGTCGCGCCGCCTTGGTAGGGGCGCATCTCCGAGGCGCCCGCTTCCGCGCGGCAAATCCGTCGCGCCGCCTTGGTAGGGGCGCATCTCCGAGGCGCCCGCTTCCGCGCGGCAAATCCGTCGCGCCGTCTTGGTAGGGGCGCATCTCCGAGGCGCCCGCTTCCCAGCGGTCTGAGACATCTTGGTCATGACGGCGGTCATGAAGTTCTTGATCCTCGGCCGCGCCGTGTCGGTAAATAATGACTTTGCCGTTGTGTTGTCTGTAGGGATTTGGTAAACTGTATCCAAAAACACGACAAGGAGAATGCACGGCGAAGACGCCGATTATTTTAGGGTTTGATGTCATAAGGTTTCGGGATATAATGGTTAAAAAGTGAAAACGATACGACTAAGGAAAGGGCGCGAGAGGAGCGTCTTGAAGGGGCATCCGTGGGTGTTCTCGGGCGCTGTCGAAGGCGGTGAGGCCGCTGCGGGCGAGCTTGTCGAGGTGTGCGATTCGAAGGGCGAGAAGATAGCGCTTGGATGGTACTCCCCCGCGTCGCAGATACGCGTGAGAATCGTCCCCGATGCGCCGATCGCCGATCTCATTGCGGAGGCCGTCGGACGTCGCGCCGCATTCTACGCAGACGACGCCGTGACGGCGATTCGTCTCGTGAACGCCGAGAACGATCTCATCCCAGGAGTTGTCGCGGACTGCTACGCCGGTCATGTCGTCTGCCAGTTCACCTCTGCTGGTGCGGACGCGCGCAAGGAGGAGATTGCCGACGCCCTTATGAAGTTCGCGCCGTTCTGCCAAGGCGTGTCGGAGCGGTGCGACGTCGATTCCCGCGCCAAGGAGGGGCTTGCGACGGAGCCGGCATTCAGGGTTCTCCGCGGTGCCGAGCCGCCGGAGCTGGTGGAGATTGCCGAGAACGGCGTGAAGTTTCTCGTCGACGTGAGACGCGGCCACAAGACTGGCTTCTACTTGGACCAGCGCGACGCACGCGCGACGGTCGGACGGCTCGCCAACGGTGCCGATGTCCTCAACTGCTTCTGCTACTCCGGCGGTTTCGGGCTCTTCGCCCGCGCATGCGGCGCGGCGTCCGTCACGCAGGTCGACATTTCCGCGGACGCGCTCGCGCTCGCGAAGAAGAACGAGGCCCTGCAGCACTACTGCGGAACGGCGATGGAGTACGTGGAGGCCGATGTCTTCCAGTTTCTCCGGAAATGCCGCGACGAGGGGCGGAAGTTCGACTTCATAGTTCTTGATCCGCCGAAGTTCGCGGCGACGAAGGGGCAGCTCATGAAGGCGGCGCGCGGCTACAAGGACATCAACCTCCTAGCGATGAAGCTCCTGAAGCCCTACGGAACGCTCGCGTCGTTCTCGTGCTCAGGGGCGATGGACGCGGAGTTCTTCCGCACCGTCCTTGCCGAGGCCGCGGAGGACGCGCACAGGCCGTTCCAGATCGTCGCTCACACCCATGCGGGCGCGGATCATCCCGTCAGACTTTCGTTTCCCGAGGGGGAATATCTGAAGGGTGTAGTTTTACGTTCGATTACTTAAAGGAGAAAGAAAAATGAAGACCAGCATGATTCCAGCAGCGGCGCTGCTTTTCGCGTTCGCCGGATGTGACCCAACCGAATGCGCCCGCGTAGATACGCTCGACGCGAAGCTGTGGGAAAAGAGCGAATGGATTTCCGCGGCGGATGCGCCGGTGTTCGGCGGGGAGTCCAAGAACAAGGCAAGGGCGGCAGACGGCACGAGCTGGTTTGTGTGCGACATTGCGTTCGACCGCGGCGTCAAGACCGCAAAGTGGATGACGACCGGCCTCGGAGTCTACGAGCTTTACGTGAACGGAAAACCGGTCGGCTCTGCCGATGCGCTTAAGCCGGGGTTCACCCACGTCAGGAAGACGCGCCGTTCGTTCACCTACGACGTCACGTCCTTCGTGAAGGGGAAGGGGGAAAAGAACTATTTCGCCGCGGAAGTGTCCGCCGGATGGTGGCGCGACAAGATCGTCAACTTCGCGGGAAAGAAGAGCGCGTTCCGCGCCGTTCTCGAGGTGACGTTTGAAGACGGCTCAGTCAAGGTCTACGGCACCAACGCCGACGACTGGAAGGCGGGCGTAGGCGGCCCCGTCAAGCACGCCGCGATCTTCGACGGCGAAGAATACGATGCGCGCGTCGTGCCGCCGTATTTCGGCGGAGAGGCGTTCAGTAAGGCCGAGCGCAACGACGAGTTCAAGGGCGAGATACTTCCGTCCGACGGCGGGGAGATATGCCGCCGCTTCGACAAGGCGCTTAAGCCCGTCGCGGCGTACGTCTGGAAGGGCGTAGACGGCGCAGACCCCGGCAGGAAGGTGTACGGTCGCGTCCGCAGGCTTCGCGACATTGCCGTCGGCAACGGGCGCGGGTTCGCGTCCGATTGCACGCTTGCGAAGGGCGAGACCCTCGTTGTCGATTTCGGGCAGAACTGCGCCGCCGTCCCCGCGTTCTTCTTCAGGGCAGTGGAGGGCACGGTGCTCACCTGCCTTCCCGCGGAGATGCTGAACGACGAGAACGGGGAACGCTCGCGCGGGAACGACGGGCCCGGCGGCAGCGTCTACCGCGAGAACCTCCGCGTCCCGAACGACGGCATGAGGGTCGCGTACACCTTCGGAAAGCCCCCGGCTGTCCATGACGGGTTCTCGATGTACATCCCGACCTTCACCTTCTTCGGCTACCGCTACGTGTCCATCACGGCTACGGACGACGTGACGATCCGCGATATCGGCTCGGTGCCTGTCACGTCTATCACGAAGGAGATGGAGCTCGGGCACATCGAGACGGGTGTTGAGGACGTAAACAAGCTGATCTCCAATGTCTACTGGGGGCAGCTCTCCAACTACCTCTCCGTTCCGACCGACTGCCCGCAGCGCAACGAGCGCCTCGGCTGGATGGCGGACACGCAGGTTTTCACCGAGGCCGGCGCGTTCAACGCCGACACGTCCAGGTTCTTCCACAAATTCACGCGCGACATCCGCGACACGCAGGATGCGCGCGGCGGCTTCCCTGGAGTCGCGCCGTTCGCGCAGTACGGCAACGAGCCGATGCGCCTCGGATGGGCGGATGCTGGCGTGATAGTCCCCTACCAGGTCTGGAAGCAGTTCGCGGACGTCAAGATCGTCGAGGAGAACTGGGAGGCGATGGAGAAGTACCTTGCGCGCCTCGCCGAGACGAAAGGCGAGTATGAGGCGACGAAGGGCGAGAACGGCGGCTACCAGTGGGCCGACTGGCTGAGCTACGAGGATCTCGAGAGCTGCGGCGGAAAGGCGTGGAGGGACGGCAAGCTCCGCCCCGAGGCGAAGCTCTACTGGAACTACCTCTATGCGTGCTACTGGCACTGGGATGCGCTCATGATGCAGGAGATGGCCGCCGCGGCCGGCAAGGACGCGGGCAAGTACGCGGCGATGGCCGCGCAGGCGAAGGAATACATCAAGAAGAGCTTCTTCGAAGGGGACGGGCTTGTCGCGAAGCCGCTCCGCGGTCTTCAGACGCCGGCTTTGTTCGCGCTCAAGTTCGATCTTGTCGAAGGCGACGCGAAGAAGGCGACGATCGAGGCGCTGCGGCGCAACTTCGCCGACCACGGCGACTGCCTGCAGACCGGCTTCCTCGGGACTTCGATCCTGATGGAGACGCTCACGGAGAACGGAATGTCGGACATCGCCTACACGCTGCTCCTCCAGCACAAGAACCCGTCGTGGCTCTATTCCGTCGACCAGGGCGCGACGACGATCTGGGAGCGCTGGAACAGCTACACGAAGGAGAAGGGCTTCGGGCCCGTCGGGATGAACAGCTTCAACCACTACGCCTACGGCGCGGTTCTCGCGTGGATCTACAAGTCCGCGGCCGGAATCGCCGCCGACCCGAAGGCGCCCGGGTTCAAGAATGTCGTCATGGCCCCCAATCCCGACCGGCGACTCGGGTTCGTGAAGGCGGAATACAAGTCGGCTGCCGGCCTCGTCAAGAGCCACTGGCGCTACGAGGGCGACACGTGGGTCTGGGACTTCACTGTTCCCGAAGGCGCGACGGCCGACGTCACGCTCCCCGGCGAAACCGCGTCGAAGCGCTACACCGCCGGCTCCTACCACGTCGTCAGGCAGCTCTGACCTGAGCGCGCGCCGCACGGCAACTCCGCCGCGTTTTTTGGTATAATATGCGCCCTATGAAGCAGTACTCAGTAGGTCTCGTTGGCGTCGGTGCCGTCGGCACCGAGATGATAAAGGTCCTCAAGGAGCGGAATTTCCCGCTCAAGGGGGCGGTGCAGGTGTTCGCGTCGCGCGAGCGCGACGAGCAGATACTCGGAGAGACGTACCACGTCAGGAAGGCCGACGAAAACTCGTTCAACGGCCTCGACATCGTCCTTTTCGCAGGCAAGACGGATGTCGCGATCCAGCTCAAGGACGCCGTCGTCAAGGCCGGAGCGAAGATGATCGACAACTCCCGCGCGTTCCGCCAGGATCCCGAGGTCCCGCTCGTCGTGCCGCAGGTGAACGCCGAGGACCTCGACTGGAACAAAGGCGTCATCGCGAACCCCAACTGCACGACCGCGATCATGCTCGAGGCCGTCGCTCCGCTCCATAAGGCGAAGGGGCTGAAGCGCGTCGTCGCGGCGACCTACCAGGCGGCGTCGGGCGCGGGCCAGCCGGGGCTCAACGAGCTCGAGGACCAGATCCGCGCCTACGCGAAGGGCGAGCCGCTCGAAGTGAAGGCCTTCCAGCACCAGCTGATGTACAACCTCATTCCCCACATCGACAAGTTCAACGAGGAGAACTGGTACACGCTCGAAGAGCTCAAGATGCTCAACGAGTCGCGCAAGATGCTTCACCATCCGACGCTGAAGCTCTCGTGCACCTGCGTGCGCGTGCCGATCGCGCGCGCCCATTCCGAGTCGCTGAACCTCGAGTTCGAGAACGACATCACGCCTGCCGAGGCGCGCGAGATCCTCTCGAAGTGCGAGGGAGTGAGGGTCGTTGACGATCCTCTGAACGGCGGCTACCCGATGCCGCTCGACGCGACCGCGAAGTACGATGTCCTCGCCGGTCGCATCCGCCAGGACATCAGCCGCGACGACAGGAAGGGGCTTGAGATGTTCGTCTCGGGAGACCAGCTTCTCCGCGGCGCGGCCCTCAATGCCGTCGAAATCGCCGAACACCTCGTGAAGCGCAACCTCGTCTGACGACATGGGCCGCTGGTACAGGTGGGCCGTGGTCGCGCTCCTGAGCGGGGCTTACTTCTTCCATCAGGCCGACCGCGCCATCTTCGGCGTGCTGCTTCCGTATGTGCAGGCAGACCTGTCGCTCACTGACCGCCAGCTTGGGCACATCAACACCGTCCTGTTCCTGACGATTGCCGTGGTGACGTTCGTCGCCGGTTTTCTCGGCGACCGATTCAGCCGCAAGTGGATCATAACCGGCTCGCTCGTCTTCTGGTCGATTGCGACCATGGGGCTTGGCTTTGCGTCGTCCTTCACCGCTGTCATCCTGCTCCGTTCCGTCGCTACGGGGGGTGGCGAGAGCTTCTACGGGCCCAGCGCGATGTCGCTGCTCGCATCGCACCACCGCGAGACGCGTTCGCTTGCGTTTTCCATTCACCAGGCCGCGCTGTACGCGGGCCTGATGCTGAGCGGCGTTCTCGCCCTGAAGGCGCTCGGCCTCGTCGGCTCGTGGCACGGCGTGTTCGTCGTGTTCGGCGCAGCGGGGCTCCTGCTGGGCATTGCGTTCATCTGGCTCCTCAAGGACGGGGATGCCGGTCCGTCCGGGAGGAGGGCCGAAGGCGCCGGGTCTCTGCTCGATGGGTTCAAGGCGTTCTTCGGCTGCCCGTCCGCGCTCCTTGCGACGACTGGCTTCATCGCGATATGCTGCGTCAACAACACCTACATCACGTGGGCGCCCAAGATGTTCCACGAGCGGTTCGGGCTCGACGGCGCGACGGCCGGGGCGCATGCGATGTTCTATCACCACCTCGTCGCATTCGCGGCGATTCTTCTCGGCGGGTGGGTGACCGACCGCCTTGTGGTGCGATACCCGCGTTTCCGCCTCGGGTTCCAGATCGTCGCGCTTCTGCTCGGCGCTCCCGCGCTTCTGCTCGTGGGGCGGTGCGGGACATTCGCGGCGGCGATGGCGATGACGGCGGCGTACGGGCTTTTCCGCGGGCTGTTCGAGGTGAATACGCACGCGTCGGTGTTCGATGTCGTTCCTGCGCGGCACCGCGCTTCCGTAGTCGGTTTTATGCTGCTTCTCGCTATGGGGCTGGGCGCGCTGTTTTCGGGCGAGTTGATGGGCTGGGTCTTCTCGTCCTTCGGAGACCGGGCCTATTCCATCGCGTTCAGTCTCATGGCCGCCACGTACGCGCTTGCCGCGCTTATGATGTCCGTGTCGTTCTTCTTCACCTTCCGCCGCGACCGCATAGGCGAATGACCTCTTCTTGTCATCGCCTCGGGATGTGAAATTGCATCACAAATCCGCTCGGAATTATGGTAGAATACTCGTGTAGCGGGGGCTGGCGATGAGCGCCGGTTCCGCTACGCCGGTTCAGGAAATGAAACAAAAGGAGAGACGTACATGGACGTACATATGAGCGAGCTTCTGCAGGCCACCATCGACGAAGGCGGCTCTGACCTTCACATTCGCGCGCGCATGCCGCCGGAGCTCCGTGTCCACGGCGAGCTCTGCCCGCTCTCCGACGAGGCCCTCACCGAAGAGGATTCCTACAACCTGGTGCGCGAGATATCGACCGACGAGCAGATGGAGGAGGTCGAGAAGAACGGCGGCGCAGACTTCGCCCTCGCGCACCCCGACGGAACGCGTTTCCGTGTGTCGGTCTTCAAGGAGAGGAAGCGCTATGGCGCGGTTCTCCGCCAGATTCCGTCGACGCTCCTTACCCTTGAGCAGATCGGCATCCCGCCGACCGTCAAGGAGCTCCTCTTCAAGCCGCGCGGCCTCATCCTCGTTACGGGCCCGACCGGCTCCGGCAAGTCTACGACGCTCGCCTCGATGCTGAACGTCATCAACCACGAACGCGGCGTCCACATAATCACGATCGAGGACCCGATCGAATTCTACCACACGTCCGCGAAGTCGCTCATCACCCAGCGCGAAGTCGGCGACGATGTGCCGAGCTTCGCCGAGGCGATCCGCCGCGCGCTCCGCCAGGACCCCGACGTGATTCTCGTCGGCGAAATGCGCGACCTCGAGACGATCGCCGCCGCCATCACCGCCGCCGAAACGGGCCACCTCGTCTTCGGAACCCTGCACACGACCGGCGCCGCCGAGACGATCGACCGTATCGTCGACGCGTTCCCGACAAACCAGCAGGAGCAGGTGAGGACGCAGCTCGCCGCAGGTCTCCAGGCCGTTATCTCGCAGATACTTCTTCCGAAGCTCGACGAGAACGGCGAGGTCCATGGGCGTGTCGCCGCGTTCGAGATAATGACCTCGACCGACGCCATCCGTTCGAGAATCCGCGACAACAAGACGAACATGATCAAGTCCGACCTGCAGACAGGCGCGAAGTTCGGCATGATGACGCTCGACGCGTCCCTCACGAACCTCTACAAGCAGGGGCTCATCTCCTACGAGGAGCTCATCACGAAGTCGCAGGATCCCGATTCCGTCGTCGCCAAGCTCAAGGAAGAGATGGTGTAGGCGCATCGGGGCGCACGGCCGCCTTCCGGTAGTCGCGCATCGTCATTCCGAAGCGGCGCCTGAAAAGCGTCTTGAGGTACAGGCCGTTGCCGAAGCCGCACATCTCCGCGATGCCGTCGATGGGCATCTGTGTGCGCCTGAGGAGCCGCTGGACCTCCCTGAGCCGCGTTTCCTGGATTCCACGGCATATGGAGTAGCCGTAGGTGGCGCGGTATGCCCTCTTGATTCGGGCTATGTCGCCTCCGGCGGCTCGCGCCGCGTCGTTCGTCGAGATGTTCGCTGTTGCGTGAAGGCGGATGAATTCCTCGACTGCCGCCGGCGAGGAGATTCCTGCCGCCGAGACCGCGGTCGAGGCGCGTTCGACGATTCCGTCAACGCCGTACTGGAGATGGACGGTTCTGCGCAGCGTTCCGCGCATTATCTCGTCAAGCGTCTTGGCGGCCGTGTATCCGCCGAGCTCGAAGGCGGGGCGGATGCTCGAGAGCGTCGGCGACGTGAAGTTGCATACCATCTCCTCGTCATCGACGCCAAGTATGGCGATTTCGTCCGGAACATGTATTCCGATGGTGCGGCAGTGGTCCGACGTAGTCATTGCGAAGCGGTCGTTCGCGGCGAAAACGGCGCAGGGCTTCGGAAGCTGCTTCAGCCACGCGGCGAAGCCGGGCTCGTTCACGGCGGCGTGCGAGAAGGTCCGGCCCTTTCCGCGTACGGCGGCGGCGAAGGCGTCGAGGCGATCGCGAGAGAAGGTCTCGCGCTTCGGCGACTCCACAAACGCGAAATGCGCGAAGCCTCGCTTAAGGAAAAAGCGTGCTGCCGCTGCCGAGACTTCGACATGGTCGCACAGCACGGACGACGAGCCGCTGCGCAGGTTCTCGCCCGAGACGGTGACCACCGCCCGCCTGAGGCCGGGCAGCACGGACTCCGGCAGCAGCGATATCGACTCGCCGGATATGATCCCGTCTGCGCGCTGCGGCGGGAGGACGCTTCCGCAGTATTTGTCCGAGAGGGGGTCGAAGAGCCACAGGCGCCAGTCTCCGCGGGTTGATGCGTATCGCAGAATGCCGGCAAGGGCGTCGTTGCTTGCCTTTGTCGTCTGCGAGAACAGGACTAGCACGTTAAATGTCTTGTTTGAGTTCATCAAATGTCATTATACCTGATTCTCCTGCGAAAAAGCAAAGGTTTTTTCTCGAAAAAAAGTAAGGTTATTCTGTTATAATATCTTCAAAACTTGTAAAGATGTTTCCATGGAAAAGGAAGTGCCAATGATTTCATTGTCATTTAGGGTTGTCGCATCTGCGGCCGTTGCGCTTTTTTCGTCGGGGTTCGCCTTTGCGGAGCCGGGTTTGCCGCCTGCTGGCTTCCCGACGCGGGACGCTATGTGGTCGCTTGCGGACGCGGGGCGCGAGAAGACGGCCTGCCGCGACCGAATCTCGCTCAACGGACTCTGGGCGTTCAAGGTCGACAACGAGGCGGCCGACGTCTCGTCCGCGCCGAAGACCGCGGACATGCGCAACTTCTTCAAGGTCCCCGGCAAATGGCCCGACAGTCCCGGCCGCGCGCGCGACGGCATGGCGGTATACGACGAAAAGGGCGCGGACGTCTTCGGTTCGGCGTTCAAGGATATCACGAGCGCGTGGTACGCGCGTGTCGTCGACATTCCCGGCGAATGGCGCGAACGGCGCGTCGTTCTCGGCTTCAGGTGGGTTCCCTCCGCCGTTCTCGTGTATGTCGACGGCAAGAAGTCCGGCGAGGTGTTCTTCCCGGGCGGAGAGGTCGACCTGACGTCCGCGCTCGCGCCTGGCCGCCACGAGATCGCGCTCTTCACCTCTGCGAAACTTCCCGAAAAGCTCGTGCAGGTGTTCGACGCGCCTGACCAGGCGCGCACTGTGACGAAGAAGGCGCTCGCCAACAAGGGTCTCAACGGAGACGTCTACATCGCGGCGGAGCCGACGGGCCTCAGACTCGACGACGTCCAGGTCCGTTCTAAGGTCGCGGACGGCAAGATCGAGTTCTCGATCGGCTTCTCGGGCGAGGGTTCCCTCGGCACGACGGCTGTCGCAGACATCTTCGAAGGCGGGAAGAAAGTGAAGTCGTTCAAGTCCGCGCCGTTCACCGCCGCGGCTGGCCAGCGCAAGGTCTTCGGCGGCGATTGGAAGGACGCGAAGGTCTGGGACGTCGATCGCCCCGAAAACGTCTACACCGTGCGCGTTTCGCTCCTCAAGGACGGCAAGGCGGTTGACGAGCTCTACGGCGAGGAGTTCGGCTACCGCGAGGTGACGGTGAAGGGCAGGGATCTTCTTTTGAACGGGAAGCCGATCCACCTCCGCCCCGAGTATTCCGGCATGAATGCGGCGTCTGCCGTCTCCAACGAAGAGGCGGAGGAGGCGTTCCGCCGTATGCGCCGCCACGGCTTCAATGCCGAGATCGACGGAACCTACGGCTTCGCCGAGGGCGGCAACGCCGACTTCGAGTTTTCGCTCCGCGCCGCGTCGAAGGTCGGCATGCTCGCGGTCATGGGACTTCCGCATCCGTGCGAGTACGCGCCGCCGGACAAGCCGCTCGACTGGCAGCTCAAGGGCGCCTACGAGAATCTCGTGTGCTACGAGGTCAAGATGCTGCAGAACATTCCGGGCCTCATCCTCTGGTCGTCCACGCACAACCAGACGGGATACGAATCCGACCAGAACCCCGAGATCATGACGGGCCTCGAGGCGGACGTTCCCTCCGGCATCGTCAACTGGCGCCAGCGCTTTCGCGAGAACTCGAAGGAGGTTGACAAACTCCTCGCGGAGGTCGACCCTGGGCGTCCGATGTACCATCACGAGTCAGGCCGGAACGGCAGCTTCTACACTCTCAACTGCTATCTCGACTGGGCGCCGATCCAGGAACGCAGCGACTGGCTTGAGACGTGGGAGGAGAAGGGCGTCATGCCGATGTTCATCGTCGAATGGGGCGCGCCGCACATCGCATCGTGGTCGAGCTACCGCGGCGAAGACAGGGGCCGCAACATCTGGAGCTCGTGGGGCGGCTGCAAGTGGGTGTTCATCGACGAGTACAACGCCGCCTTCCTCGGTGAGGAGGCGTTCCGCCAGAATCCGCTCAAGAACCGCGCGCGCGAACTCATCGAGTACCACTGCAAGGGCAACAAGGAC
>ONVK01000101.1 GCA_900321255.1 uncultured Lentisphaerota bacterium | reverse complement strand
AGATTCGCGCTCGTCACGCGCAAAAGCCCGCCGCACTTCGCAAGAAGCCGCCGCGTCCAGTCGTGGTCGGGAACGCGAAAGCCTTCGGATGAGCTTAAAGTTGAAAGTTGAGAGTTTAAAGTTGATTTGGAAAGAATCAACGTGAGGCCGCCGGGCCAGTGCTTCACAAGTTCAAGGGCCTTGTCGGTGATTCTGAAGCCAAAGCGCTCAACTGCCTCTACATCTGCGGCAAGCAAGGCGATTGGCTTCTTCGCCTCGCGCCCCTTGATCGTATAGAGCCGGTCAACGGCCTGCGGGAAATCGGGATGGGCGGCAAGGCCGTAGACCGTGTCGGTCGGAATCACCGCGACGCCGCCCGCAAGCAGAACCTTTGCAGCGGCCTCAAGCCCCTCTTCATCGCTCTTTACTACTTGCATTGCCTATATTGAAAACAACTAGAACAACTTGTAAAAACAACATTCTCTTTCTCGCCGCGAAACCTCGCAGCGTTCTTGAGCCGGCGGGCGCGTTGCCCGCCGCAAAGGAAGTTGTTTTTCCCAGTTGTCAATGTTGTTTTCTTAACACTCCTCCAACAGCCGCGCGGCGAGTTTCACAAGCTCGACGCACGGGCGCTTCTTGTAGTACCCTTCCGTCCTCGCCTCAGGCGCTCCGCCCTGAGTCGCGCCAGTCCCGGCCAGAAGCTCGCGGCAGACAATCGAGCCACATTCCGCCTTGAATTTCTCCGCAAACGCCTGCACGTGCGGATATGTCGCCGCCTTGTCGGGACCATGTCGCATCCCGAGGACGAGAGCTGCGCCAGTCACCGCGCCGCACACTTCGCGCATGCGTCCAACACCGCCGCCGAGCCCGCACGAAACCTTTGCCGCCGTCTCGCGGTCCATGCCAAGTTCGTCGGCGAACGCGCAGAACACGGACTGCGAGCAGTTCATGCCGCTTCTAAAAAGTTCTTCCGCCTTCTCCTCGTGCGTCATTTCAGCAACTCCAGTTCTTCGGGCGTGAGGTCTCGCCATTCGCCGGGGGCAAGCGCAGGATCAAGCGCGAGTCGCCCGACGGCAACGCGCTTAAGCGAGACGACGACGAGATGCGCGGCAGAGCACATGTAGCGGATCTGGCGCTTCCGCCCTTCGCGCAGGCGGAACTCGAGCGTCGTGACGTTGTTCACGGGGCCTTCGAGCACCTTCACCGGCACAGGGCGAGTCACATAGCCGTCGGGCATCTTGACGGGCCCCCTAAGGACGCGCAGCTTGTCCTCGCTCCAGCGCCCTGCGGCGCGGACAATGTACGTCTTCTCGTGTTCGTAGCGCGGATGCGTGAGGCGGAGAGTGAGGTCGCCGTCGTTCGACATGAGGAGCATCCCCTCGGAGTCCTTGTCGAGACGTCCGACGGGAACGAGCCGCTCGGGCGTGTTGACGAGCTCGGCGACGGTCTTCCCGCCGAAGGGGTCGCTCGTGGAGCTCAAGACCCCGACGGGCTTGTAGAGCATCACCGTCCGCTTCGGCTCCGGCGCGGCGAGCGGCCTGCCGTCGACCGCGATTTTCACCGCGGCGGGATCGACGCGCGCACCGGCCTCCTTTATCACCACTCCATCGACGGTGACGCGCCCCTCGGCGATGATCTCGGCCGCCCTGCGGCGCGAGGCGACGCCCGCGTGGCTCAATACGTTCTGAAGTCGTTCTTCCATGCGTTTTGTTCATTATACCAAAGTGCGCCCCCGGCCCGCAAGGCACTTGACCGCGTGCGTGAAAATTGGTATATTTCCCGGCTAACTTTTTGGGCAAAAAGCACCATGAACAGAATCATATCGAAAAGTAGGCTGTCCGACAACGTCTACAAGATGCAGCTCGAGGCGCCGCTCGTCGCGCAGGAGCGCAAGGCGGGCCAGTTCGTCATCCTTATGGTCGACGACGAGCTTGGCGAGCGCATCCCGCTCACCATAGCCGACGCAGACGCCGAAAAAGGCACTATCACCGTCATTTTCCAGACGGTAGGCGCAACGACCACCAAGCTTTCGCGTCTTGAACCGGGCGACTCGATCGCCGCCCTTCTCGGCCCGCTCGGGCGCCCCACCTCGATCCGCGGCGAAAACGGCGAGAAGCCCGGGCACGTCGTCTGCGTTGGCGGCGGCATAGGCGTCGCGCCGATGCACCCGATCGCCCAGGCGCTCAAGGCCGCGGGCAACAAGGTGACCATCATCATGGGCGCGAGGAACGAAGGCCTCTTCGTGATGAAGGACGAGATGGCCGCAATTGCCGGCGAGAACCTGATCCTCATGACCGACGACGGCAGCTCGGGGCGGAAGGGCCTCGTGACGGAGCCCCTGAAGGAGCTCTGCGAAGCCGGCGCGGTCGACGAAGTCATCGCAATCGGCCCGCCCATCATGATGAAGTTCTGCGCGCTCGCGACGAAGCCCTACGGCGTCAAGACGACCGTTTCGCTCAACACGATCATGATCGACGGCACGGGAATGTGCGGCGGCTGCCGCGTCTCGGTCGGCGGCAAGACGAAGTTCGTCTGCGTCGACGGCCCGGAGTTCGACGGCCACGAAGTCGACTGGGACCAGATGCTTTCGCGCATGGGCGCGTTCAAGCCGCAGGAGCAGGCCGCGAAGGAACACGTTTGCAAGGCGGGGATTTTCAAATGACACCGAAAGAGAAGATGGCCATTCCGCCGCAGGCGATGCCCGAACAGGACGCCGCCGTGCGCGCGCGCAACATGAACGAAGTCGCGCTCGGCTACACGGCCGAGATGGCAAAGACCGAGGCGTCGCGCTGCCTCCAGTGCCCGACTAAGCCGTGCATGCAGGGCTGCCCGGTCGCGATCAACATCCCCGGCTTTCTCGCGAAGGCCGCGGAGGGGGATTTCGCCAGCGCGCTCGACGTAATCAAGGAGACGTCCCTTCTTCCGGCTGTCTGCGGGCGCGTATGCCCGCAGGAGAAGCAGTGCCAGAAGTTCTGCACGATGGGCAAGCTCCTCAAGGACGTAGACAAGGCGGTGGCGATCGGCCGCGTGGAGCGCTTCTGCGCCGACCTCGCGCGCGAGACAGGCGCGGAGAAGCCGGTCGCCTGCGCGCCAAAGACCGGGAAGAAGGTCGCCATCATCGGTTCCGGCCCCGCGTCGATAACGTGCGCGGCGGACTGCGCCAAGGCGGGTCACGACGTCACGGTGTTCGAGGCGTTCCACCGCTGCGGCGGCGTTCTCGTCTACGGCATCCCCGAGTTCCGCCTCCCGAAGGCGATCGTCAGGCACGAGATCGAGGCGATCAAGCAGCTCGGCGTCAAGATCGAGAACAACTTCGTCATCGGCCGCACGCGCAAGCTCAGGGACCTCATCGACAAAGACGGGTTCGACGCCGTCTTCGTCGGCACGGGAGCAGGGCTTCCGAAGTTCATGGGGATCGAAGGCGAGAACCTCAACGGCGTCTTTTCCGCAAACGAGTATCTGACGCGCGCGAACCTCATGAAGGCCTACCTCGAGGGCAGCGCCGACACTCCCTTCTGGCACGGCAAGAGAGTCGCGGTTCTCGGCGGCGGAAACGTAGCAATGGACGCGAGCCGCATGGCTCTCCGGCTCGGCGCAGAGAAAGTCTACCTCGTCTACCGCCGCAGCGAGGCCGAAATGCCCGCGCGCAAGGAAGAGGTACACCACGCGAAGGAAGAGGGAGTCGAGTTCCACATGCTCGAGAACGCCAAGCGCGTCATAAGCGACGGCAAGGGCGCGGTTGCGGGTCTTGAGTGCCTAAAGTACGAGCTCGGCGAGCCCGACGCATCTGGACGCCGCAGCCCTGTCGCGGTCGAAGGCAGCGAATTCGTCCTCGACGTCGACACGGTTGTGGTCGCGGTCGGAAACGCGTCGAACCCGCTTATCCCGACGACGACCGAGGGGCTTGAGATCAACAAGCGCGGCAACATCGTCGTCGATCCCGAGACGAACATGACGTCGATCCCCGGCGTATTCGCCGGCGGCGACATCGTGCTTGGGGCCGCGACCGTGATTCTCGCCATGGGCGAGGGGCGGAAGGCCGCGGCGGGGATCTCCGCCTACCTCAGTAAGTAATCACATCTCCTCGAACTGGTCCTTGCCCACGCCGCACATGGGGCAGGTCCAGTCTTCGGGAAGGTCCTCGAACGCGACGCCGTTGTTGTTCGCGGGGTCGTAGACGTACCCGCAGACCTTGCATACGTATTTCTTCATTGTCCTGTTCCTTTCTTGAGCAGCACTGACGAGACCGGGCACCTTGCCCGATGCGTGGATTATACCAAATTACACAAGGTTTGTGCCGCCTCTGGCAAGAAGCGGCGAGGCGTGGGCGTGGCAGATGGCGAGGGCGAGGGCGTCGGCCGCGTCGTTCTGCGGAAGCTCCGGAAGCGCGAGGAGCGTCTTCACCATGCGCTGGACCTGCTCCTTCTCGGCAAGTCCGTTGCCGCACACCGCCATCTTGACGCGGCGCGGCTCGTATTCGTATATGGGCTTCCCTGCGTCGACGCCTGCGACTATCACGGCCCCGCGCGCCTCGCCGAGCACCATCATCGTGTTCGCGTTCTTGCCGTAGATCACCTTCTCGACGCTCAGGACGTCGGGGTTCCACGCGGCGATCAGCTCGGCGATCTTCGCGTGGATGCGCCTGAGGCACTCCGAGAGCGGCACTTTCGCCGCGTTCGGTATGTTGCCATAGTCGAGCGCGACGAGACGCGAGCCCTTCGTCTCAAGGACGCCGAAGCCCGTCGAGCGAAGCGAGGTGTCGACACCGAGAATGATCATATGTTCCTCTCCTTGCTGATGGCAGTCCAGGCGGCGTTGATCCGAGACATCCGCTCGGTCGCCTCGGCGATTTTCCGTTCCGACGCTCCCTGCGAGCGCAGGATGTCGGGATGGCACGACTTCGCCTTCTCGCGGTAGGCGCGCTTCACCTCCTCGTCCGACGCCGACGGCTTCACGCCGAGCGTGCGGTAGGCGTCGGCAAGGGGGTTCGCGCGCTGATGCGGAGACCGGCGGGCACCGCCGGCACGCCAACGCTCCTCGCGGATGCGCCGCTCGACCCAGCCGCCGAGAACAGACCCCACGAGAGCGCCGAGCAGGCCGCCGCGCGAGAACAGTATCGCTCCGGCGAGTGGGCCGATCCAGAGCATCAGGCGAGCTTCTCCGCGAACTCCTCGAAGCCGGGGATCTCGATCAGCTCCGCGGCACCTGCGTCGATCGACGCCGCGAACGAGGGATCGATCGGGAGGCGCAGCACCGCCGGGATGTCGAACTTCTTCGCAATCGCCTCGGCCTTCGACTCCCCGAACAAGGCGATTTCCCTTCCGCAGTCGGGGCACTTCAGGTAGCTCATGTTCTCGACGAGCCCGACGACGGGCTTCTCCATCATCTTCGCCATCTTGACGGACTTGGAGACGATCATCTCGACGAGCTCCTGCGGCGAAGAGACTATAACGACTCCGTCAACGGGAAGAGACTGGAAGACCGTGAGCGGCACATCGCCCGTTCCCGGCGGCATGTCGACGAACATGACGTCTATCTCCCCCCAGTGGACGTCCGTCCAGAACTGCTTTACGAGTCCCGCGATCACGGGCCCGCGCCAGATGACTGGATCGGAAGGATCGTCGACGAGCATGTTGAGCGAGATGACCTTGATTCCGGAATTCGTCATCGTCGGCTCGATGCCGTCATCAGACTTCCAGGTAGACCCCGCGAGGCCGAACGCCTTGGGGATCGAAGGGCCAGTTACGTCCGCGTCGAGGATCCCGACCTTGAGGCCGCGCTTTGCAGCGGCGACTGCAAGCATCGTCGTCACGAAGCTCTTCCCGACGCCGCCCTTTCCCGACGCGACGGCTATCACCTTGCCGACCTTAGAGGCCGCGTTCAACTTTGCGGCGAAATCGAACTTCTCCTTCCTGTCCCCGCAGTTCTTCCCGCAGGTCGAGCAATCATGCGTACATTCTTCAGACATTTAACACTCCTTGTCATCAACTCAGGAGCATTATATCATATTCAGCCCTTGTTCATCCACGAGTCACTACGGGGACAGACCCCACGGAACCCACTGTTTTATTGAGTCACTGCGGGGACAGACCCCACGAATGCCCCTATTTTATTGGCTGTCATCGCCTCTTCGCCTTTCACGACGCCCTTTCCGCCGTCTTCGCGAGCCGCCAGCCGTGCGTCGCGTAG
>ONVK01000110.1 GCA_900321255.1 uncultured Lentisphaerota bacterium | reverse complement strand
TGCACGTACGGTTTGACGAGGGGGCGGGCGTACCCGACGAGGGGCGCTCCGCTCTACTCTACTAGCGGGAGTTTGTGATATACTGTTCGGCATGAGACGGTGCATGATAAATCTTCCAAATCGGTGCCAGCGCCTGATCAGCCGAGCCGAGTGGCACACCGTGCGTTTGAAGGGGGCAAGCGGCGAATCGGAAGGGTTGCGCCGCTATGACAAGGAAAACCTACTGTGGCAATCTACTGTGGCAATCAGGTCTGACCCTGTTGGTTCCCTTCGCATATGGGTCTGTGCCGGAGCGTACAGCCTTTCCAGCTTTTGTGGTGATCAAGTGGAAACGGAAAGCGGCGTGGAATACCAGCTTGACGTGAGACGGCATCGGAATGGGCGATAAAAAGAGCAACGCCAAAGGGGTGTCTCCCCATTTGTTCCATTTGTTCATCGCCTTTGTAAAAGCTATGTTTGGCGCTGTAAAAATCGTGCTGGCTATTCTTGGCGTGCTTTTTTTGCTTGCCGTGACGAGTCTTTTGCCGGATGTCCCTGGGTGCAAGCGGTTTAGCCGCTATCGTTCCTATCCGGACATGAAGGCCTTGATGGACGCGGAGAAGGACGACATTATCGGCACGGTGGCATACGAGCGAGGAGGTACGAATTTCACCTTTGTCGTGCTCAAGCCGTGTCGCTTCCTCGCTTCTGGTTGTGCAGTTCTCGTGTATGATCCAGAAGGTCGTCTCTTCGACAAGACAGGTGACGAAGGTGATGACGGACGCTTTCAGAGGGCTTGGCCGCGTCCATGGTGTTGGAGACATGCGGAAACAGTTCGTCGCTTGGAATCGATCAAGATGCCCGAAGTGTCGTTCTGCGCTCCGGCCACGATGAGGGAATTTGCCGAGTATATGAGCCAGGCGACAAGGGACTTTGACGACCCTGCCATTCCGCAGGAGAAGCGCGGAATCAAGTTCGTCTGTAAAGAGTCCGTTGCCGCGAAGACCGGGTCGGAGAAGCAAAAGCCCGACGCGACACTAATTCCATGTCCCGGAGTCGTCGCGACGACAACCGCATGGGATGTCCTGACAAATGTCTGTCATTCTGTCGGTTGCAAGTTCGAGGTGGGAAATGGGAAAGTGGAGATAGGGGAATGACGGATAAACAATGAGATTAGAAATGCAGACAAGTGAGAATAAAATCCCGGCGCGGATTCACGCAATACTGGCGAGAGAGGCGGACAAGGCGGTCGTCTTTCGTCGCGGGCCGTCGAGCAAGACGGCAATCCTCGAATGGGACTTGAAGGCGGACAAGTTCAAGCTCGGCCAGTGGTTCTATGGGAGTTTCTATCCGTATCGGTGCGACATCTCCCCAGACGGACGTCACCTCGTCTATTTCGCCGCGAAATACGGAAGGGGCAGTTCTATAGACAAATACATAGCCGAAAGGGCAGAGGCGGAAGAGGGACCGTCCAGTGTGTATTACTACCGCAAGTACAAGGAGATTGCCGCCGATGCAAAAACAGGCAAGGAGATTGAGCGGCAGGTTCGCGCGGGCGAATACTACGACTGCAGCTGGACGGCCGTATCGCGGGTGCCCTATCTCAAGGCGTTTGACCTTTGGTTCAACGGCAGTGGATGGAACGGCGGCGGACTGTTCGTCGACAACAAGCGCGTGGCCATCAACCATCTGCCGCACACGAAGGACGTGAAACGCGCAGGCGGACGATTTGTCGAAGTGGCTCCGCCGAAGCTCTGCGAAGGATGGGGAGAATGCAAGGGCGAGTGTGCAATGGTATATTTCCCTCGCCTTGTCCGTGACGGTTGGAAGTGGACTTCGCGGTCGGCGGCGCTTGATGTGTTCGAGAAGACGCTATCTCGCGGACTGACACTTCGCAAGCAGTTTCACTGTGGCCGGCCAGCGGCCGGCCATGGATGTTATTGGGAAAGCCATGAGATATGCGACGCCGCCGGCAAGACTGTCGTTGACGGCGCAAACTGGTCCTGGGCGGACTTCGACAAGCCGCGCAAACGAGTGGTCTTTGCCGAGGGCGGTGCGATTTTCGATTTGCACGATAAGAAGATCGAAGGCGAGCCAAAGAAACTCCATGACTTCAACGATATGAAGTACGAGCGCAAGCAGGCGCCGTATTGAGTGTGAATGCATGCATCTACCTTGGATTTGGTATAATGTTGAAACAAAGAAAGGGGTGATGAACATGAAGTCTGTCATTGCCATTGCCGCGATGATTGCGTGTAGAGCGGCATTCGCGTGGGCGCACTGCGACATTCCCATGTTGTCGTTCTGCCTGCCGCATAAGCAAGAAACTCAGCTGATGCAGAAGATGGTGGAGCAAGTCAGGGACAGGTCTGACAGGTTGTCCGATCGTTTCACGCGCATGTCGGACAATGCCGCAACGCGTGCAATCTGCGACAGGCTCGGCGTCAGCAACGAGTTCATGCGCGTAGAGGAGGACGCGCGCGCGGCGCGCGCACAACTTGTCAAACTGATGCAAGATCTGCACAAGCTGGAGAGCGCGCTGGACGAAGTCGAGGTTGTCCGCGGACGTGAGATTGACGCGCAGGTGATTGCGCGCATGAAGAGCATCATGATACCAAGGTTGTCGCTAGGGCCTGATACGACAATAATCGACGCCCTTGAATTCCTAAGAAAGGCGTCTAAAGAAACACCGGGTCGTGGAATCAGTTTTGTCTACAAAGGGCCGGTGGAGGACGCGAATTCGGGAGAAGAGGACGATTCAGAAGATGGTGTGGATGAAGCTTGCGTGAAGGAGGAACCCTTGTCGGCGCATTATAGGCGTATGCCGCAGGTGTCTGCCGCGGACATTTCGTTCTACGATGCGTTGACGCTCATCTGCAACGCCGCCGGCTGCCGCTGGGAAATCGCTGACGTCGGATTCATCCTTGTCACGGACGATTCCAACGTCTCTAATTAACACCCGCGGCGCATTTGCCGCGTGGTGAGGTTTAGTCATTGTCCGGCGGGTCGATTTCGGCGGCAGCGCAGAAGAGGCGTCCGATGGCCCAGGGATAGAATTCTCCTGGAAGCAGACGGAAGATTGCGAGAGGACTTGGCTGTTCCTCGGCGGATGCGTCGTTCCCGATGAGAATGGCAATGGGATATTCTGATGGCGGATTGTTAAAGAGGCGAGTCTGGATGGAGAGGTAGGTCTCTCGGTCATATACAAATTCAGTCTTCTTCTCGAACTTTCCGAAGCCGCATGTATAGACGCCTTTGCCGTTTTCGAGGGTGATGCGGTGGAAGGCGAACCGTCCCCATAGCATGCGGAGAATGAAATAAAGTACCGAAGCGGCGGCGGTCGCCGCAACAGCGCAGGCGATGGCGACGCTCGGGACGATCGCCAGCCGCTTCGCCAACTTCAAAGGAATGAAACCAAGGGCCCAGAACACTGTAAGGTTGCATAGTGCGTCTTTTGCAGCGCCGTTCCACCATGCGTTCGGGCGGTAGATGAAGCCGTTGCGCGTCTCTTCCACGCTCCGAGGCATGAACTTTGGCTGTGATTGGTAGGCGTGTGCACGGTAGTAATGAGCATATTGGCACGACCATTCGGAATTGCAGCTGGGGCACGTCAGGCATTCGGACTTCGCGTCGATGCACTCGGACGGAATCGACGCTCCGCATTTAGCGCAAAGGAAGGGTGTCCCGCCTTCAGCCCTGCCGAGGTGCGCGTCAAGCACAGCGTGGACAAAGGCCGCTCGTGCTTCGTTGCGCCTCCCTCGTTCGCTCCAGATGACCTGCTGCAGGAGCTGACTGTATACGCCGAGGGAAAATCCGACGGATATTGCCTTTACGCGTCCTTTGTCGTTGCATATCTTTTCTAAGCCGGCGGTTGCGTTTTCGTGCGGCACGAAGCGACGGCACCGTACTCTAAATCCGAGCCAAAGTGTGTCGACGACGATTGCCGCCTGCCCCAGCGAAAGTCGGCGGGCTGTCAGTCTGCAAAGTGCGATAAATCAGATAAAAAACGCCACGCTGCCGACGAGGACGCCGAAAAAACCTTCCGCAATGCTTTTGCCGCCAGAGTCCAGTGAATTGAAGTTGTCGATAACGACAAAGGCTCCTGCCGCAAGCACGAACGGCAGAACAATGGCCGCCACGATCCAGCGTCGCGGAATTCTGTCGCGCACAACGATGTTTCCTGTTGCGTCTCTGCCAAGCGAGACGCCGCGCGGAGGATGCGCGATTATGTCTGCGCGCTCCTCAAGCCCGGGCTTTTCGCCGGTATCGAGGGGCGCGACGAAGTCACCGCAGTTTGGGCAGTAGCAAACCTCGTCACCGACATTCTTTCCAGTCAGGATGGCGCCGCAGCGCGAGCAGCGTTCCTCGTCGTCCTTCGTTGGCGAAGGGGAGTTTGTGTCGGTTTGTGATTTGTGTGCGTCCATGACACAGACAGTATACCATATTGCGCGGCGCATCTGCCGCGGATATGGCATAAGGCGTCATTCCGCCGCGGCGAGGAGCAGCGAAAGGGCGTGCTCGACGGCCGCGGCGCGCACTTCGGCGCGATTGCCGGGGAAGACGCGCTTTTCGGTCTTCACGCCATCGGGCGTGGCGACGCCAAACCACACGAGGCCGACCGGCTTCTCGGCGCTGCCGCCGCCGGGACCCGCTATGCCGGTGACGGAAACGGCATAGTCGACCTTGAGGAGCCTGCGCGCGCCGACGGCCATCTGCTCGGCCGTCTCGGGACTCACCGCGCCGACAGAGGCAAGCGTCTCGGAGGAGACTCCGAGGACGCCTTGCTTCACGGAATTGTCGTAGCTGATGACGCCGCCCATGAAGATCGCGCTTGAGCCCGGGACTGCCGTTATGGCGCTCCCGACGCCTCCGCCGGTGCACGATTCCGCCGTTCCGCAAGTCCGGCCGAGTTCGCCGAGCCGTTCAACAAGTTTTTCCGCCGTCGTCATTTTCGCCGCCTCCTGACGTAGTATAGCAAATATCCGCCGCGATACCAACCCGATCCCCACTTGACCTTGTCTGCGTTTTTTAGGATAATACCAACCTATGGCAGAAAAGATCAGTTTTGAGCCGCCCCGCGGAATGAGGGACTTCTATCCCGAGGACATGGCGTGGCGCAGCCGCGTATTCGACGCGTTTCGCGCCGCGGGAGAGGCGGCCGGTTTCCGTCAGTACGACGCATGCGTCGTCGAGAGCTACGAGCTGCTTGCCCGCAAGGCGGGTGAGGAAGTCGGCGAGCAGATTTACCACTTTTTCGACAAGTCCGAGCGCCACCTCGCGCTCAGGGCCGAGATGACGCCCACGCTCGCGCGCATGGTCGCGCAGCGCCAGAAGGAGCTTCCCTTCCCGCTCAAGTGGACGACGATCGCGCAGTGCTTCCGATACGAG
>ONVK01000120.1 GCA_900321255.1 uncultured Lentisphaerota bacterium | reverse complement strand
AGACCTCGAGGGCGGAGCTGCGGCGACGGCGTGGAACCTCAAGGTCAATCCGGCGAAGCGCCACCGCGTGTACTGCCACATGCCGGTGGTGGATTCCGTCCCGATCGCGCCGCAGACATACGTCAGGAAGTTCAAGGCGTGGTGCGCCAAGCAGCCTTTCCTGAAAGGACTCGTGAAATGAGGGAGAAGCTGACCAGAACAGTCCTTTCGCTGCTTGCCGTGCTCGCGGCTGTCTTCGCGTTCCGCTGGACGGTGCGCACGGCTCTTACGCGCGTTTACAGGGCGGAGAGCACCGTGCGTCCGCTCGAGGTCGCCGTCGAGCCGGCGGTCAAGGTGCACGATCTCGCAAGAATCGTCCCGAAGGAGCTCGAGGTCAACATCGCGGGGCTTTCCGTGCGCCGCCGCGCCGAGCGCATGCATATGCCGTACTCGCTCGCAGTCGACGTGGCGGAGCAGAAGGCCGAGAGCGCGGGATGGGAGCGGCTCGACGACGAGAACGCGCTCGAGATAAAGAACCTCTCCGGGATGGAGCGCGTGTACAGGACGCCGGAAGGGTCGATTGTCCTCAGGGAGGTAAGGCCCATAGTCGGCGACGACTCGCTGATGGAGGACTTCGTCGTCCCGGCGGAGCTCGTGCCGTCCGAAGGCGAGACGGTGACGCCCGACATCCTCGCCCGGCGCTCGGCGAGGCACGTGAAGGACATGATGCCGGGCATTCTGCGCGACGTCGTTGTCGGGAGCCCGCTCCTCACGGAGCTCGTCGAGCGCGGCGCAGGCGCCGCGTTCATCGTGCACTGCGTTGCCGAGATGTCCGCGGGCGCGGCGGCTAAGGAGATAGAGAAGGCGGCGACAGGGTCGGGGTGGACGCAGGCGCCGCACCTCAACTGCCCCGAGGGGGCGCCGAAGTCGAGCTGGACGAAGCAGAACCTGACCATGCACTTCGAGGCCGTGCAGCGCCCCGGCTTGTTCGAATGCGACGTCGACTACCGATTCACAGACGACGAAGCGTACATTTCAAAGAAAGGAAAGACAAATGAAGACTGACAACAACACAAAGATCGCCGCAGTCGCTGCGGTGCTTGTAGGACTGTTCGCGGTCATCGCCGTGAACAAGTACATCGCGACGAAGACCGCGGTCGCGCCGACGCCCAAGGCGTCGATACTCGTCGCCACGATGGAGATCAAGGAGGGGGCGGAGATAGGCGAGGAGATGCTCGGCTCGGCGGAGATTCCGTTCGAATCGCTCTCCAACATGCACATAGCGCTTCCGGCGAAGGACGATCCCGGCTACCAGAAGTCGCTTTCCGACGCGATGGAGAAGATCGTGAAGCGCAAGGCGAAGCGCCTCATCGCCGCGAATACGCCGGTCTTCTGGATCGACATCGAGACGGAGCCGAAGACTCCGTTCACGGACCTCATTGCGGACGGATGCCGCGCCGTGACGGTCCCGGTTGACTCCGTTAGCTCGGTGTGCGGCTTCATCAACCCGGGCAGCAGGATCGACGTGGTGCTGACCGCGACGGAGGAGGGGCTCGGGCTCGTCACGGGCCAGGCGGCGAAGGAGACGGGGTCGCGAATCGTCTCCAGCGTGATACTGCAGAACGTCCCGGTGATCGCGACTGACCGCGACTACGACCTCCAGAGCGATACGTCCGGCTACGGCACGATGACGCTGTCGCTTCCGACGAAGGCGGCGATCATGCTCGTGCAGGCGCGCACGATGGGGCAGATCACGTATCTGCTCAGGAACATGCGCGACACGAAGACGACGCAGGACCGCACCGGCGTGACTGTCGCGCCGGGCAGCTCGTTCGGCGAGACCGTGAAGGCGTTTCAGTAGCTTAGCTGGTAGTTGATAGTTGGTAGTTGATAGTTGGTGGTTGATAGCCACAAGGAGGAGAAGATGAGATCAGGGAAAACAGTTGTGATGGCGGGCGTGGCGCTGTTCGCGGCGTTTGCGTCGGATGCGGCGGTTGTCCGCAGGCTGCCCGACATGACCGTCGTCGAGAACGAGACCGTCGCGACGGATGCGCTCAAGGCGACGTCGGTCAGGAGCTCGAACGACTCTGTGTTCATCGCGGCGCTCAGGGAGAGCGGCGAGGCGGTCGTGTCGGGCGTGCGGCTTGGCGAGGCGTTGCTTTCGTACGTGGACGAACGCGGCGTATACGCCGCGCGCACGGTCGCCGTCGTGCCGTCCTACTGGGACGTCCTTCGCGGGATGTTCTCGGAGGATCCAGAGATAACCATCGCCATCATCGGCGACAAGGTTGTCGTCGGCGGCTCGACCGCGAACGTCGACACGCTGCGCCGCGTCGAGACCGCGAAGGCGCTCGACACGGCCCGCATCGTGACGCAGGTCACGTATTCGACGGCGCAGGTGGGCGAGCTGGTGAAGGACTTCCTCGCGCGCTCCGCCATAACGAACGTCGGCGTCAACGTCGTCGGACGGGAGGTGTGCCTGTCCGGCAGGATGTACGACACGCAGTCCATCGAGCAGCTCAAGAAGCGCGTCGAGGGCTTCGTCCGCGACTTCCCCGGCGTCACGGTCAACACGGACAACCTCAGGATATACAAGCAGCAGATCCTCATCAGCATCGAGTTCGTCGCGTACAGCGACACGATGTCGCGCAACCTCGGCTTCTCCGGCCCCGAGTCGATAACGGCGTCCGCCGACTGGAACTTCGGCTACCAGCACTCGAAGAACACGGGCGGCTCCAGTTCGTGGGGGCGGAGCCACGAGGGCAAGAACAGCGTCAGCACCAAGACCGGCTACGAGATGTCCCAGGGTGCGCAGGGCGGCGATCCGACAAGGACCCCGACCGACAGTCAGTCGCTTGAGTCGGCGATTGCGCGCACCTTCACCGGCGATGCGAAGAAAAACGGCGACTGGAAGCACGCCTGGTCCGGCGGCGCGAACGTCAAGGTCGACGGCGTGAAGGCGACGGTGAACCTGCTCAAGAAGAGCGGGGCGGCGAAGAGCGTGTACTCGACCACGCTCTCGACGCAGAGCGGAATCGAGGCCGAGTTCCAGAACGGAGGAACGATCCACAGGTCGACGACGCCGGGCATGGGCTCAAGCGGCGACCTGGTGTCGATCGAGTACGGATACATAATCAAGACGACTCCGCTCATCATCGACGAAAACACCGTCAATCTCGACTTCACCCTCGACAACAAGCAGCCGCTCTCCCGCGACTCCGCCGACATCGAGATATCGCGCTACCAGACGAAGTCCAAGTACCTCGTCCGTCCGGGCGAGTCCATCATGCTCTCCGGCTACAAGTACAACAGCGAGAGCGAGGACAAGAAGGGAACTCCGTGGCTTTCGAAGATTCCGTGGCTCGGGGAGCGGCTCTTCGGCAACACGAACGACGACCTCAAGATGCACGAGATGCTCCTCGTCGTCACCGTCAACTGGGCGGTGGATGAGTCGAGCGAGGGCGTCGAGGCGTCCCTCAACGAACTGAAGGACCGCAAGGTCGAGGTGGAAATGCCGTGATGAAGCCGCTGATATTCACGCAGGGCGGCAAGCGCATAGCGACGCTCACGCCGCAGGAGGGCAAGGACGGCGAGGTGTTCACACTCGGCTCGGCCGCGTCGTGCGACGTGGTAGTGTCGTCGGAGTACGCGCTTGCGCCGCAGCAGGTCTCGTTCTCGCCGCACGGAAGCGTGTGGTGGATCGGCGACGCGGCTGCGGACGGACGGCTCGAGGTCAACGGACGCCGTACGGCGCTCGAAGCGCTCGTGGGGAAGGCCGCGGTAAAGGTGGGCGACTTCGAGTTCGAGGTCGCGTGCGAGGCTTCCGGCGAACGCAAGAGCCGCCGCGAGTCCGCATCCGACCTGCTCTACTCCCACGCGCTCGCAAGCCTGTCGCGGAACCTCGGCGACTCGACCTCCGCAGACGTCGCCGAGCTGGAGCGCCGCATCGGCGCCTCGCTCGACGAGATCGTCGCGCGCGGCATGCCTGAGCTCGAGGGACTCGGCGAAGGAGTGATCGAGGAGCTCCGCCGCGAGACGATGGAGGACATGCTTCGCCTCGGGCCGCTCGAGCCGCTGATCGCGGACGACTCGATCACCGAGATCATGGTGATCGACTACCGCCACATCTACGTCGAGCGCAAGGGGAAGGTCGGCCTTACGGACAGGCACTTCCGCGACCCAGGCCACCTGATCCGCGTCATAGAGCGCATCGTCAACAAGGTCGGCAGGCGAATCGACGAGTCGAGTCCGCTCGTGGACGCCCGACTCGAGGACGGCTCGCGCGTGAACGCAGTGATCCCGCCGATCACCCCCGACGGCGCGTGCCTTACGATACGAAAGTTCGGCAAGTCGCTCTTCACGCTCGACAAGCTCGTGTCGTTCGGCTCGATGAGCCAGGAGATGATGAAGTTCATAGACGCGTGCGTCGCGCTCAGGAAGAACATCGTCGTCTCGGGCGGCACGGGCTCGGGCAAGACGTCGCTCCTCAACGCGATCTCGCTCTGCATAGGCCCCGCCGAGCGCATCATCACCGTCGAGGACTCGCTTGAGCTCAAGCTCCAGCAGAGCCACGTCGTGAGGATGGAGGC
>ONVK01000135.1 GCA_900321255.1 uncultured Lentisphaerota bacterium | reverse complement strand
TCGTTCTTGTAGACGGCGTTGAACGCGGCGGAGTACTTCGTGCCGAGCTTGAAGACCTGCCCGACCTCGATGCCGCGCTTGATCGCCATCGGCTTGCCGCACTTCGCGCAGATGTCGCCTTCCTTCGCGATGACGAGGTCCGCAAAGTCCGCGTCCGCGATATTGCAGTCGCGCGCAAGGTCGACGTTCTTGAGGTGGTAGTCGTCCTTGTTCGCGCCGACGATGCGTCCCTTCGCGCCCTTGAGCGCGATGTCGCAGACGATGCGGAGGGAGGCGTCCGCCGGCTTTACGGGGCCGACGGACCCCGCGTTCGCGCCGGAGGCCCTGAGCACCGTCTCGAAGTCCGCGAGCTCGACCTTCTTGGCGCCGAGGAAGCGCTTGAGCTTCACGTCGTTGACGTCGCGATCACCCTCTACGCACACCATGACTGGCTTTCCGTCGGCGGAGTATATAAGCGACTTGACGAACGCGGACCCCGGAAGGCCCATGAACGCGGCGACCTGGTCGATCGTCTTCGCGCCGGGAGTGTGGACCTCCTCGTATGCGGGGCAGTCGGCGTCTGCGCGCGGCGCGACCCTGCGCTCCGCCTTCTCGAGGTTCGCCGCGTAGCCGCAGCCCTCGCAGAAGGCGATGCCGTCCTCTCCAGCGTCGGCGAGTACGTGGAACTCGTGCGTCATGGAGTCGCCCATGTCGCCGCCGTCGGCCTGCACGGGAACGGCCTTGAGCCCGCAGCGCTCGTAGATGCGCTCGTAGGCATGGTACATGTTCCAGTAGCTCTTGTCCGCCCCCTCTGCGTCGACGTCGAAGGAGTACGCGTCCTTCATCAGAAATTCCTTGGAGCGCATGAGCCCGAACCTCGGGCGCGTCTCGTCGCGGAACTTCCACTGGATCTGGTAGATCGTGACGGGCAGCTGGCGGTAGGAGCTGATGAGCGACTTCGCGAGGTCGGTGAAGACCTCCTCGGCCGTCGGACCGAGCGCGAACTCGTGCTCGCCGCGGTCGCGGAGCTTGAACATGTTCGGACCCATCGTGTCCCAGCGTCCCGTGGTGCGCCAGAGCTCCGCCGGCTGGAGGATAGGCGAGACGATCTCGAGCGCGCCGGCCCGAGCGGCAGGTAGGCATAGAGCCCGCCTGCGACCTTGCGCGCGAGCCCCGCGCGGATAAGGAGCTTGTGAGAGTCGATTTCTGCGTCACCGGGATTCTCCCGGAGCGTCTGGATGAGAGACTTGGTCCATTTCATGATTGGGATATTATACCAAATCCTGCCGCGTGGATTTTGGCTCTATTTCAAAATACGATTACGGTGCGGACGAAATCTTCTGGTGATTCGCCCGCCTTTCGGGAACCCCAACGCCAATTCAATATGCAAGTTCCGTCACCACAAACGAGGTCGGCGGCATGACGGACGGCAGTTCCACTTCTTCGAAAGAGCGCGCCGCGACCACGGCGGAAAAAGCGACGTGCCTCATCATGACATCAGTCCTCGTCTGCAAGTTTGTTGAATCTCTTGATAAGCTCGATTTCCTTCGGATCGTACGGACGCAGTGACGGACGGTAGAGGTCGTGGAACCATTTCGTCATGTCGTAGCTCTTGCTGCGCTCTGTCCCCTTCTCGACTTCCTTCCACATGTATTCCCACGGTTCGTATGTCTGGTACTTGCCGGCGACGAACCCCCAGCATGTGCAGCCGACACGCTCGATGTAGAAGAGCGGATAGGATGTGAACACATCGTTGTTAATGGTCCGCGCGAGCCATTCGGTGTTCACCATCGGCCGAGCATAGCACTTGCGCAGCAGGCGGATTACCCTAACCTGCCTCTCGTAGTCGCCGTAGCAGTGGTACGAGACGATGTCCGAAAGCCGTCCAGCCCAGACCTGCGCCTGATTCTTCGCCTTTTCGTTCGTGCCGTAGTCTCCGGCCCACAGATCTGCCGCGAGCGGCTGCTTGGGGTCGATTCGCCACGCGAGCTCGAACAGTTCCTTCATTGGCTGCACGCTGACTTCGCCGCGATTTGCCGCGCCCGGCTCGTTCCAGAGATTCCAGAACAGAATGCGGTCGTCGTCGCGATACTTGGTGAGCAGTTCCTCGCACATCCTGAAGAACTTCGGCTTGAGTTCGGGGTCGTCGACCTGCGAATGACCGATCTCGTTGGGGAAGCTCCCGTGCTGACTCTGCTTGCGTCCGCCATGGTAGCCGACATCGTATGTCTGCGGACCGGGCTTAGGAAGCTGCCAAATCGACTTCGGCCTCATGCAGTCATTTCCGAGCACGACTATCGCGCGCATCTTGTGCGACGCCATTATCTGCAATGCGCGCTCAAAACGCTCCATGAAGCCGTCGTGCTCTTCGAGCCACACGCCGAAGCCCTGCAGCTCGACGAGTATGCGGAGCGTGTTGAAACCGATGGACTCAGCAACGGCGAGTTCGCGGTCCATTTCCGCAAAACGCTCTTCGCATCCGAGCTCCTGCCACTGGTCCACGCGGTTCGCGCATGAGGCAGGCATGTAGTTGCACCCGCGAATCCACGGCTGGGCGCGATACCACTCCCACGCGCGCTCCTTTGTCCAAGGGCCCTGCCGCTCGGCAAAGAGCGGCATGGCGAGCATGGCAACGGCAACCAAGATTGCAAATCCCGCGAACTTAGCTGTGCGACTATCCATGGATTGTTCCTTTCGTTATTTTCAATTTTGCTCTATTGTAGCATATTCCCACACCAAAAAGATGTCCAATTGGGCATGATTTTGTGCGCAATCGGGCAACCGCCCGGAGCGGGGAATATGGTATAATACTCGCGCCTGCACGTAACGGACACAGTGTCCGCCACGGCTCGCAATCGAAAGGAATACAAAAATGAAGTGCATGTATGTCGCCGCAGTCGCGGCCGCTCTCGCTTCCTCCGTCCTCTTCACCGGATGCGAGAAGAAGGAGCCCACTCTCTCCGAAAAGATGGAGCAGGCCGGCAAGGACCTCTCGAAGGCCGCCGACAAGGCCGCAAAGGACGCGGACAAAGCTGCCGACAAGGCCGCAGACGAAGCCGGCAAGGCCGTCGATTCGCTCGCGAAGTAAGGACGAATCCGGCCATATTCAGCCGAACGGAGCTTATGCTCGGCACCGCGGCGCTCGAAGCGCTCGCGCGGACAAAGGTCGCCGTATTCGGACTCGGCGGCGTAGGCGGCTGGTGCGCCGAGGCGCTCGTCCGCTCCGGCGTCGGGCGGCTGATGCTCGTCGACTCCGACAAAGTCGCTGAATCGAACGTCAACCGCCAGATCATGGCCACCACCGCGACAGTCGGGGAGGTCAAGGTCGAAGTCCTCGCGAGGCGGCTCAGGGAAATCAACCCTCTCGTCGAGCTCGACGTGCGCGCACGGAGGTACACCGAGGACACGGCGGGGGAGTTCGCCCTCGGGGAATACGACTACGTGGTGGACGCGATAGACTCGCTCGACTGCAAGGCGGCGCTTATACGCCACGCGCTATCGATCCCATCGGCGACGCTCTTCTCCTCGATGGGCGCGGCGCTGAAGATCGACCCCTTCCAGATCCGCGCGACGGAGTTCCGCAAGGTCGAAGGCGACGGCCTTGCGCGTGCGCTCCGCACCAAGTTCAAAAAGACCGGCGGCATGCCGTCGCGGAAGTTCACATGCGTGTGGAGCCCGGAGCGCCGCGGGAACCTCGGGGCAGAGACAGGCGACGGGGAGCCGGGGAAACGCGTCAACGGGACGGTTGTCCACACGACGGCGATTTTCGGTTTCGCCCTCGCAGGGCTCGTCGTCCAAGACGTCGAACGCCGAGTCAGAGAATTTCCCTAAGCCGCGCGTCCGAGGCCGACGCTACCTTGTCGAAGAGCGAATTCCCGTGCGCGTCCATCGCGACTACGCCGCGGAAGCCCTCGACCTCGAAATGCCAGCACGCCTCGGCCGCGCCGAATTCCTCGAAGAGGTCAACGCCCGCGACACGCTTCACCGACGCCGCATAGAGCGCACCCGCTCCGCCGACGGCCTGGACATAGACGCAGCCGTGCTTCTTCATCGCGGCGAGAGTCGCCGCGTCCATACCGCCCTTCCCGATGATGATGCGAACGCCGGACGAGGCGATGAACTTCGGTTCGTAGGGATTCTCCCTCACGCTCGTCGTCGGTCCTGCCGAGACGACCCTCCAGCCGTCACCCGCCTTAACGCACACCGGTCCGCAGTGGTAGAGCGCACCGTCGCGGAAATCGACGGTTATCTTCCCGCCGTCGGCGAAGAACTTGTGGAACTTGTCGCGACCGGTGTGGACAAGCCCCGAAATCTCGACCGCATCGCCTGCCTTCAGCGCGCGGATCTGCCTCTCGTCAAACGGATATGTCAGCTCTTTCATCTGCGAATCTGCCCTGCCTGTGATTATACCATATTTTCGTTCGCATACCCCTCGGCCGGAATCGACGTTTCACTTCAGAAGACCGAACAGCCTGACAACGTCGCCTGGCTTCAGGTCTACGCGCCGCGGTTCGGGGGAGCCCGGCGTGTAGACGTCGATTCCCCGCGCGGGAAAGTCTCGGCCAAGCGAAATCGCCGCCTGCCACTCCCCGTTTCCCCACGAGACGTCGACTTTGACTCCGCCTGGTGCGCAAAGGCCCTTCATCGACCCGCGATCCCACGCCGCGGGCAGCGCGGGGAGGATGCGCAGCGACGACTCGTCCACGCCGAGCAGCATCTCCTGCACGGCGGCGGAAAAACCGTACGCGGCGTCGAGCTGGATGGGCGGAGTCGTGCCGTGCAGCATCTCCAGCGTGACGCCCATGCCGCGCCAGTCGTTGTGGCGGGTGAAGAGGTTGGGGCCAGTGCAGCAGCGCAGAAGCTGCTCAAGGCACCCGAGCGCCCGATCCCCTTCCCCAAGCCGAGCCCACACGCAGGCCATGTGCGCGAGACTCCATCCCGTCTGGTCGGGGAGGCCCGTCGCAAGCCGCGCCTCCGTCGCCTTCTTCGCGGCCGCGAAGAGCGCGGCATCGCGGTGCGGCGCGATCTCGCGCCCTGGGAAGAGCGGATAGAGATGCGAGAGATGGCGGTGGTGGTCGTTGTCGCCGAAACGCGGGTCGAGCCATTCGCGAAGAGCGCCGCGCTCGTTCGTCCTGTAGGGCGGGAGCTTCGCGAGCATCGCGCGCCAGCGCGCGGTCTGCGCGTCGTCGATCCCGAGCTCCGCGGCGGCGGCAAGCGCGTGGTTCAGAAGTTCGCGCACGAGCGCGATCTCCATCGTCGGATCTACGCATACGTCGACCTTCGCGCCGCCTTCGACGACGGGCGAATTCTCAGGCGAGACCGCTGGCGCGGCGTGAAGCAGCCCGTCGGGACCCTCGTAGAGAAAGTCCTCGTAGAAGAGCGCGACTTCGCGCAGGAACGGCCACGCCCGGTCGCGAAGAAACGCGCGGTCACCCGTCCAGAGCCAGTAGTCCCAGTGGAACGAGGCAATCCACGCTCCCGCGCCGGTCCAGTATACGCAGTGCGGCTGAAAGTCGCCCTTGAGCCCGCCGCGGTCGCCCATATAGAGGGGCAAAACGAGTCCGCGGCAGCCCCAGAGCCGCCGAGCGTTCGTCCGGAAGTCGTCCTTCCAGCGGTCGAGCAGGTCGAAAAGAGGCAGCAGCGTCTCGGACATCCCGCCGCGAAGCGCCTGCCAGTACATCATCGCGACATTTTCGTCGAGGAAGTACGTCGCGCCCCATGCAGGCGAATAGTCGCCGTTCCAGACGCCCTGGAGGTTCGCGGGGCGTGCACAGCCGAAGCCCGAGGACGAGAGGAGTAGGTAGCGCCCGAAGTCGGCCATCTTCCCGACGAGCCGCGCGTCAGGCGCATTTGCATAGGCGTCGAGCAGGAGACGCTCGTTCGACTCGCGCGGCGCATCCGCCGCGCCGAGGGAGAACGTCGCCGCGCAGAAGCGCTTCGAGAACTCCGCGGAGTGGCCCGCGAGAAGCGCGTCGAACGAGCGACCCTCGCAGAGCTGCGCGAGCGATGCCTCTAAGTCGGCGAACGAAATCGCACTGTCCCGGACGTCCACGAGAAGAACAAGTTCGTGCGCCGACTCGACGTGGAGCGACGGAATCCTCCCCTTCGCCCCTTCGGCTTTCGCGACTTTGCCGTCAGTCGACAGAATGCGGGCCATGCCGCAGAAGGAAAGACCGTCCGGCGTCTTCACGGTCGAGAGGAGAGCGCGAGCGCCCGCCTCGGCGGAGAAGTCGTCCCATCCGCCGTAGTCCGGAAAGTCGATGAGGTCGTGGCGCGGCAGGGACACTTCGGCGGAGAACGGCCTGCCGTCGCGCCGGACGCGCATGACGAAAGGACCGCCCGCGCCATTCGCGCAGCTGACGAACGACGTGCGCTCCCAATCTCCGCCGTCGTCGGCCCAGCGCACCGTGCAGACGCCGTGCGTCATGTCGAGTTCGCGCGCGTAATCGCGGAAGACGCCGTCGGTTCCGCAGCGCAGGCACAGGTCGAACGTCGGGAAGAACTTGCCTGTCGCGCTCTTGTAGCCCGACGCCTTCAGCGCGTCGGGGTAGAGCCGGTTCGCCTCGGCGAAGCGCCCCTCGGCGAGAAGCGCGCGCACCTTCGGGAGAAGCCCCGAGAGGTCGGGCATCTCGCCGCGGCTTGCCCAGTTGTAGAGCGCTTCGTGGTTGAGCGTGACGCGTTCGTCGGAAGCGCGGCCGTGGACAAGCGCCCCGAGGCGTCCGTTGCCGAGCGGCGTCGCTTCGCGCCAGTCGCGCGCGGGAAGCGCCTGGAGCAGAACCTTGTCGCGGCACGGCTCGGA
>ONVK01000012.1 GCA_900321255.1 uncultured Lentisphaerota bacterium | reverse complement strand
GCCTAAGCGTCGTCGGCAACTGGCGAGGCATCGCCTATTCCGAAAATGCGTCATAGGCGCATTGTATCCTGCGGCCGTCGTTCGGCCGCGCAGTGCGTCGGAAACGACAAAAGGAATAGGAGTCCAATCATGGAGCAAATCTGTCCGAAGTGCGCCACGGGAACATGCCCCTGGCGTGATGGAATTATGTGCAGGAACTATGTCTGCGCGAGGGATGACGTCGGCAAGAGCGGCGAGGATCTTCTCAAGGACCTTCCGCCAGGTTTCGCCGAAATCTTCCGCGGCTTCGGCTCGAACGGCCAGTCGCGTTGATCGAGGGCATCCTAATGGAGGTATTGCCATGAACAATAATCAACCGCGTAATCTGCCTGAGCCCAAGAACGAAATCGTCGTCTATCAGCCGGACGACACAATCAGGCTCGCCGTCCGTCTTGAAAACGAGACGGTGTGGCTGACGCAGGCGCAGTTGTGCGAGCTGTTTCAACGCGATGTATCTGTAATAAGTCGGCACATAAAGAACATTTTTTCTGAGTGTGAGCTGGACAAGGAAAGCAATTTGCATTATTTGCAAATTGCAACCTCGGACAGACCAGTGGCCCTATATAGTCTAGATGTAATTATTTCCGTCGGGTATCGCGTAAAATCAGTAATTGGTACCAGATTCAGGCAGTGGGCTAATAGAATTCTGAAAGAGTATGTTTTGCGCGGATATGTCTATCTCATCGGCGCGTCTCTCAAGGACCTCGGCAGAAAGTGTTTCGCATTCATGAAACTAGACTCCGGAGAAATTCCCCGCATCAAGAAAACCGCGTTCGCGACACCTTGATCTGCGGCGCCTCCGCCGAGGTTCCCCGGCTTCAATAAATCGCGGCTGAAGGCGGGGGACGCGCATATACACACTCAGTATGGTATAATATACTTCAATTCAATGGCAATGGGAATCACAGAGTCTATAGTCGAGGATATCAAGTCGAGGATCGACCTCGCCGAACTGATATCGTCGTACGGCATACAGGTGAAGCACGCCGGGGCGACGGCGAAGGCGTGCTGCCCGTTCCACCACGAGAAGACCCCGTCCTTCAACATCAATTCGTCCAAGGGGTTCTACCACTGCTTCGGCTGCGGCGAGTCGGGCGATGCAATCAAGTTCGTGCAGAAGCAGGAGGGCCTCACGTTCGTCGAGGCCGTGAAGAAGCTCGCCGAGCAGTGCGGCGTCAAGATCGAGGAGGCCGAAGACCCCAACGCTGGCCTCCGCAAGCGCCTCTACTCGCTGATGGCCGAGCTCGCCGCGTTCTACCGCCGCTGCCTCCTTCAGGCAAAGGAGGGCGAGACCGCGCGGAAATACCTTGAGAGCCGCGCCCTCGCCGGCGCCGTCGCGGAGGACTGGGGAATCGGCTACGCGCCGAACGGCGTCGCGAACATCCTGCGCTGGGCCGAGAAGTACAAGTACACGCCGGAAGAGCTCGAGGCCGCAGGCGTCGTCAAGGCGCCGAACAGGCCGGGCGACAGCGGCTACCACCGCTTCGGCGGGCGGCTTATGTTTCCCGTGCGCGACAAGCAGGGCAGGGTCGTCGCGTTCTCGGGGCGGCAGCTTGTCGAGAAGAAGAACTCCGGCAAGTACGTGAATTCCCCGGAGACGGCGATCTTCAAGAAGTCCAACGTCCTCTTCGGGTTCGACCGTGCGGGCCGCGCGATCGGGAAGGACCCCCACTGCGAGGTGATAGTCTGCGAAGGGCAGATCGACTGCATTCGCCTCCATGCGAGCGGCTTCGCGAACGCCGTCGCCGGGCAGGGAACGGCGTTCACCGACGAGCACGTGAGGATGCTCAAGCGCGTCGCGAGCCAGGCGGTCCTCGTCTATGACGACGATGCGGCGGGCCACAAGGCGACCATTCGTTCGGCGGGCATGCTGCTCGCGGCGGAGATTCCCGTGCGCGTAGTCTCCCTCCCCGACGGCGATGACCCTGATTCGTTCCTGAGGACGAAAGGTGCCGGGCAATTTCGCGCGCTCTTGGAGAAGGGCGAGTCGATAATATCCTTCCAGTGCCGCGTCGAGCGCGCGAAGGAGGCGGATCCGTCGTCGATCGACGCCGTGGCGCGCGTCTCGAAGGCGGTCCTCGCGACGATTGCCGCATGTCCGTCGGCGGTCTTGAGGGCGAGCATGGTCGGCGAGGCGTCGAAGCTCCTGGGGCTCCCGTCCGCCGCGCTTGCGGAGGAGCTTGAGGCGGTCAGGAGGAAAAAGGCCGCCGCTCCACGCCACCAGCCATCCGCCGCGCAGGAACTTTCTGCCGATGAGGACGATGTGGACAGCCGGCTTTCAACTCTCGACTCCCGACTTCCGACTCCTTCTGCGGCTGACGCCGCAGAAGTCGCGCCGCCGCCGCCGCGGGAGACGGCGTTCATGGAGTTCCTCATGTCGAACGAGCGCGACAGGACGCTTGACGGCATGATAGGCGAGTTCCTGCCGCGCGAGGTCTTCGCCCACGCCTTCACGTGGCGGTTCGTCGAGACCTGGCGCATGGAGGCGGCCAGCGGAGAGGACGTGTTCGCGACCTTCGCGGCGAGCCTCGGGCAGAGGGAGAGGGAGTGGTTTGACGCCGTCCTCGTGGGGGCCGGAAAGACGGAGTCGAGCGGCATGAGCGCGACGGACATACTGCAGGACTTCGTAAGGTCGTTCTGGGAGGCGCATTTCAAGGCCCTGCGCGGGGCGCTGCCCGCGACCGGCGACAGGGATGCCGTAATGGACAGGATGCGGCTTTCGAACGCGGTCAAGCAGATAAGGCGCGAGCGCTGGGCCGTCGTAAAGGACATGATACGCGATTTCAGACAACACAAGGAGAAATAAAATGGACCTGAAGGAAGCAACGAACAGGATCGCCGCGCAGAAGGAGCTCGTGGCGAAGATACGCGATGAGGTTGGCAAGGTCATCGTCGGGCAGGAAAAGCTCATCGACCGCCTCGTCCTCGCCATGATCACCGACGGACACATCCTCCTCGAAGGCGTGCCGGGCCTCGCGAAGACGCTTTCGTGCAACACTCTCGCGAAGGCGCTCGGGCTCGAGTTCAGGCGCATCTCGTTTACGCCAGACCTCCTCCCCGCCGACGTCGTCGGTACGCTCGTCTACTCGCCGAAGACGGGCGAGTTCACGCCGAAGAAGGGGCCTGTCTTCACCAACCTGCTCTTGGCCGACGAAATCAACCGCGCGCCGGCGAAGGTGCAGTCGGCGCTTCTCGAGTCGATGCAGGAGCGCCAGGTGACTATAGGCGACGAGACCTACCCCCTCCCCAGGCCGTTCCTCGTCCTCGCGACGCAGAACCCGATCGAGCAGGAGGGCACCTACCCGCTCCCCGAGGCGCAGGTCGACCGCTTCATGTTCAAGTGCCTCGTCGAGCCGCCGACGAAGGCGGACGAGCGCCGCATCATGCAGCGCTTCGCCGAGAACGCCGAGAAGCCAGAGGCGAAGACGGTCTGCGCCCCCGGCGACATCGAGACGCTCCGCGCCGCGCTGAACGACGTCTACTGCGACGAGAAGGTCGGCGACTACATCCTCGAGATAGTCTTCAAGACGCGCGAGGCAGACGCGATGATCCAGAACGGCGCAAGCCCGCGCGCGACGCTCGCGATGAACCTCGCCGCGCGCGGCAACGCGCTCATGCACGGGCGCGCCTACGCGACGCCGCAGGACGTGAAGGAAGTCGTGCACGACGTCCTGCGCCACCGCATCCTCCTCACCTACGAGGCCGAGGCGGAGAACGTGACGAGCGACAAGATCATCGACAAGATTCTAAGTGTTGTTCCGGTGCCGTGAGTATTTTAGCCGCAAAGAACGCAAAGTGCGCATAGATCAGCTGTCGAGATTTATAAAATGGCGACCGACGTAAAGGAATTGATGGCGAAGGTGGGGAAGATACGAATCCTCACCAACCGGCTCATCGACGACCAGCTGGCCGGCGACTACCACTCCACGTTCAAGGGCCAGGGCGTCGAATTCGACGAGGTCAGGCCCTACATCGCCGGAGACGACGTCAGGACGATCGACTGGAACGTCACCGCGCGGACAGGCGTCCCGTACATCAAGCGCTACTCCGAGGAGCGCGAACTCACGATCCTCTTCCTCGTCGACGTATCCGGCTCGCAGAGCTACGGCTCGAGGTCGCGCTCCAAGATGGAACTCGCCGCCGAGGTGACGGCGCTTCTCGCCCTCACCGCGATACGCAACCAGGACAAGATCGGACTCGTCCTCTTCTCCGACAGGATCGTCAAGTACATCCCTCCGCGCAAGGGGCGCGACTCCGTGATGCGGCTCGTCCGCGAGGTTCTCGCCGCGGAGGACGAGGCGAAGGGCGGCACTGACGTCGAGGGGGTCCTGAAGTTCCTGAACGGCGTGCAGAAGCGACGCGCAGTCGTCTTCCTCGTAAGCGACTTCATCGCCGGCTCGCGCGACGCATCTGCCGCGGACGGCCTTGCGCGGCTTCTCCGGGCGACGGCGCGGCACCACGACATGATATGCGTGCCCGTGTCCGATCCGGCGGAAAGCACGCTTCCCGACGTCGGGCTTGTCGAGCTGGAGGATTCCGAGACCGGCGAGCTCATGCTCGTCGACACTTCGAGCGCGAAGGTCAGGAAGGCGTTCGCGGCAAAGGCGGAAAGCGACCGCGAGGAGCTGACTAAGTTCTTCCGCAAGACCGGGATAGACACCCTCGACATCGCGACGGACAGGCCGTACATCGACGGTGTCCGCGCTCTCTTCAAGCGACGCGCAAGGAAAAGGTGAAATGAATCTTCTTCTCATAGCGGCGACCGTCCTCGAAATGAGCAGCGGTGGGATTGACCTCAAGGTCGATGCCGACCGCACGCAGATCGATCCTGGGCGTAGCGTCTTTCTTACGGTGACGATGAAGACGCCGAAGGACGTCAAGGCGTCAGTCCCCGATCTCCGCGACCGGGTGCGCGGCTTTTCGCTTGCCGAGGACTTCGCCGGGAAGCCCGTGAAGAACGCGGACGGCTCTCTCGTCGAGACCGTCAACTGGAAGCTCGTTCCGGAGCCGTGCGCCGACGTCTACAAGATCGCGCCGTTTGCCGTGACCGCCTCTCCGAAGCTTCTGTCGACTGCGGCGGACGAGGGCTCGCTTTCGTTCGTCGCGGGACCTGTCTACTTCGAGGCCCCGCCGGCCCGCGAGACGGTGACCGGCGACATGGAGGCCGACCCGCAGAAGGACCTGCCTCCGCTTTCGTGGAAGCTTGTCGGCTGGTGCGCGCTCGCGCTCTTCGCCGTCGCCGCCGTGGTTGCGGCCGCGTGGTTCCTGCTGCGCTATCTCGCCCGCCGCATCAAGGAGCACAGGATGAGCCCGATCGAGCGCGCGTGGGTGGAGCTTGACCGTCTTCTCAAGAAGGGCCTCCCCGGGCGCGGGCGATACAAGGACTTCTACGTTGAGCTCACGATGGTCGTCCGCCGCTACGTCCAGCGCAAGTACGGCATCCGCGCGCCGCACATGACGACGGAGGAGTTCTTCGAGGAGATCGGATCGCGCGGGATGAGGAGCGAGGAGCTGAGGCGGTTCCTCGAGTCCGCCGATCTCGTCAAGTTCGCGGGCGTGCAGGCGACGCCCGAGATGGCCGACGACGCGACGGAAAGCGCGCGCGGCTACCTGAAGAAAGAGGGCTGCGTCCAGTCCTGAAGCGCGGGTATGGCAAGAACTCTTTCAGCTTTGGCATATGCCGCTCTCCTGGCGTTGTCGGCGTCGGCTGTGCGCGCCGACCGCGCGCGCGTCATCTTCGACACCGATATGTGCGGGGACTACGACGACGTCGGCGCGCTTGCGGCCCTCAACGCGCTCGCCGACGCCGGAGAATGCGAAATCCTCGCCGTCGTGTCGTCCTCGCGCAGTTCTCCGGCGCTCGGAATGTGCGAGACGATAAACGCGGAGTACGGACGCGCGGACATCCCGATGGGCGTCTGCAGGGACATCGGCTTTCGGTTCGGCACCGAGCTCAACGGCGTCGGCGAAGTCTTCTCCGACATGGTCGCGGCGCGGAAGTGGTCGTTGCGCCACCCCTCGACCGACTCCGCGCCGGACGCGAACGAAATCTACCGCCGCGCGCTCGCCGGCTCTCCCGACGGATCCGTCACGATCTGCACCGTCGGATTCCTCACGAACGTCCGCCGCCTTCTGGAGACGGAAGCCGACGGCATATCTCCGCTCTCCGGCCGCGAACTCGTCGCGAAGAAGGTCAAGGCGTGGTACGCGATGGGCGGCGTCCTGCCGGATGGGATGGAATGCAACCTCCGGATGGACGCGGAATCCTCCGCCAAGGCGATCGGCGAAAGCCCTGTCCCCGTGTTTTTCGTCGACTTCAACCTCGGCGCGGATGTCCTGACGGGAATCCCAACGGCGCGGCAGGGGGCTGCTTCGGGGCCGGTGGCGGAGGCGTTCGTCCGCTGCATGAAGGTCTGGAACGAAGAGCGCCGCGGCCGTCCATCGTGGGACGAACTGACGGTGCTGGCCGCTGTGCGCGGGTGGGAACGCGACTTCGGCCTGGAGCGCGGCACGATGTCCGTCGACCCCAAGACGGGGTCCAACGTCTGGGCCAGGGCCGGGAACGGACCGCACGGCGTGCTTGTCGAGAGGACTTCGAAGGCGAAGCTCCGCGACATGGTCGACGATCTGATCTCGCGCCCTCCGGCGTGCCGTGCGAACGGGCCCTGCGCAAAGCCGTTTGTCTGGTGGCACTGGTGCGGAACCGCGGTTTCCAAGGAGGGGATCGTCCGCGACCTCGACGCCATGAAGGGGGCCGGCATCGGCGGCGCCGTGATATTCCAGGTCGCGCGCGGCCCCTGTTCCGAAGTCCCGGCCTGCGGCTATGATGACGACACGATGGAGGATTTCGAGTTCGGCGGGGGGAAATGGTGGGAGTATGTCGCGTTCGCGGCGCGCGAGGCGAAGAAGCGCGGGCTTAAGACGGGGATGCACAACTGTCCCGGCTACACCGTCTCTGGCGGGCCGTGGATCACGCCTGAGAACGCGATGAAGAAACTCGTATGGACGGTCGCGGAGAAGGGCGCCGCGCCCGCGCGGCCCGAAGCGAATCTCGGCTTCTACCGCGATGTCGGCACGGTGGAGAGGGACGGCATGGTCTACCGCTTCGGCTACACGTGCACGGGCTCGCAGTGCATGCCGGTCGCGAAGTCGCTCGTCGGCAGATGCCTCGAGGCTGACAAGATGAGCGCGAAGGCCGTCAATCTGCATCTCGACCATGTGCTCGCGAAAGACGTCGGGCTCGATTTCATGCTGATGGACAGCTACGAGGCGGGGCCGTACGACTGGACGGACGACTTCCGCGACGAGTTCGCGAGGCGCCGCGGATACGACCCGCTTCCGCTTCTTCCCGCGTATGTCGGCGCGACGCGGGAGGGGGCCGGGAAAATCAAGGCGGACATGGCGCGCACCGTCGGCGAGCTTTCGACCGAGCGGCACTACCGGGTGTTCCGCGAGCGCGTCCACGAAAAGGGCATGATGTTCGTCGTGGAGCCCTATGGCGGGCCGTTCGACAGATGCGAGGCGGCGTGCGCGAGCGACGTGCCGACGACGGAGTTCTGGGGGGCTCGTCCGTTCTGGGTGCCGGAAGGCACGGTCGGCGGGAGCCCGCAGCTCGGCGGCGCCGTAGGGCGCGCGATGGGGCGGCGCATCCTTGCTGCCGAGGCCTACACGGCGATGCCGTTCCAGGATCCGTACGTTCTCGCACCGCGCGACTTCAAGGCCTGCACGGACGCGTCGTTTGCCCGCGGCGTCAACTGCATGTTCCTGCACCACTGGGTGCACCAGCCGTTTCCCGCCTGCCGCAAGCCCGGCATGAACATGGGCTACTGGGGCGCCCACTTCGGGGAGAACCAGACGTGGTTCGAGCCCGGCAAGGCGTTCTTCGCCTATCTTGCGCGATGCCAGGAGCGCCTGCAGCGTGGCGAGGAGACGATCGACGTTCTCGCGGTCGAGGATTTCCGAGGCATCACCGACGGGGTCGACGTCGTGCCGCGGCGTGTCTTCCTGACAGGCGTAGACTTCGCCGCCGGGCGCGCGGTTGTGCGCGAGTCCGGCCGTTCCTATCCGTTTCTTGCCGTCCCCGAAGCGCTGCGCGGCGAATGTGCCGCGGCCGTGGAACGCGCGCGCAGGGCCGGCGTAGGAGTCCTTGGCGAGGGCGACGAGCTGCCGAAGCGTCCGTTCTGCGTGGCTGGCGGGGTTTCGGTCGGACCGGACGGGCCCGTTCTCGGAACGGCGCGTCGGCTCGCCGACGGCAATGCGCTTTTCTTCGTCGCTAACGTCTCCATGGGCGAAGTTTCCTTTGCGGCCGATTTCCGCGCCGAAGGGCAGGCGGAGCTCTGGTATCCCGGGTCGGGAGAGACGGAGTTTCTCGGAATCGTCGATCCCGTCGACGGCTATGTGCGCCTTCCGATGAAGCTCGGTCCGCAGGAGTCGGTCTTCGTGACGTTCCGCCGCGGCGCCGCCTGGCCGGAAAGCCGCCGCCGCGAAGCTGCGCGCAGCCTGCCGGTCGGCGGGACGTGGTCCGTCGCATTTGAGCCCGGGCGCGGCGCACCTGCCTCCCCGCTGGAGATGAAGGGCCTTTCCTCGTGGTCCGACTCCGGCATCCCGGGCGTGCGATACTTCTCCGGGGCGGCGATGTACCGCGTGCGCCTCGAGCTTTCGAAGGAAGACGCGAAGGCCGTCCGGAAGATCGATCTCGGAGATGTCGCGGACATCGCGCGGGTTCGTCTCAACGGGCGCGACCTCGGCGTCGCGTGGCACGCGCCGTTCGAGGTGGCGACGCTTGACGCAGCGCGGCAGGGAGAGAACGAACTTGAGGTCGAGGTCGTAAACGGGTGGCACAACAGGCTCCTCGGCGACCATGTGCTTCCGGGCGACGACTGCGAGTGGGGGCCCGTTAGGACCCACCAGAGCGACATGTCTGGCACGCAGTCGTTCTGCGGGAGGGGACTTAAGCGCATCCCCGGCTGGGCGTGGCGTCCGGACGGCTCGCGTCCCGCGACGAACCGCGTGGCGTTCACGAGCTGGGACTATTTCGGCGACGGGGAGGAGCCGGTCAAATCCGGCCTTTTGGGCCCGGTCCGCCTTCTGCTCGGGCAGGCGCCGTGAAATCAACAGGCGCACGCTCCTGAAATTTATGGTATAATGTCACCAATCAAAACGGAGGATACTTCAACATGAAAACAGATCGCAGGGAGTTTCTCAAGGGTGCGGCGTGGATGGGCGCGGCGGCGGCAGTCGTCGGCTGCTCCACGACAAAGGGCTTCGGCTTCGGCGACGGGGGGTCCATGGCGACCTACGCCGACAAGCCGTTCAAGAAGCTGAGGGTCGGCATAATCGGCCTAGGCCGCGGGCAGGCCGGCGTAACCGGCTTCAACGCGATTCCCGGCTGCGAGATAACCGCGATCTGCGACCTGAACGCCCTGCGTGTCAAGAGCACGCTCGCGGCGATCGAAAAGGCGGGCCGTCCCGCGCCGAAGGTCTACACCGGCGGCGACGAGGAGTGGAAGAAGCTCTGCGACGACGAGAACGTCGACCTCGTGTACAACGCCACGCCGTGGGAGCTCCACGTTCCGATCGCCCTCTACGCGATGAACGCGGGCAAACACGTCGCAATCGAGGTTCCGGCGGCGTTCACCGTCGACGAATGCTGGGAGCTCGTCGAGACCTCCGAGAGGCTCAAGCGCCACTGCATGCAGCTTGAGAACTGCTGCTACGGCGAGATCGAGATGCTCGCGCTCAACCTCTGCCGCCTCGGCAAGTTCGGCGACCTCGTCCATGCGGAGGGCGCGTACATCCACGACCTCAGGAGCTACAACTACGGCGACTGGATAGAGAGCAGCCCGGGATGGGACGACAAGAACAAGGTCGCGGCGTACTGGGATTTCTGGCGTCTCCGCCACAACGTCGCCCACAAGGGCAACCAGTACACGACCCACGGTCTCGGGCCGATCTGCTGGTACATGGACGTCAACCGCGGCGACTGCTTCGACTACCTCGTGTCGCTCGAGTCCAACCAGTTCAACTTCGAGGCGTATGCAAGGGCCACTTTCCCGGCCGACAGCTGGAAGGCGAAGCTGAAGGTGGAGATGGGCGACATGAACACGATGCTCATCAAGACGAAGAAGGGCCGCTCGATCATGATCCAGCACGACGTGAGCTCGCCCCGCCCCTACAGCCGCATCAACACCATCACCGGCACGAAGGGCATCCTCACGGACTATCCCTACCGCCTCGCGTGGGAGGACAAGTCCGGCGCAGGCGCCCATTCGTTCTTCTCTGGCGAAAAGGCCGAGGAGATCCGCAAGGAGTTCATGCATCCGCTCTGGAAGCAGTCCGGCGAGATGGCCAAGAAGACGGGCGGCCACGGCGGAATGGACTTCCTCATGGTCCTTCGCCTCGCCTACTGCATGCAGAACGGGCTGCCGCTCGACCAGAACGTCTACGACCTCGCGAGCTGGTGCTGCCTGTGCGAGCTGAGCGAGAAGTCCGTTAGGAACCGCAGCGCGTCGATGGACATCCCCGACTTCACGCGCGGCGCGTGGAAGACCACCGCTCCGCTCGGCGATCTTTCGGTCGACCTCGGGAAGATGGGGCTTGCGTGAGAGAGGCCGTACGGCGTTTTCTCTCGCATGACTGCGGGCCGTTTGCACAGTTCGTAAAGTACGGCGCCATTGGCGTCGCGGCGACGGCTGTGCAGTTTGCCGTCTTCTACGCCTTGGCGTCGACGTGCCTAAGGTGCCTGACTGCCGACGACACGGCGGTCAGGCTGCTGGGGCTTCCTGGCGCGGAGTTCACGGGCGCCGAGCCGTGGTATGCGTCGCGCTGGTTCCTCGCCGGCGTCGCCACGGCGGTCGGGTTCGTCTTCGCGAACGTTTTCTGTTGGTTGATGAATCGTGCCTTCGTGTTCCGCCCCGGGAGGTTCCGCTGGTATATCGAGTTCGGCATGTTCTTCGGCGTCGCCGCCATTGCGACCGCGTTTGCGCTCGTCGTCCAGAGCGCCCTGATCAGGTTTATGGGGGTGATGACTTCGGCGGCGGTCGTGATCGAGGTCGTGGTTTCGTTTCTGCTCAACTTTTTTGCCCGCAAATTCTTTATCTTTAGGGGCTGATTTGGTATAATTTGTCTTCTTGAAAATGAGGAAAGCTGTTTTATACCTGTCGTTGCTGTCGTTTCTGCCCCTGCTGTCTGCCGATTCCGCGGCTGTCGGCGTTGAGGCGGCCGATCCGGCCGATCCCGTTGCGGGCGATTTGGTCGCGTCGCCAGACGTGGACGCCGTCTCGCTCTCCAACGCCGTTGTCATCGCGTCCGCCGCGGCGCGCGCAGCCGAGGAGGTCCGTGTCGCGGCTGCAGCACAGGAGAGGGCCGAGGCAGAGGCGTCGCTCGCCCGCCGCCGCATATCGACAAGGACGTTCCACCTCGCGCACGCTTCCGCCGAGGATGTCGCGGCGAAGCTCAACTCCACCTGGTCCGGCGACTTCGGCGTCGTCTGGAAGATCAACAGGATGGCAATCGCCTTCCCGGAATCGAATTCCGTGATGATTACGGCCCCTGCGATGATCCTTGACGCCTGCGAACAGGTTATACGCGAGGTCGACGTCGAGCCGAAGCAGGTGTACATCGAAGCGCGCTTTGTCGAGCTCTCCAATGACGTGTTCCACGACATCGGCATAGACTGGTCGATGCTCGACGGCATGAAGGGCGCGGTGTCCCTCGCCGGCGGAATCCAGAAGAACCGCCTTGGCAAGGGCGTGCAGGACTACTCCCGCAAGATGCCCGACGGCACGTCGTACAGTCTTTCCGGCTCGTCGCTCGTCGGCGGCGCAGACGGAGACATCGCCTACTTCAACGGCACCCTGGACTTCTCGCAGATGTACATCGTCCTCTCCGCGCTCGAGGGGAGCGAGGACGCGCGCATATTCTCCAACCCGAAGATCATCGTCTCGTCCGGCAAGAAGGCGACCGTCGACATGACGACGAAGTACCCCAACGTCAAGATCGCCGCGAAGCGCACGACGAACTCCGGCGGCGATTCGCTCGACCTCGACATGCAGATGGCGGCGATCCCGGGAGAGGACAAGATGATGTTCGCGAACGAGGCGTTCTTCAGCTGGGGCATCTCCCTCGACGTGACGCCGAGGATAGGCACCAACGGCCTCATCAGCGTGTCCATCGTCCCGACAATCTCGTCGCAGAACGGCTGGGTCGAGTCCGGCACCGAATCGGCCGACTCCGACAGCGGCACAATCTCCGCGAGATATCCCGTCATCGAGGTCCAGCGCCTCGTCACCGAGTTCGCCATGGCGAGCGGCACGACGGCGGTGATCGGCGGGCTTTCGCGGACCGTCGAGGAGCAGGTCGATACCGGCATCCCGCTTCTGAGGGACATCCCGTGGATAGGCCCGCGGATCTTCGGCTCGCGCACGCGCAAGAAGCAGCAGAAGGAAATCATCGTCTTCGTCACTGTCGGCCTTGTGGATCCGGGCAACATGCAGAAGGACTCCGGGCTTCCGAAGAACGCAGTGCTCGGACGTCAGTACACCAAGGGCCAGAAGCTCGAGCCCGGCGACCGTCCAGAGAAGAACCTCGAGGGGATAAGCTCGCTCGACTTGAGGTCGCTCGAGGAGCAGGCGGAGGATCCTCTGCCGCCGCCGCGTTCTGAAACGTCTTCGTGGATACCTTTCGTCAAGGATCCAAACTACAAAAAGGAAAAATAAATGAAAAGACTGATACTCGCGTTCGCGGCAATCGCTGCCGCCTCCGCATTCGCCGACAGGGTCGTCATGAAGTCCGGGTCGGTTCTCACGGGTTCCGGTGCGGTCATCGCCGGCGACAAGGTCAAGTTCACGTCCGACGATCTCGGCGACGTAGAGCTCCCGGCCGACAAGGTCGCGTTCGTCGAGACGGCCGAGGAGAAGAAGGTCGAGGTCTCGGCGCTGCCGCTCGAGGAGAAGCCGCCGGAGACATGGCACGGCTCGATCAACGTCGCGTTCGAGAGCGCCCGCGGCAACACGTACAAGAACAACGCTTCGGTCATAGCTAACCTCAACCGCCGCTGGGACGACGACCGCGTCAACTTCGACTTCGGCTACTACTACAGCGAGACGGGCACCTCCAAGGACACCCGCGAGAAGTCGACCGACCGCTGGGAGATCGAGGGCCAGCACGACCACTTCTGGAGCAAGGCGTTCTACACCTACGAGAACGGCCGCTACGAGGTTGACGACATCGCCGGCCTCGACTTCCGCCTGAGGCTCGGCGGTGGTATCGGCTACCAGTGGTTCGAGAAGCACGAGCTCTGGTCGATCGGAACCCTGAGCTTCAACCAGGAACTCGGCGCGGCGTGGATCCGCGTGGACTACAAGGTGAAGGATCCCGATGCCGAGAAGAGCTACGCGACGCTCCGCTACGCGCACCACCTCAAGTACTTCCCGAAGTGGAACCCCGACATCGAGACCTTCCACAACCTCGAGTTCCTCCCGCAGGTCGACGACTTCGACAACCACCTCATCAAGGCGGACGTCGGCATAACGACGAAGATCATCATGGACTTCGACCTCCTCGCGAAGATCGAGTGGGACTACAACTCCATGCCTTCCGTCGGCCGCAAGTCGAGCGACTTCCGCTACATCGTCGGCCTCGGCTACAAGTGGTAATTTAGGAGTCAGGAGTTAGTCGCCAGGTGTCAGTGACCGGCGGCTAATCCTGCGCCTGCAATAAATGAGGATCGCGATCGCCTATCCGCCGCTGAAGAGCGAGAAGGGGGTCGCGCTTCTCACTCAGAACCGCCAGTTCCAGTGGTTCTCGCGTCCGACCTACATCTTCCCCGTCGTGCCCGCTACAGCGGCGACGATGCTGAAGAAGGCAGGGCACGAGGTTCTCTTCCTGGACGGCATCGCCTCGGAGCTCTCGCCCGAGGCGTTTGATTCAAAGCTCGCCGCCTTCAAGCCCGATTTAGTCGTGCTTGCTTGAGACGAAGACGCCGGTCGTCAAGCGCCACTGGAAGTGGATAGCGGAGCATGACTACAAGGCGGTGCTCGTCGGCGACCATGTAACGGCGCTTCCCGAGGAGTCGATTGAAAAGCCGGGGGTGTGGGCGATAATCCCCGGAGGCGACTGGGATTTCGGGCTTCTCGATTTCATCGCCGCGGGCTGCCCCAATGGCGTGCGGCCCTTTGCGCTAAAGGACTCCATCGCCGACGCCCCGTGGATCGACCGCGACCTCGTTCACTGGGAACTTTACGCCGAGAAGAACGGGAACTTCCGCCGCAAGCCCGGTACCTACATCATGTCGGGTCGCGATTGCTGGCACGGCAAGTGCACCTTCTGCAGCTGGACAACGCTCTATCCCCGCTACCGCGTCCGCAAGGTGAAGGACGTTGTCGACGAAATCGAGTATCTCGTCTCGAAGTACGGCGTGAAGGAGATCATGGACGACTCGGGTTCCTTCCCAGTCGGACAGTGGCTCACCGACTTCTGCAACGAGATGATTTCGCGCGGTCTTAACAAGAAGGTCCGCATCGACTGCAACATGCGCTTCGGGCGGCTCACATTGGACGACTACCGGCTCATGCGAAAGGCCGGCTTCCAGTTCGTCCTCTTCGGCGTCGAGTCCGCGAACCAGGAGACGCTCGACCGCTTCTGCAAGGCGCTCAAGGTCGAAGACGTCGAGAAGGGGGCGAAGTGGGCGACTGAGGCGGGGCTCGACGTACACGTCACCTTCATGTTCGGACACGCCTGGGAGGGTCCGAAGGAAATCGCCAACACCGTCGCCCTCGCGCGCAAGCTCCTCGCAAAGGGCTGGGCGAAGACGCTTCAATGCACGCTGACGATTCCGTATCCAGGGACGCCGCTTTTCAAGGAACTCAAGGCCACGGACGGGCTCAACACGCTCGACTGGGACGAGTACGACATGCGCCGCGCGATAACGAAGACGCCGCTTGCGTCCGAGGACGAGATAAAGTGCGCGATTCGCAAGGTCTACCGCGGCTTCCTCCAGCCCGCCGCGCTTTGGCATCTTTTCCGCCGCAACCTATTCAATTTTGCTTTCTACTATCGCGGCCTCCGCTATCTCATTGGGCATCTTCTCGACTTCAAGGGGAGCAAATGAGCACTTCGACTTTCAAGGCAGTCATTCTTGCAGGCGGGTCGGGAGAGCGGTTCTGGCCGCTTTCGACGCCGGAGCGTCCGAAGCAGTTTCTGCGCGTCTTCGGAGGCGCGAGCTTGATCCGCCAGGCGGTGAGCCGGCTTGACGGCCTCGTCTCGCCCAGGGACGTCTTCGTCGTGACGACGAAGAGCCTCGTCGCCGCGACGCGGAAGGAGCTCCCCGAGGTCCCGAAGGGCAACATCGTCGGCGAGCCGATGCGCCGCGACACAGGCGCCGCGGTCGCGCTCGGCGTGGGCTTGGCGACTGGCGGTGGCGATCCTGTCGTCGGATTCTTCTCGAGCGACCAGATGGTCGCGAAGCCGAAGGAGTTCCGAAAGGTCGTCAAGAAGGCCGTAGCGCTTGCGCGGCGCAGGGACGCGATCGTCACGATCGGCATAAAGCCCGACTACCCGGCGACATGCTTCGGATACATCTCGCTCAAGACGCGCGCGTTCGTCGAGAAGCCGGACGCTGAAAAGGCGAAGAAGTACGTCAAGGCAGGATATCTCTGGAATGCCGGAATGTTCATCGCCCGCGCGTCTGTGTTCCGCGGCGCATTTGCCGCGCACGCCCCGGCACTGGAGTGCCTTGCGAACATCGGCGGGGGCGCGAGGCCCATCGCGCCCGCGAAGCTCGCGCGCGTTTACGCGGCGCTCCCGAAGATAAGCTTCGACTACGCCGTGATGGAGAAGGCGAAGAACGTCGAGGTGGTGCCTGGCGACTTCGGCTGGGACGACGTCGGCAGTTTCGCCGCGTTTGACAAGTACTTCCCGCACGACTCGCGCGGCAACGTCCGCGAAGGTCCGTGCACGGTCGTCGAGGCGGAGGGCAACATCTGCGTCGCCCGCTCTGCGCGCATCTCGCTTCTCGGCGTGAAGAACCTCGTCGTCGTCACGACCCCCGATGCCGTCCTCGTCGCCGACAAGTCGCGCCTCACCGACATGAAGAAGCTGTTCAAGAGGTGAGGAAGTCCGTCGTTATCGCCGAAGCACTTTGCCTTGTCGGTGCTGCCGCTATAGGTTTAATCTACAGCGACCGCCTGAATCGCGAAAGGGAGCGCAGGGAGCATATTGAGGCGACTGGCGCCAAGGCCTTGTCTACTGTCCGCGAACTGCAAGGCAACATTCGGCGATTCTCGTCGAAACTGGACTTGATGGTCGCGGAGGGGGAGAAGTGTTTCGCAAGTGCGACAAACAAGGTGGCGAGCTTGCGGCGGCAGTGGGAAAAATCGACGGACGGGGAGGTTCGGCAGATACTGGCGGAGGCCGAATCGAAACTCGCCGAAGAAGGAACGCAACTTGTTGCTGCGCGAGAAGCGAAAGCCCGTGTGAAGTCCGCTCTCGAACCATTGGTCGCCGAACTTGCCGAGATTGAAGGCATGTCGATTACGAATGCGGCGACGTTGGCGATGGTTGTCCAGAGGGTGGTGGACTGTTCGGATTCGTTTAACGCCGTAAAGCAGTCTCAAGACATAGCTGCAATCGTCGGGATGTCCAGCCGCTTCCGTTCGCATGTAGACGCCATTGTGATGGATGCAGCTTACGCCTTGCACCAAAAAGTCATAATCTATGATCCAGCGCCTCAAACAGTAGTGGATAATCTATTGGATGAGAAAGAAGACTACATTGTCCGTGGAAAGATCGAGTCGGTCATGTCGCTGCATGTGCTGGGAACGCTTCAGTGGGAGAAGTTTAAAGGGATGTTGCTTGAGGCGGAGAAAGCTGTCACAAAAGACAAACACAAGACGCTGTTGCATGATGCAGTTTTCAGGATCGACCTGATGGAGTCTGTACACAAGCTGTTCGCGGCAAACGCCAAGGGCGTCGTATTCCACAAGGGCAAGCTCAGGGGATTCGAAGTGCTGTCCTCCGATGGAAGCGGTCTCCGCTTACTCTCTCCTGACACGAAGAAGGAAGAGCGCATCCCCTGGCAAGTATTTTATGCGCGTCACCACTCCAACATGAACGAGCTGGTCGTCGGTTTAATCGAGAAGGCGAGGACGACCGGAAAGACGGCAGACGGCGTCGGCTTCGACGATGAGTCTTGGGGCTGTGCGATGCTGGGCGCGGCGCTTACATTCACGCATCTCTGCGCAGATGATCCTACTGCGTGGGTGCGTTCCGAACAGCTGGCGAAAGCTGCGGTTGGACAGTGCCCGACCATTAGCGCCAAGGCCGAGCGGGCGTTCCCAAATGTCTCTTTTGACATAGAAGACGGCAATTGACCGATTCTCAAAAGTACATCCTGTGCCGCAAAGATAAGGGTTTGGGCTTGCGGTGTGCACACACCTTTGCTATAATCTACGGCAAATGATGGAGATAGTCATTGATGGCTAGCCCTAAAAAATGTGATGGAACATCTCGATATGGCAAACACGCGCCAGACGTGTTCCGAGTAGCTCTATATCTTTCGTCTGAGGAAAAAGCCATAGCGATATTGACGGCTGAAAGGCAGATGAAGACGCTTTCAGATGTTATACGCAGCGGTCTTGTCTCAGAGGCAACCCACTGCGGTGTTATGGTCAATGGTGCTATCTCCGAGGAGTATAAGATTCGCATAAGTGCTTACAAGCAAGTGCTTGAGGCGGAAAGAGCCATCAACAAGAGGGAGATGCCCAAATGAGCAAGGTAGACAAAATCACAACTCTTGTCGATGAAGAGTCCCCGGGCTTGCTCGACGCCATATCGTGTGAGGACGGCATAACCAAGGAGAGCCTTGTGCGCAAAGTACTTGCGCTTTCTCATGGCCAAATGGTGCGCACACACCAAAACCTAAAAGAAGCCACCCCTGACTGTCACGAATAAAATGAAAGATTATGCTTATGAGATGTGCAAAGTGTAATGCGCCCGCAGTTAGCGGCTCAAAGTATTGTCAACGGTGCAAAAAGGAAATTGAAACGGCGGCTGATGATTTCCTTATTTCACTTCTAACCATGCCCGCATCAGAAGCCCAAATGAGAAAAATGCGCAATGACCCGACAGTTAAAAAGATTCTTAAGGAGATGAAAGGGAGTCGTAAAGATGCAGAGCAAAAGCCTGAGATGCCATCGATAGACGAGATTGATTCTGGTTGTCGAATTCAAAATGATGATAGCAAGAAGTCGCGTAGAGGATTCTTTGGAAGGATCTTCGGTTGGTAAAATTTCATAGGAGAAAGCATGAAATCAAACAACAAGAAAAACATAATCGCAATAGCCGTGTTGTGCGCTACCACCTGTGCGATTTGCGAAACACAGCAGCCTCAGGTCTTCCCAATCGGAATCGGAATCACCGATCAGGCGGAGTTTCCTGTGGCAGAGGCCGACATCATGGGCGGGCGATTGTGCCTTGTCTATGGCCGCCACGCAAACGTAGCCGGTCTCGACATCGGTGTAATTGGTTGCGTAGTAGATGGGAGTCTGTTCGGATTGCAGACATCGGTATTGCTGAATAATGTCGGCTCGGCAAATGGTGCGGGGCAGATAGCTGGTATCGCAAACAACTGTTACGAGGATTTCTACGGTTTTCAGGTAGCTGGTATTGCCAACAACACGCAGGGCTGCGTTCATGGTGGGCAAATTGCTTCGTTCAACATGGCGAAGGAGTTGAAAGGAACGCAAATTGCAGTGTTCAACAAGGCAGAGAAAGCGGTTGGCATTCAGATTGGCGTTATAAATTGGGCAACAGAGATGAAAGGCATTCAACTTGGTGTTCTAAACATCATCGAGAATAGCCAATGCCCGTATCTCCCTCTGATTAATGCAAACTTTTGAGTAGACTACACTGTCACTTTTCAATGGAGAAAAACATGGATATGTTAATATTGGATGCACTGGTTTCGGCTACGTCGATTTTTGTTGCCGTTGTTGAAGTTGCGGTTGCGTTTAGGTTTATGCAAGATTGCAAATCATGGCAACGCATTGGAATGGCGATTTGTGGATTTGCACTTGGAGTGACTTCAGCTACTTTTTTAATTATCAAGATATTGTTTGCTATTCAGCGTAGTGCTCCCTCAATGGGACTTATTCAGTTTATGACAGCATTGGGAATCGCAGAGAATGTTGCCTTTGGAATAATCCTATATGCTTTCGCGGCGCGGAAGAGTGCCCATAGCGATAGCACAGATGGTTCTGGTTCATCTGTAGGCCCAGTGCTACCCTCTTTGAATTAAACTCCGAGGGGAAGGTTGCGATGTTTAATCAAGATGATGATAACAGCAGGATTTTAATGCGACGACCTGTTGCTAAAGATGAGCGTCCATACGCTAAATTACATGCATGTGGCGGAAGATGCTCAGAAGTTCTTCGTAAACTCTTAGATTCGAGAAAGGTATAAGTTATGGCAAACAAGGATGATGACGCATCGGCAACGGGCTGTGGATGTTTGATAATCTTAGCCGTACTAGGGTTTGGCATTTATAAGCTGGTAAATTGGGCAAGCGCAAACCAGGGCACCGTTGAATCGTTTTGGCAGATGGCGAAGAAGGTCGGATTGATCGCATTAGTTTTGATTGTGATTTGGTTTGTCCTAAAGAGATATCTAAATAAACGCAAGTTAATCAAAAACTGGGAAAAGACTGAGCTCAAGAAATGGTTGTCGGATAATAACATAGAAAATAGTCTGACTAATGCCGACGCGATTGTCAAGAAGGCGAGGGCACGTTGCGAGGCGGCCGAAAGTGGTTTCCCTGCAGTAAGACGTAACCTTAAAGATTTCCATAACAGAGAAAAGACGTTCAAGTAAATGGAGGAGAGTGAAGATGTCACAAGACGCGAAAGTAAATCTCGAGGAAGCGGAGGTGTTCCTGGCGGCGTGTAGGGACTATGCGACGCGAATTGAAGTCGCAGTCCAAGCGCTCAAGAATAGTGTTGCCCGTGTCGGAGAGACATGGCACGATCCTGACTATGACACAATTTGTGGAATGATGTCAGACATTGAGCGAGACGTATCTGTTGCGCTAGGGGTTGCAAATGAGGATATAGTTCCGTATGTGTCTAAGAAGGTTAGCACCTTGCAGTCAAAGTAAGGAGGATGGTATGGCCGAAAGAGTTGATTTTGACATTGAAGAGATTCGCAACTTTGGACGAGATGTCGAAGCGTTCACCCAGGAAGCCGAGGATATCGTGGGGCGCATGAACGCGGCGTTGACAACTGTCCGTGAAACATGGCAAGATCGTCAAATAGATAAAGCAGCGGAAAGTATCGTTGAGGCAAATGCAAGCATTATGCGCTCGGTCAATGAAATCTATCCGTTGGTCTGCGATTTCCTCCGGCGTCAGGAGGAATTCATTGCTGATTGGGAATCCATCTGATGGAATAAAGGAGTAATGCGCCATGAGTACGGTTCATGCGGACATCAATAGTTTAGAAGATGTAATGCGATGGAATGAGGTCAGCCTTGATGAGGCAAAAGCAAGGTATGATCAAATATGCAAAACAGCCAGCGAAGAAGTGCAACGAGCAGAAAAAGAACTGCAGGCGACGGAAGAAGCAGTGAAAGCGGTTGAGAATGAAATTGAACAATTGAAAGAGGAAATCGACGCCTTGTCGAAAGAGATCTCTGATTTGGATGCCGAGGCTACTTCGGCGCATCTGGATGGGCGCGAGAGTACCGAGAGCAGTGCCAGTGCTCTTGCGGCTGCTCTGCGTAAGCAAAGGGAGGTGGTAGAGGAAAATCTCAAGACATTCACAGAAACGCATAAGGAGTTGTCAGATAATGCGTATCAATGCAGATATGCGAGAGATGAGGCGCAGCAGAGGCTCTCGTATGCGGAAACGACATTGAAGAGCGAATATAATAGTTTTGAACAGCGTGTGGTAGAACAAAACACCAAGTTGAAGCAAGAGCACGACTTGATTCTGAACAAATGATGAGAGGTATGAAATGTTCAGTGAAACGATAGGGGATTTCTCCAGTCACGTTGGTACATACGAGACGAATTGCCCCGATGCATTGAATAGAGGCATTGCGGGGGAATTGCGCCAATGTGCTATCTTGATGAAAACCTTTGATGAGCATGGAACAGAGGTCGAACGCAAGTGCTCAGAACTTGACGAGCGCTTGGATGCTCTGGCAGAGCAGCGCAATAAGTGCTTGACTAAGCTTGCCCGTATAAGGAAGCTTCATATTCCGAGTCAAAGAGATGCAAATGTTGCCCGTGCACCGTCATATGCCGGAAGCATTGATGGAGATGCTGATGGTGGGAGCGATAATATACATGTTTCATATCGTCCACTATCTGTCGCAAGGGCGAAAAATTATCAAGGAGGTCTCGAAACGATTATGTCAGATAAGGATAAAGAAATGGAACGGGCGGTCGAGGCGGCATTTTCCTCGTTTCGCTCTATTTCAAGTGAACTAGAGACGGCCAACCATAGTGTGGAGAAAGCCGCCGCGCTTCGCAAAACAATACGTGAGTTGGCCGTTGCACGCGGACGACTTGATGAGTCGCAAGCTGTGACAGAGACCGAAGTCGAACGACTTGAAAGGCGACACAATGCAGTTCATGATATGGCGATTTCGAGCAATGCAATTCATAATGATGCCAAGGCACTTATTGAAAGCGCATTGGGTGCTTCTGAGAACGAGTTGTCAAAGGCCATAGATTTGTTGTCGCGCATACGCGAAGCGATGAAAGGATTCGACAAATTTTGGCACGGCTCGTCTGGTGTTACTCGACGTTATTTGTCGCGAGTCGAATCGCTTCTTTCCGCATGTCGAGAACAGTCTAGTAGATGTAGTGCAATTCGACAATCGAACTCCGAAGATGTTGCAGACGCCTCGCGAACAAAATCGAGATGGGAGAAGACGGACTCTGCGGCGGCCGCCGCATCACGAAAGGCTAAGGATGATCGGCGGCAACGGCAACAATTGCTCGGCGAAGTCGAAAAGGTCGCAAAGAAAGCGGCATCGCAACTTTCGATGCTATCAGGAACTAGTGCGGAAACATTCTTGCAGACCTTTTCGGATCCGGCAGGCTTTAGGGCGACAGTTCTTAATGAAGCCGCTGATGAGGAGCGAATAATCGAGACAGTAATGCATGGTCATAGGGCGAAACTTGAACGCCTGGCAAATGACTCAGTGGGGGATCAGCGCGAATTAACGGGTCTAAATGTCGATAATATCAACAAGACTCTGGTGTTCCCAAAGCATGTCGTAATAGGAGATATGGTAACTCGCGCCTTGGACGGCAAAGAGCTTTCAGTCCCTCGCGCCCTCGATTTTCCATTCGAGAGCCCTCTTTCGTTTGAGGATGTGGGCGATATCGCTCCGTTTGTTGTTCGACTTCTCTATGCATTGCCAATTAACAAGCTTCAAGTTTGGGCGATTGATCATCATGATTCTGGAGATAACATTGGTGTACTGAATTCCCTTTGTGCAGCGAACGGTCTTTTACGCATTGTGACGAGTGCCGATGATATTTCCCCGATGCTTCGCGAGATAGACGACCAGATGGGTGAGATGGCGCGCTCTGTATTCACATATCAGGAAAACAATTGGTCTGCTTATAATAAAAAGCACCCGACAGCAGCATTGCCACTCCGGCTTGTGTTGTTGTATTCGCTTTCCTCATTTAGTACGACTCAACTTGATCTCCTCGAAAAACTCTTGGTCAATGGTCCCCGCTTTGGTATCATTTGTCTTTTGCCGGACGGAATATTTGATGAGCTTGATGACCGTCAACGTGATCGGTTTGAGGAGGTGAGCCTCGATTTGATTGAGGCAAATGGAACTCGAGTCTCAAATTTCTCAAAACTGGCGCTAACCATCAAGTCGGATGGGGCTATCCCTGCTACGAAAATAGGAGAGATAGCTGCGCATTACGCCCATGAATTCGGTGAACTCATTAAACAGCCGAAACGTGAAATCAAATTCTCATCCTTGTTCGAGAAGGTTGAATCAAAGGATGAGGCGTTAAAGTGGGACGGCGAGTTCTGGAGCGGTTCTTCTGCCAAAGGGTTGTCAGCCACAATAGGTTGGGATGCGAGCGGGTATCCTGTAAGTTTTGAATTCGGAGTCGGTAAGGGTGTGTCGAATTACCATGCGCTGATTGGAGGAACTACGGGGTCAGGTAAATCGGTGTTTTTGCACACGTTAATTCAGTCTCTCGCAGGAAAGTATTCGCCGGACGAGTTGCAGTTTTATCTCTTGGACTACAAAAAAGGCGATGAGTTCAAAAAATACGCCGATGCCAAAGGGGTGGCATGGCTCCCTCATATCAAAATGATATCAAGGCATAAAGATCCTCGTTTTGCACTGGAATTGTTCAGTTTCCTTGACAAAGAGTTCAAGCGAAGAAGTGAGCTTTTCGGAGAATACGGCGATATTGTCGCCTATCGAGAACATGGAGGCAAGATTCCGCGAATTGTTATCATCATTGACGAATGTCAGGTTCTGTTTGAGGAGTATTGCGGGTTGAACCTTTCTGACGAGATCGCGAAACGGCTCTCGACAGTATTCAAACAAGGGCGTTCGTATGGCATCCACTTGGTGTTGGCGACACAATCTCTCGCTTCACTCCATTTTACGGGGATGGCTGGCATTCTTGGTCAGATTGGACTGCGCATCGCGTTGAAGGGAACCGCAAGTGATGGTATTCTTGCTGATGGAAACCGTGCTGCAGAGACAGTTATAGCAAAGAGTCAATGTGTCGTCAACCCAGCCTTTGGACGTAAGGATTCTGATGGGATAGTCAACAACTACATTGCCGCATTCCCACTTTCTGATCCGGTTCAAGACAAAGACGATGGATGCAGGAAATTCAGGATGGTGGTCGAATCAATATCGCGCCAGAACGGTGTCATATCTAATTGCCGAGTTTTTAACGGGGCGGCATTGCCGCTCCCACCGGAACCTATCGTGGTCAAGGAGTCATTGAAGCCTGTGAAATGGAACACCCATTTCACAGTTCTATTGGGGGCGAAAACAGATTTTGTGTCGACACCTTTCGCAATTCCATTCACACATGACCAGCGCGAACACCTTCTAATCACAGGCGAGGATGGAAACTTGAGTTCTGATTTTGAGATCAAAATATCAGGAGAAGACGTCTGGGCTGGTATTAGGCGAGGCATTTCACGTAGCCTCGAAGCGGTGGAATCATGTGATGTACTTTACTACAATCCAGGTGAGCGCGATGTGCCTTCAGATGTCTCGAAGACATTCCACGGCCTTGGCGGGATGACAACGGAAGAAGAACTTCTGAAAGCAATCCAGGAGCTTGTATCGTCAACGGCGTCGAAGAAAATATTCTTTGTCGAGAACTTTCAAGATGCACAGATGCTTCATCCTGGTGATGCGCCTCGACCGTCTTTTTCTTCAAAGCCAGCAGAACCGCACTATGATTCGCCGCATTCGTTGTTTGCCTCGGTTTTCAATGGCACGGGTTCGCCGTCATTCCATGTCATAATTATGACTAAGAACTTTGGATTCATGAACAAGGAAGTTCTTGCGAGGAGTGGTGCAGAGGCGAACATTCTCAAATCATGCGGCAAGCGCATAGCTTATAATATCTCCGACGATGATATGACGGCGATGATACCTCATCAAAAGCCTCAAGATCGCCGAGGACCTAGGCGCATCTGGTTTGAGGATATGCGTACGGGCGCTGTATCTGACTTTATGCCATACGAATATAAGTCATGAACATATCGCCATCCATAATCGACAGCAATAAGAGGTTCCTGCTGATAGACCGAATTCAAGGACATACGCAAACCCTAGGTCCAGGTGTCCGAGCAGTTGTTTGGTTTCATGGATGCTCAAGAAAGTGCCCCGGATGCATAGCTGCGAACATGAATATTTCAACAGACTTCGAGCAATCGACTCCTGGTGATTTGCTGGAAAGTATTAAATCGACTGATGATATTGAAGGGATAACAATATCAGGCGGGGAGCCATTTGACCAGAACATCGGTGCATTACATGAATTTCTGCATGGCATCAAGACTGGGACAAATTTAAGTGTCATGGCGTATACTGGATATCTAATGAAGGAACTTGTCGAGAACCGCCAAACACGTGGTTTGTTGAGATATATTGATATCCTTGTGGACGGCCCTTATGTGCAATCTCTGGATTTTGGCCAGCTCTGGCGGGGCTCAGAGAACCAGCAAATTCATTTTCTGTCTAATCGTTATGCGTCTCTTAAAAACGTTGCTGAACGCAAGGGGCGCTCTGTGGAAGTGTCTATCGTGGACGGAAGAGCGTTTTCCTTCACCGGCATTCCTCCCAAGGGCTTTAGGAAAAGACTTGAGGACAGATTGTCGGAAAAAGACTTGGCAGTTGTTTGGTGAAAAAGAGCACCAGAAAGAGGAAATAGCATGAGCGGCATTAAGAAAGCAGAAGTTACCCGTTCCCTCAATGGGACGATGCGGTCGGTTGAAAAAGGACTCGCCGATTGCATGGAAATGGCGACGGCACTTTCATCTGTCGGACGCAAAGACTTTAATCACAGGTGTAGTGAATCAAAGAGGATTCATGAAAATATCAGACGCCGCCTTCCAGATGAGGTGGTGAGATTGTTAGGAGGCGAAACTTCTCATTGGGAGGACTTAATTAAACGCCATGACGACACTTTCGATGGTTCGGAACGTTATCCTGAAGAAGCCGACGCCATCGAAAAGGAATTTAGCAAGCAGAAACGGGAATCTGACAGGCAACTGGCCGATGTAAAAACTAGCGTCATGGAGATTGAGCAGAAGCTCGTCAATAAGAATTGGCACTGTGATGCGGAGAATGCCGAGGCGAATGCACTTCGGCACAAAGCCGAGTCGATTCTCGCTGGATTGCGAAGCAACGTGGCTTCTGCTAGAAGGGCTCAGCAACTACGACGCGACGGTTTCACCGCTTTGTCAGAGGCTGACCGTTTGGCTAAACTAGCGGAGAGGGAATATGATCGATTGGTTAATCTTGCAACAGAGCGTCAAAAATCCGTGATTGACGGGTGGGCGGATATACTTTCCTTGAAGTCTGAAATCGAAGCACATGATTTTAAGAAGTTTGGCGCAGGGCTATATTCTGACGGAATCAGACGACAGATAGCGAACATTGAAGCGTTGATTGAACATAAAGACTATAACGATGCTATCAAGCAGATTCCCGACTTGAAACAACGGTTGACAGATATAAACATGGCAATCTGCGATGCGCAGGCAGAGTGGGAGTCTCAAAAGGCCAAGGCGGAGAAGGCTCTTGCCGACGCCAAGGAGGAGATAGAGAAGATGAACGCCGATGACATGAAAACCTATTCCGGCGTTTCTGGCGAGGAGGTCGATTCTGCGTTCTGCAAGTTGAAGGATGCTCAAGATATGATTTGGACTGAGCAATTTGTTAAAGCAACCCAGGTTGTTGCGAATGCTATCGACCGACTTCGCGAAATTAATGATAAAACTCACGACAACAGGGCGCTTTATGAGAAACGTTGGGATCTGGCGCAGTCTATCATGCAGGCGCTCTACGATTCCAATTATGACTCGCCTAGCTATTATCAAGAAAGAGAACAGGATGCCCTGTCCAATTTCTGCATAGTGGCCGCAGCTCCTGGCGGAGTCGGTAATGTCCGAATGAATGTCGCATTAGACGGAAAGGTTTCGTTTGAGGTCGAAAACATACCTGAAGGTCGCGAGAAATTGTGTGTAGACGCAATCCGCAGTATGCAAGATAAGTTGACGGACAACGGCGTTAGTTTCAATGTGACGGACTGGGGGCGCGCCGAAGGACATAAAGACGATGATGGCGGGATGAAAGTTGTCGTAAAAACACAAAACGTTGTCCGAACGATTCAGCGTCAAGGATAAAAGGAGGGGAGTCATGGAAGCTTTTTTCAACGAGCGTATAGAAGGCCCGCTTTCAAAGTCATTCATGGGGCGGAACCAATTTGTCTACACTGGCAACATCGATGATCTTTTTTTGATTAATCACAATTCGGGGGTGGGAAATGTTGTAAAGCTCTGCGGAATAGAAGATGTGTTTCGTGAGTATGGCAACAATCAAAAGTACGACGTTGTTGTTGTCATTAAAGAGGATCTTTCCCTTGAGTTTGCAAATCCCCAGCAGCAAAATTTGTTCGTGCAACTCACGGTTGGTGACAGTACGAATATGGTTCCCGAACAGCAGAAGAGAGGTGCTCAAACGTTTGTTCCGGGTCAAAGAAGTAGGGATGGTCATCAGAATGCAAATAATGCTCGGACCGTTGCAAATGCCATGTCAGATATTTCGTCTCAAAAGAATGGGTCGGAATCGGTTCACAGTTTGGAAAAAATCACACGCCTACTTCGTAATCCCGGAATTAGGTCGCTGGTGATTTTCCCCTATCCCGAAAAATTAATATCTGGCGGCAAGGTCACGGGTACATCACAACAGGTTCTTGAGGTTGTAGTGAAGAATTGGCGAAACCTCGGTCCTGATGCACATCGGGACTCTAGAACCATTCTAATCGTAAATCCTCACCGATTGGAGGAATTTCACAATGTGGAACATTATTTGTCGTGTTTTGATCACAATTGTTGTGAAATTTCCATATCGCAACCTCCTGTCAAGGAGATGCTTGAATGGGTAAAGGAATTTAAAACCGACAATGGAATCCTCGGGAAGCCATTTGAAGAGGAGCGCATTGCATTGATTGGTAAGGCGAATGGATGTGAGACGCTCCAGAATTTTGTTAGCTGGGTGAAGAAATTTTACGATAGAGGTGGAGCAGACCTAAGATTAAGAGCACTCATCGATGCAGAGAATCAGGAAGCTGTTGCATCAAAGGATGAGCTTCTCGCGCAACTAGACCAGATGATAGGTTTGAACGAGGTCAAAGAAAAGATTAGGTCGATAGTTTCTGTGGCTGAGTCGAATATTGTTCTTGCGGCAGATTCCATGTATCATATGTTTTTCCTCGGAAATCCAGGTACGGGGAAAACGGAGGTAGCGAATTTAGTCGCTAAATTATTCTGGGCCATTGAGTTGCGCACAAGTAATAAAGTCGTGTCTGTGGCGATTCATGATATTATTAGTCAATACAATGAAGGTGACACCCTGCAAAGAATGAAAGAGAAGATTCAGGAGGCAATGGGAGGCGTCTTGTTCATTGACGAAGCATATCTCTTTACGGAAAGTGAATGGGGACGCAAGGCCTTTCAGGTGTTGTTAACAGAGATGGAAAACAACCGCAAGAACCTTACTGTGATTTTGGCTGGTTATGAGGATCGTCTACAGGGGTTGAAAGATATTAACCCAGGGATAGAAAGCAGAATACCGTGGGAACTCCGCTTCGGGGATTATACAGCTGAAGAGAAACTAGAAATTTTCAAATTGCACTTGGCAAGACGAAACAAGAAAAACGGAACGGGATATCGGCTTACTGACGAAGCTGAATCAAAACTCAAGTATGTTCTTGAAGAATGCGATGGCAACGGACGGGGTGTTCGCAATGTTCTTGACAAAACATTAACGAAGGTCGCTGCTGTTAAGAAGAGTGTCAAAGAAATCGATGCTTCCTATATCATAGATCCGCATGCTGTTGATGAAAATATCGCCAAAGAGGTTTTTTCTGAAATTGATGAACAGTTCACTGGAATGGAGGGGTTAAAAGGCCGCTTACGGGCATACCTTAACAAGGTGCGGTGGGATGTCGAACGAAGAAAGCGTCTGAAACTAAAAAAGCAGACTTCGCATGGATATCGTATTCGTTTTACGGGTCCGCCCGGAACTGGTAAAACGTCAATCGCACGATACATGGGTAAGTTCTTCCATGCTTTGGGAGTATGCGAGGTCGATGGGATCGTTGAGTGTGGCGCGACAACGCTCAAGGGTGCCTATATCGGGCATGCGCAAAAGGCCGTGAACGACTTATTCCACAGCAATAAGGGGAAGGTCATATTTATAGACGAAATCTATAGTTTGTACAATCCAGAGGCACATCAGGACGACTCATTTTCACGTGAAGTCATTGATACGTTGGTCAGATGTCTTACCGCTAGAGAATACCAAAACACAGTCGTTATTGTCGCTGGTTACAAGGATAGGGTTGACAGGTTCATGGAGGCCAATCCTGGATTGGCCAGTCGCATACCCGACGAAATAGAGTTTGAAGATTATTCAGCGCGAGATTGCGTAAGAATATTTGATGTTGTAGCAACAAAAAGTGGGTATCTGAATCCCAATGCGGGAGAGGAAGGACAAGATTATCAGGCTATTGAAAACGAGGTGGCAAGGAAATTGGAGACATATTTTGATTATCTTCGTGCTCAGCCAAATTTTGGTAATGCAAGAGATGTTAATGGTGTGTTTTCTCTAGTGGAATCAAGGATAATAAATCGTGTATTGGATTCTGACACAAGTGTTGGAGGAGATGTAAAAGATGTAGGCACATTGCGCGAAAGCGATTTCCGCACAATAGCAATAGAAGATGTGCCAGAGCCCCCGAAATCAATGTAAGGTTTAATCGGGTCGTGCAAAGACCGAAGAACAGCTCATGGAAGGAAAGAAAATGGCTGCTAATGACGATTACAACGTAAAGAGTTTTAAACTCATGACTTACGATGATTTATCAAGGTTGGCCGAGAAAGTGGGCCATCACTCATCTGAAAATGGCTTCAGCGCGGAAGAAGTGCTGGGCCTATCCCGGTCTCTAAATGAGAATTGGTTACGTCTTATCGAGAAGCGATTTAAGGGGCTACAAGGGGAGTTGATTACGACAGATAAATGCGTGTCAAATTTGTATGCCTTGTGGCGATCACTTGATGATGCTGGCATTGAAGAAAAAGGGAACGTACCGCTTATTATCGTTTCACAAAAGATAGATGAAAGCTATAGGGCGAGGTTTCGTGAAGAAGGTGGAGATAGTGAAGCCGTATCCGACGACATTGTTCTGGCACAGGTTGAATTGATAGAACAATATAGAAAGCTGATTGCCACTGCATCTAGGTTGATTGGCGAGAAAATGAGTGGCAATACAGGATGGAATAAAGTAATTGAAAATAGTGACCTTGACTGCCCTCTGGTGCGATTCCTGAAATCTTGTCAGCTTAATTGCGACAATCATGTCACCCAAGAGCCGCATAGTGGGTTTGATGATGTGTTGTCAAAAACCTCGATTATTACCAGTCGGAGTGGTGGTAATAGCGACACATTCCCAAAGGGAAAGAATTTGTCAGAAGCTCGTGATACTGAGGGTCTCGCCCCAGAAAATCATGTCCGCGACATCCCGATAACGTTACCAGAGGTCAGGAATGCAAGGGCACGGCTTACTGATGACCGTAAATATGTGTTGATTACATGGGATTGGCCAGATAATGTGCGCGAGGTGAGAATTGATCTGTGCCATAATGGTAGGCCAACAGAGACTAAATATTTTAGCCGCATCGAATCACGCAATGTGGATTGTGAGTTTGAAGTGCATGGACATGAGGATTCTGTCGTGATTACTTCAATTAATCGTCCTGTCGAGGAAGTAGTAGACAGTAAGAGCCACCCTGTGCAGGTAAGATGGCCTGGCTATAGAGGATGTTTATATTGGGGGATAGGATTTTGCTCTTCTGGGTCAAAATCGCTATTTGATCTTTTGAGCTGTCCTTCCGGGGTTTGGGTGAAGTGCGATGATGGGCTTGAGGATCAAGTTTCTGTGGTTATTCAAAATGGAACGACGCCAAATGCACCTTCATTTACGGTGGACGTAAATGGAGGAACGGTGAAGTTCCCTGACGGTTTTGGAAAAAGTGGCGATAAAGTGAAGATTTGTGTGCCAGAGGGGTTTGTTGCAAGGTGCGATACCAACATCTTAATCCCGTGAATCCCATCCAATCAAAATCATAGGAGGTATTTATCATGCAAGATGAAAGTATTCCTTTTGAAGAGACGAAGATGCCGATACCTAACGTTGATGCCGGTTTCGACCACAATAAAGACGGAGCGGGAAAGAAAAGGCGCTTGAAGAGGATCGTTTGCCCTTTTTGTTGCCAATCTGTTCTTGCAGAGATTGGTAAGCCATGTCCGAATGGTGATGTTGTAAAAGATGAAGTCGGCACCGAGCGTAAACTATGCATTTCTAACGCAAGAGGAATTCCTTTGCCGGATGAAGTTTTCACACACAGACTATTCCCCATAATTATTGATGGGGCACCAAGTTCCGGTAAGACGCATTATTTGACAGTTCTGCAGAGGACATTGCGAAATAATCCTCATTTGTGGAAATGTGATGATGGATGTGAGCGTTGGGAGATTCTGCCCATAGATTACAAATTCAATCAAGCAGCTTCCATAGAATCACCAGATGGGGGAAACCCGTTCAGATTAAATGAGAAAAGGTTATATGAAGATCATTGGACTTTGGAATCAACAAAAAAAGATGATGAGCATCCACCTTTATTGATAAGTGCTACGTATCGACGCGGACTTGATCACTTATTTGAGGAACCTTATCCGCTGAGTGCGCATAAGATATTGATTTCAATAACCGATACCGCAGGGGAGCATTCCGAACTAGGAGGGCTCAAGGAGGAGGAAAGGAATTATTGTTCTGCTAAAATCATATGTGGGCGAATCTTTGTAACTGAATCAAACTCAGAGCGGGGAATAAAAGACATAGAAAAAACGATAACGAAAATTACGGATATTGCGTCAATCCGTAGATTCAAGAAAAAGGTCCCATTGGCATTCTGCGTCACCAAATTAGATGTTAGAATGGATTTTAACGACATTTTTGCCGGAAGTTCTGTTGATGGAATATGTGGAACGGATGTTAGTATTGAGGGGAAGGTCGCACTTATGGACATTCAGAGGAGGGCTGACAGATTACGCGAATTAATCTGTCCGGGGGAAAGTTCTATTGAAAATGCGAGAGGGAGGCAGCTCGTTTCTTTAATAGATAAATTTTCATATTCGATGTTGTTCCCTGTTAGCGCACTCGGCTTTGAGCCGTTCGTTAAAGACTCAAAGACAGGGGGCGTCGTTCAAGATTCGGGTGCAAAGAAAATTAAGGACACCTATCCGCAACCACGCTTTATTCTCGACCCTCTTCTCTGGATACTCTGGCAGCATGGTTTGTTTGGAGGTGTCTGGAGCCGGTCTTCCGATGGGGGCTTCGCCCAAAGGATAAAATCGATTTTTTCAAACATTATCGCAAAAAAATAGGGGAGGCGGTGTGAAATGATTGACCAATTTACTTATACGGCAACCCCCTGGGGTGCGGGTGGGGTTGGTTGGATGGTCTTTCAGAAGACGCAGTCATTGAATGATAATTGTGCAAAAGCACTTTATCAATCATTCAAGTATGAAGTCGAAATCGACACTGCTAATGAGGGTGGCACACACCCGGTGCAGTTCGTTTATCACGCAGGATTAAATGGAGCCGGTGTGGTGATGTCGCAGACAGCCTTTGTTGGCAAGAGGTGGTGGGGTGAAGAGCGCCCTGGTGACTTCTTCGCCCACGTTCTGTTGGCAGACGAAAAGGCCTTGTGCAGCAGGGATTTCAATCCAATCTGCTATTATCAATCGGTGGATTTACAAACGGCTGTTCCTGATGCGTTGCAAAAAAAGGCGCTGCAGATATATGCACATGAAATTCCTTACACAAGCCCGCCGCCGCTAGACCAATATGATGTTTTTGGTAATGATAAAGTTAAGCCAAGATGCAATGCGAATTACAGCTTCGAGGCTGTTTTGAAGCGAACTGGCAAACCGACGATACTTAAAATCGGAGCAATTGTTGAAATGCTGATTGCCTATAAGACAGGTGCTCCTGCTCTTGTATTTGACAGTTCAAAGGGTGTGTCGCTTGATGTCATGGCGTTGGCTTTGCATTTATGTCCAGTGAAACACAGACGACATCTATGGTTTGCGACAAGTTTCGGAGAGTCGGCTTTAAAACAGCTGCCAGATTTTCGCCAGTTTGCATTCTACGGAACTTTGCGGAAAAATACAATGTCGGATAATGATACTGGATTATTTGAACAACCTAATGCGCAAGCGTTGAAATTTCAAACTGAAGATGACATAAGGGCATTTAAAAAATTCCTTGATGGATGCGGAGAAGGCTTAGATGCAAGTGACTTTGATAAGTTAGTAGACTGCTGGCGAATGCTTGCTTGTGGCCCAGAATCGGTGGACTTGCTTAGGGGGACAGGAGATTTCATCAAAAAATATAAACAGATAATCCCTTACATTGAGGAGGCTTTATCGCGATGTTCGGGTTACATGACAGGAGAAAACAAAAGCCTTTTATTTAAGTTACAATGCATTGCGCGATATGACTTAAAAATAATTGCGTCGGATTTGTATCTGTGCTTTGATTCAATGATTTCAGCTGACGCGACCGGTTTATTGATTGATGCCCTTAAGTGCTTATCAATAGATGCACGAGAGTGGTTGCTCCGAGACCTTTACGAATATGCGAAACAGAAAAAGCTTCTTGTAAAACTTGCCAATGTATATCTTTCCTTGCAGGTCAAGCCAGAATGTAGGAGTCTTGAAGGAATAAATAGTAATCCCTTTTATGAACGAGTCGAACTGTTTAAAACACTAAAGAATGGTGAGCGTGAATTTGGGCAAAATGATATCAAAAAGATTAAAGAACTATATGACGAGGTTGGAGACAGCCTTGATGGAATGTCAAAAGTTATAACAGAAATGGAATATGGTGAAGAGTTGGGAAAACTAAAATCTTCTGACGACATAGGCCACATAAAAATCATCAACAATCTAACGACATTTCTTTCTAAGTTCAATCCATCGAGAGGGGTGAGTGCCGATCAAATCGAAAGAGATGTCTTGGGCCGTATTCAAAGTTTGTTCAAAAGTATGCCATCCAAAAAGATTCATCAGATAATTTTTCTTTTCGACAAATATGGTCTCTCTGGTGAGCAAGTTCTTGACGCAGTATTTAAAGTGCAGCAAGAACAGAGTCAGATTATCCTAAAAGATAAAATTTCTGGTGAAAAAGTGAAATGGAATGTCGAACTTAAAGAGATCATTGATGCGACGAAAGCCAGATGTTGGTTTTCCGGGTTTATTACGGCGATCCTGATTGGTTGTGTAATTTGGGGCGCGAGAAGATGGATATTTAATGACAATCAGCCCCGCATAAAAGTGGAGCGAAGAGGATGGAGTGTGCTTGAGGACGTAAAGCCTTCATTAGAAAATGGTAAAGAGAAAAAGAATCCAGATTTGGCCAAGGAATCGAGCATTGCCGTTCGTGATCAAGTTGCGAATGGCGATACGGATAACTCCAAAGACAAAGAAGGAGTTAAGATTGAGCCATCCGCGAAAGAAATCATATTCGAGGAGGCGAAATGAATCGTAGATTGATTGATGATGTTAGACGTCGTCGCATGATAGTTCTTAGCGCGACTCTAACAATAATATTGACGGCGTTAGGGATTGGAAGGAATGCGCTGTGTCGTTTTAGGGATGGAAACTTGGAGTATGTTTTGCGCATCTTGACGCAAACAGAGTTGCGCATCGCAAGGCTTAATGATATAGTTCCGAGTGCCTTTAACGCAACGGCTTTAAATTGGACTAATCTAGTGGCCCAGGTAAATGAAAAGTTAACGAAATCAACAATCGCAGAGTCTGATATTGACTTTATTGTGCAAACTCGACAACAGTATTCTCGTCAGGAAGCTAAACGATTAGCTAATGAATATAGCATAGCCGCCAGCGAATTTACTCAAAGACAAAAGACGATTGCAAGCCTTGTGGCAGATGGAGAGAAGTTGGTTGAAGGGATGTCCGATAACGCCATAAGGACTGAAAGCGACGATGTGGCTGAAGTATTGAAGGACTTGTACCGTTTTAGAGATGCGATGATTAAGGAGTTTAGTTCCCCGTGGACTGTTTTGTGGCATAAACCTGAAATTGACGCGGAGGCGGAAAGGATAGATGGCGCGTGGAATTCTAGTCTTGCTCGAGAGGGATGGAAAAAGCGTTTGGATATCGTTATGAATTTGCAGTCATTGACAAATGAAATATATAGCGCTTGTCTTAAGCAGGATAATCTTGAAGGTAGAATGAAAAGAATTGTGGAGGAATTGTCCGCGATGCCATTTGATGGCTCTAATTCAATCTCCGCAGTTCGATCTATTCTTGAAGGTAAGGTCGATAAGGTCGAGGCGGAATGGGATAAGATAGAGGCGAAACTTGAGAATGTTGTGACACGGTTAAATCAGTTAGAATCGGATTGCGATGGATTTATGAATAAGGGTTTAAGCGAACTGAATGATCTTCATCAGCAGCACGGAACGTATGTTGAATCTACCGCAATTGAGACCATGCAAGGTATTTGTTCCCAAATCGATGCCGACAGAAACGCTTATGTGGAGCAATTTAGAAGAAGTCAATTTCAGATAACCAATGAGATGCAGCGGATTGTTGCCATCAGAGAAGAAATTGACTCGCTGACAAATTTATTGACGAACGCTTCTGGTCTATCCAGTAGAGAACTTGAGTCGCTTTGCCATAGAGGGACAGAGCTTGCTCGTGCTATGGACATATGCATCCTAATTAATGATATTAACGCTTTAATGGCGGCAAATGATAGGTGGATTAATAATTGCTCAAGATTACAGGAAAGATTTACGGTAGGAATTGCTCGTGTAAGAGAATCTCTTCCTGATTGGATGAAACTTGCCGAGAATATCTCTAATATGCGCAAGAATCAGTCCTTGGAAACCGTTGAATTAAAGAATCGTCTTATGGCACTCCAGGAAAAGTTGGCGCCTTGTCGTGCTGATGATGAGTCCACTATGATAGATTTGCGAAAGACTTTGGATGAAATTGATAATGCAATCAAAAGAATTGGGAAATCATGTGCGCGCGGTGTTGCATGTACTAATGGAGTGAGCGCAACAAGCGATCTTGCCATTAATGCGAGTATTAAAGGCGATTTGATTCGGCTGAAGGATTCGATGCGAGATATTGAGACTAAAACAAGTTCCATGTTTTCAGAGGGAAGAATTTATCGCGTGGGATATGTTCGCGACACTCTAAACTGGGGCAATGACATTAAAAACGGACGAAGAGTATTCCCGATTGCGTTAGACTTCCCAGTGTCGGGGCAGCATCGCGTTGAGATTCGACTATCGAAAAGGAGAGGTAACTACCTATTCCGCTCATCTGGTCGCCATGACATAAAGATATCTGGCACAATTAAAGATGGTTATGGCTGTAGCAGTTTATTTGATAAGACAAAAAATGATTCTACTGCTAGCTGGGGGCAGTTCGACTTGGCCGTACTAGAATCAATGTGTACGGCAGGAAGAAATGGCTTTGAACTCGAATTGAACTTCTCGTCAAAGGGATGCAATGCCTCTTCGGGCGAGTGGAGGTTTGAGTTATTGGAGTTCGAGATATGGGTCGACGGAAAGAATAATAACTCGGTTTATCGCTTACAAAAACTTTGACATGGAGATCAGTGGGCAAAGATGAAATTTTGAGGGGTAGATTCCTAGTGCCGAGACTTATGTCGGTTGGTAGACAAAGATGGCGTAAAATGGACTTGGGACCCGTACACGGTTCTTCCTGGGTGTCATGGCGCGTCGTCTATATCCTTCAAATGGGAGGAACTTGAGCAATTCAAAAAAATCAAAATGAAAGGAACAACAATGAAGACTCGAGTGATTAGTTTTATTCGTGTCGCTATTTTGCTTGCCTGTGCAGGGTGCGCAAGCAATTCTGATACTGCGGGGCAGGCGCTTTCCGGCGTTTTGATGGGGATCGGGCAGGGCTTGTCTGGATTGTGAATCGTTGAGGGCGGGTTTCACGGTTGTTGCTATCGGTGAGAAAGGATTTGGTTATGGCATTCCGAGCCAGACCAATGCAAAGGCCTCTACCTTCCTTGATTGGCAACTTGCGGAAACGTTCCGCGTGTTTCACTTAACTCCTGGTTAATGCCCCACTGGACAGTGGGGAGGATAATATGATAAAATTCATTACCGTAATGGCTGTTACGGTAATGGCTGTTGCGATGGATGTATGAAATTCTACGACAGAAAAAATGAGCTGGAGACCTTGCGGAGGATTCAGGGCGAGTCCCTGAAGTCGGCGCGGTTCACCGTCATGACAGGCAGGCGGCGAGTCGGCAAGACCGAGCTGCTGAAGCATGCCTTTGGCCGGACGGGATATCTCTACTTCTTTGTCGCAAGGCGAAGCGAGGCGGAACTTTGCGAGAACTTTGTGCGCGAAATCGAGGAGAAGCTGAATGTCCCCATCCCCGGTGCATTTTCCAGGGTCTCCGATGTCGTGTCTTTCGTCATGCGCCTGTCAAAGGATCGTCCGATCACGCTTGTCATCGACGAATTTCAGGAGCTGAGCCGCGTGGACCCCGGCGCGTACAGTTCCCTTCAGAGGGACTGGGACATGTTGAATGGCGACATGAAGCTAAATCTTGTCGTCAGCGGAAGCGTCAACCGCCTGATGAACAAAATCTTTCGCGATGAACACGAACCTCTCTACGGACGGCAGACTGATTTCCTGAAGATTTCTCCGTTCACCACGGATGTTCTGAAGGAAATTCTGCGTGGCCACGACCGGTCGGCGGACAGCGAGGCGCTTCTTGCCTTATACTCCATTACTGGAGGGGTCGCGAAATATGTGGAACTCCTGATGGATGGTGGGGCATTCGACAGGGATTCCATGCTGGAGGTCGTGTTTCGGGAGGAGTCCACCTTTTTGGAGGAGGGACGTATCTGTCTGAGCGATGAATTCGGCAAGGACTACGGAACCTACTTCACGATTCTCTCGGCTGTGGCGTCGGGGAAAACGGCGCGGGCGGAAATAGAAAGCGCCATCGGCGGAGGAGAGTCTGGTGGATATCTCCGCAACCTTTCGGATCAGTACGGACTTCTTGCACGCAACCATCCGCTGTTCGCGAAGCCGCTTGCAAAGAATGTGCGCTACCGTCTGAACGACAACTTCTTCCTCTTCTGGTTCCGTTTTATCGCCCGGTACAGCTACATGCTTGAGATAGGATCGCACAACAGGCTCAAGGAACTGGTCAAGCGCGACTGGAACGTCTTCTCCGGCCAGATGCTCGAGCGCTATTTCCGTCAGAAATTCGCCGAGCAGAGGAAGTGGACGCGTATCGGGTCCTGGTGGGATAGAAAAGGCGAGTGCGAAATAGACCTCGTGGCGGAAGACGAGATATCGCGCAAAGCGGTCTTTGCTGAAGTGAAGCGCGACGGCGGACGCATTTCCATGAACACCCTGCGAGAAAAGGCGTCGGCCTTCATGCGCGCCACGGGGCAGTTTAAAGACTATGCGATTACCTTCAAATCCTTGTCACTTGAAGATATGTAAAATATGGCCCGCAACACGATAAACAACGGCGTGACAATGACGGGTGGCGCAGAAGGTGCGCCTCGCGCGAGGCGTTATCGCGTCGTGATCGCGTACGACGGCACGGCGTACTCCGGATGGCAGTACCAGGAGAACGCCGTCGGCATCCAGCAGGTAGTCGAGGATGTCCTGGCGTCGCTCGACGGCGCGCCGGTAAGGGTGTTTGGTTCGTCCCGAACGGACGCGGGGGTGCATGCGAAGGGGTTCGTCGGGCACTTCCACCTCGCGAAGCCGATTCCAGCGAAGAACCTCGTGCGGGCGATGAACGCGCGTCTTCCCGACGCAATCCGCATCCTCAAGGCGTCGTATGCGAAGGAGGATTTCGACGCGCGTCTTTCCGCGAAGGGGAAGGAGTACCGCTACCAGCTGTACCAGGCGGACATCATGCCTCCGCACCTCGCGCCCTACTGGACCTTCTGCCACCGTCCGCTCGACCTCGCCGCGATGCAGAAGGCGGCGGCGTATTTCGTGGGGAAGCACGACTTCGCATCGTTCGCTGCGAATCCCGACCGCGTCCTCGACTCGACTGTGCGCAGCATATTCTCGTTCGAGGTCAAGAAGTCAGGGCCGCGCTACACCTTTATCGTGCGCGGCGACGGCTTTCTCTACAAGCAGGTGAGGTCCATGGTCGGCTTCCTCATCTCAGTCGGGAAGGGCAACGAGCGCCCCGAGGCGGTGAAGGAGCTCCTCGCGGCGCATTTGCCGCGCACCGCCCGCGTAGAGACCGCGCCCGCGCGCGGACTCTTCCTCTGGAAGGTGTTCTACTGAGGGGATGCAGGCGGCGCCCGTCAGAACGTCTCGCAGCGCGGCAGATCGCCGACGATCGGGCGGGCGTATGAGAGAAACGCCTCCGTCACGTCGTGTCCGTTTCTTGCGATGTATTCCTTCGGCACCGAACGCGTGTATTTCGCGGCGTTCCTGATCGGAACAGGGGCGAACGCCACGCGGTATCTCTTCGACTCCTCGCGGACGATGGCGATCGTTCCCTTCGTGAGGTCGCCCTTGAGCGCGGCCTTGACCGCCGCCGATCCTGCCGCGCGCGCCTCGGCCTGGTCGACCTTCGAGGCGATTCCCGGGAACGAGCGCTGGAGGTACCCGAAGGTGTCGGCGCGCACGCGCTTTACCTTCGCCTTTTCCTTGAGGACGCGGGCGAGCGCATCGCCGAGCGCCCCCGTGCCGGACATCTGCACGTTTCCGTGGCTGTCTTTTTCCCCGGAGCCGAGCTTCGCGCCCATGGGAACGCCGTCCCTGCCGCGGATGCCCTCGGAAACGGCGCAGACGCAGCGGCCGAACTTCCCGAGCGCGGATTTCACGTCCTTTATGAACTTCGCCTCGGAGAACGGAACCTCGGGAAGGTAGATGAGGTGCGGGCCGTCGTCTGGCCTCACTCGGGCGAGCGCAGACGCGGCGGTGAGAAAGCCCGCGTCGCGGCCCATGATTATGTCGATCTTCACGCCGCCAAGCGCCCTGTTGTCCAGATCGTCGCCGCGGATCGCGCTCGCGACGAACCTTGCCGCCGACCCGAAGCCGGGCGTGTGGTCGCAGGAGCGCAGATCGTTGTCGATCGTCTTCGGGATGTGGTAGACGACGAGAGGATATCCCTCTTTCTCGGCCTCTTCCGCGACGATGCGCGCGGCGTCCGCGGAGTCGTTGCCGCCGATGTAGAAGAAGTAGCCGACGTTCAGCTTCCTGAACGCCTCGAAGATGGCGCGGCAGTCCGCGGCGTCCGGCTTCCTGCGGCAGCTGCCGAGCGCGGACGACGGGGTTTCGGCGATGGCCTCGAGCTTTTTCGCGGACGGTTTCCTGAGGTCGATGTAGTCGTTTCCGAGGATCCCGAGTATGCCGTGGCGCGCGCCGAGTATTCTGCCGATCTTCGGCGACTTGCGGGCCTCGAGCACTGCGCCGACGAGCGACTGGTTGATTACCATTGAGGGGCCGCCCGACTGGGCGATGACCATATTCATCTTTTTCATAGCCCCTAGATTATACCATATTTGCGGGATGCCGAAGATCAGACCTTCGCCTGCCGCCAAATATGGTATAATATCCGCAAATGGCAGCCTGCAGGAAAATCAAGGGCGGAGTCTGCTCCGCGAAGGGGTTTCGCGCGGCGGGAGTCGCGGCGGAAGTGAAGTACAGGGGACGCAACGACGTCGCGATGATAGTCGCCGACGAGCCGTGCGCCGCAGCCGCGCTTTTCACCACCAACAAGGTCGCTGCGGCGCCCGTCGTGTACGACCGCTCGGTGATCAAGGGCGGGCGCATCCAGGCGATTCTCGCGAACTCGGGCTGCGCCAACGCGTGCACGGGCGAGGGAGGTCTCGCGGACGCGCGCCTCTCGGCGCTCGTCACGGCCGGTGAGCTCGGGATCGATCCGCACCACGTTCTCGTCGCGTCGACCGGCGTCATCGGCCGGCGTCTTCCCATGGACCGTCTTCTCGCGGGGATGAAGCTCGCAAAGGGCGCGCTCGGGCGCACGGCGGCGCACGGGCTCGAGGCGACGAAGGCGATCATGACGACCGACACCCGTCCAAAGCAGGCCTGCGTCGCGACTGTGGTCGGCGGCAGGAAGGTGACGGTCGGCGGGATGTCCAAGGGCTCGGGGATGATCGAGCCCAACATGGCGACGATGCTCGGCTTCGTGACTACGGACGCGGCGGTTTCGCCGCGGATGCTGAAGCGCGCGCTGCAGCTCGCCGTCGGGAAGAGCTTCAACCGCCTCGTCGTGGACGGAGACGAGTCGACGAACGACTCCGTGTTCCTCCTCGCGTCGGGCAAGGCCGGAAACCGCGAAGTCGACAAGCCGGGAAAGGACTTCGACGCGTTCCTCGAGGCGCTCGAGGCGGTGTGCGTGTCGCTCGCGAAGCAGATGGCGACGGACGGCGAGGGGGCGACGAAGTTCGTGACGGTGACCGTGAAGGGCGCGAAGAGCGAGAGGGACGCCGAACGCGCCGCGAGGGCCGTCGCGAAGAGCCCGCTCGCGAAGACGAGCTGGTTCGGGAAGGACCCCAACTGGGGCCGCGTTCTCGCGGCCGTCGGGTACTCCGGCGCGGAGGTCTCGGACATGCAGGCGGAGGTGTTCTACGACCGGGAGTGGGCTTTCCGCCGCGGCAGGATCGCCGACGAAAGACAGCTCGCGAAACTCGCGAAGGTCATGAAGAAGGACGCCTTCACCGTGACCGTCGACCTTCATCTCGGAAAATTCGAGAGCTCGATCTACACATGCGACTTTTCGCTCGACTACGTCCACATCAACGCGGATTACACGACGTAAAGTTTAAAGTTGAAAGTCGAAAGTTTGAAGAGCAAAGTTTAAAGCAGAAGTTGAAAGGGGAAAGACATGACAAATAAAACCTTGGTTTTTGCGTGTGCGGTTGCGGCGGCGATCGCCGGGAACTGCGCGACCATAGTCGACGTCACCGGCGTCGGGCTGCACAAGAAGAAGACGGTCTCCATCAGCGTGACGGGCGCAGGATCCGACACCTATGCGAAGACCCTCAGGCGCAACCTCGAGCTCACCGGATGCTTCCAGGTCGAGAACGGCGGCGCAATCAAGGTGACGGGCGCGATAGGCGGCACCGTCACGGCTTCGGGCGCAGGCAGGTCGGTCGGAGCGCCGACGCCCGCCGGCGACGACAAGTCGATCAGGATGGCCGCGCGCCGCATGAGCGACGCCATGTGCGCCGCGATGTCGGAGGACGGGCAGAAGGGCTTTGCCTGCGACCGCATTGTGTTCGTCTCGCGCAAGAGCCCGCAGTCTTCCGAGCTCTGCATGTGCTACCCCGACGGCCAGGACGTCCGCCAGCTGACGAGCGACGGCAAGGCCGCGGTCGGTCCCCGCTGGAAGGACGCCAAGACCGTATACTACATCGGCTACCTGAACGGCTGCCAGCAGATCTTCGAGCACAACGTCGAGACGGGAGAGCGCAAGCTCGCGTTCAACCTCAAGGGGATCTCGTCTCCTGCGGCGATTTCGCCCGACGGCACCAAGGTCGCGATCGCGGCGTCGTTCCAGGGCAATCCCGAGCTCTACGTCCTCTCCGGCGGGCGCTACACCCGGCTCACCAACACCAGGACGGCGAGCGAGGGGCAGCCGACGTGGAGTCCCGACGGTACGCAGATCGCCTATGTCTCCGACGAGACGCGCCACCCGCAGATCTACGTCGTCGATGTCGCGACGAAGGCGAAGCGCCGCCTTACCTCGAAGGGTTCGCAGAACGTCGACCCGGACTGGGGCGCCGACGGCCGCATCACCTACATCACCAAGCGGGGCGGGCTTGCCCAGGTCGCGGTGATGGATCCGAAGGCCGGCGAACAGTCCGCGAAGCTCGTGACCTCGCCCGGCAGCTGGGAGCATCCCGTGTGGTCGCGCGACGGCCGCCATCTCGTCGCCGGGCGCGACAAGGCGCTTTTCGTCGTCGACTCCGTCGAGAAGGAAGACGGCGGCGACGAGCCGCGGCAGCTGTTCCGCGCCGCCGGCAACTGGATCACCCCGACGTGGATTAGGTAAAAGTTAGGGGTTAGGGGTCAGGGGTTAGGGGTCAGGGGTCAGGAGTCAGGGGTCAGGAGTTAGAAGTCAGGAGTCAGTAATGAAAATTGACGTTGCGTATGTAGCGGAGCTGGCGCGGCTCGAGCTCACCGACGAGGAGAAGACGGTGTTCCAGCCGCAGCTCGAGAACATCGTGAAGTACGTGGAGAAGATTTCGGAGGTCGACGTCGAGGGCGTCGAGCCGATGATGCACGGGCGCACGCTCGTCAACGCGTTCCGCGAGGACGTCGTGAGGCCGTCGCTGGACCGCGAAGCGGCCCTTGCCAACGCGCCCGAGCGCGTGGGCGACGAATTCCTGCTTCCGAAGATCGTAGAAGGGGCGGAGAGCTGACGTATGGAACTCTTTGAACTTGGAATCAAGGCGGCGCGGGAGGGGATCGCGAAGGGCGAGTTCTCCTCCGTCGAGCTGACGCAGGCGGTCATCGACCGCTGCCATGCGAAGAACGCGGAGATCGGCGCCTACCTCACCTTCGACGAGGAGCAGGCGCTTGAGCTCGCACGCGCGAACCCGAAGGCAGTGCCGATCGCGGTCAAGGACCTCATCAACGTCGCGGGGCAGCCGTGCACGTGCGCGTCGAAGATATTGAAGGGCTATGTCTCGCCGTACGACGCAACGGTGATCAGGAACATGAAGTCGCACGGCTTCATCCCCGCGGGGCGCGTCAACATGGACGAGTTCGCGATGGGTTCGTCGACGGAGAACTCAGGGCTTGGCGTGACGCGCAACCCCTACGACCTCTCGCGCGTTCCCGGCGGCAGCTCCGGCGGCAGCGCGGCGGCGGTCGGCGGCAACCTCTGCATCGCGGCCCTCGGAACGGACACCGGCGGGTCGATACGCCAGCCGGCGAGCTTCTGCAACTGCGTAGGCGTGAAGCCGTCGTACGGCCGCGTGAGCCGCTACGGGGTCACCGCCTTCGCGAGCTCGCTCGACCAGGTCGGGCCGATGACGAAGTCGGTGGAGGACGCGGCGATTCTCCTGGGCGCGCTCGCGGGGCACGACGAGATGGACGGCACGACGCCGAGGGAGCCGGTCCCGGACTATGCGGCGGCGATCGAGGGCGCGTCCATGAAGGGCGTTCGCATCGGCGTCGCGAAGGAGTATTTCGACGTCAAGGGCATGGATCCCGAGGTGAAGCGCATCACCGAGGAGGCGCTCGCGAAGTGCGAGCAGTCCGGCGCGGAGCTCGTCGAGGTGTCGCTCCCGCACACCGAGTACGCGATGGCCGTCTACTACATCATAGCGCCCGCCGAGGCGAGCGCGAACCTCGCGAGGTTCGACGGCGTCCGCTACGGGCACCGCTCCGCCGAGTCGAAGGACGTGTTTTCCCTCTACACGAAGTCGCGCGCCGAGGGCTTCGGTCCCGAGGTCAAGCGCCGCATAATCATGGGGACCTACGTCCTTTCAAGCGGGTACTACGACGCCTACTACGGGCGCGCGCAGAAGGTCAGGACGCTCATAACGCGCGACTTTGCCGAGGCCTTCGGGAAGTGCGATGCGCTCCTCTCCCCCTGCGCTCCTACGCCTGCGTTCAAGTTCAAGGAGCTTCAGGACCCGCTCACGATGTACCTGAACGACCTGTTCACGATTCCGTCCGCGCTCGCGGGCGTGTGCGCGTCGTCGGTTCCCGCGGGCTTCACGCGCGACACGAAGATGCCTGTCGGCGTGCAGTTCATATGCGGCGCTTTCGAGGAGACGAAGCTCCTGAAGGTGTCGAAGGCATTTGAAGAGATACGGGGAACTTTGGTATAATCTGCGCCATGAAAGCTACCATTGAGACTTCAAAGGGCACGATAACGCTCGAACTTGACGGCGAGAAGGCCCCGGCGACGGTCGCGAACTTCGCGGAATACGCGAAGAGCGGCTTCTACGACGGCACGATCTTCCACCGCGTCATAGACGGGTTCATGATCCAGGGCGGCGGCTTCACGCGCGACATGAACCAGAAGGAGACTCGCAAGCCGATCATGATCGAATCGATGAACGGGCTTTCGAACGCGCGCGGCACCATCGCGATGGCCCGCACGATGGACCCTAACTCCGCGACGAGCCAGTTCTTCATCAATCTCGTGGACAACGGCTTTCTCGACTTCACGGCTCCCACGGCGCGGGGCTACGGCTACGCCGTTTTCGGCCGCGTAACCGACGGCCTGGAGGTGGTGGACGCGATAGCAAAGTCGCGCACGAGATCGGTGGGGCCCCACGAGAACGTGCCAGAGGAGGCCGTCGTGATTCGCAAAGTCGTCGTAGAATGACGGTTGCCAAGACGACGGGAATAGTTTATAATAACCGCAATACAGCCAATAGGAGTGACATATGAAGAAACTCATTGCAATCGCCGCGCTTGCCGCTTTCGCGCTTCCTTCCTGGGCCGCGCCCGCGGAGCCTGAAGTGGTTACGGTCGAGGACGTAGCTGAAGATCTCGCCACTGACGACAACGGCGGCCTCGAAGTAAAGGTTGACGCACCGCGCAAGAACGTCGCGCTGTGGCCCGCCTTCATCGCGATATGGGACTTCCCCGAGACCCCCGACCTTGTCGGGCTCCGCATAACCGTGCCCTGCTCCACCAAGCAGGAGAACGTCACCGGGTTCGACGTGGGCCTCTGGGGCCGTTCCGAGTATTTCGAGGGCGTGCAGCTCAACGTGCTCAGGAACGACGTCAGGGATTCCTGCGCCGGCATCCAGGTCGGCTGCTACAACTCCGTCGCGCGCGGCGACCTCTTCGGCATCCAGGTCGGCCTCTGGAACGAGTCGATGAGCCACCGCGGCGTGCAGTTCGGACTGATCAACGTCTCCGGCGACTCGCAGGGCCTGCAGATCGGCCTCATCAACCGCAGCGAGACGATGTACGGCTTCCAGCTCGGGCTTGTCAACATAATCCGCGACGCGGAGTTCCAGTTCATGCCGATCCTCAACGTCGGCTTCTGAGAAAAGATGAACATACATCCATTCGCGGCCGTGAGGCCGAACCGGGGGGACGCGGCGCTTGTCGCGTCCGTTCCTTATGATGTGGTCGACACGGCAGAGGCCAAGGCCCTCGCCGCCGGCAACCCCAAGAGCTTTCTCCACGTCTCCCGCCCCGAGATAGACCTTCCGGACGGGACCGACTGCTCCTCGCCCGAGGCGTACGCCCAGGCGAAGAAGGCGCTTGACGCGCTCGTCGCGGACGGCACTCTCGTGCGCGACGCGGAGCCGAAGTTCTACGCCTACCGCCAGACGATGGGCTCTCACAGCCAGACGGGCATCGTCGCCACCTTCGACACCCAGGACTACCTCGCCGGCGTCCTCAAGCAGCACGAGAAGACGAGGAAGGACAAGGAGGACGACCGCACGCGCCACATCGAGACGCTGCAGGCGCACACGGGCCCGGCGTTCCTCACCTACCGCGACGACAGGGCCATAGACGAGATCGTCGCCGCCGCATGCAGGAACGAGCCTCTCTACGACTTCGTCGCGGACGACGGCATAGGCCACACGGTCTGGGAGATCGCACCGGCCTCGTCCTGCATGGCCGACGAGCTGCAGGAGCTCTTCGCGCGCATCCCCGTCGCCTACATCGCCGACGGCCACCACCGCAGCGCGGCGGCGTCGCGCTACGCGAAGGAGCGCGGCTTCGAGGGCGAGAGCAGGTATTTCCTCGCCGTCGCTTTCCCCGCCAGCCAGCTCAAGATCCTCGCGTACAACCGGCTTGTCGCGGATCTAAACGGCCTTTCCGACTACGAGTTCATGTCGCGCGTCAGCGAGAACTTCGCGATCGGGCAGAGGGGGTCGCGCAACTGCCGCATGTACTTCCGCGGGAAGTGGTTCGATCTTTCGTGGGACGTCCCCGCCGGGGCCGACGTCGTCTCGTCGCTCGACGTGAGCTATCTGCAGGACAATCTGCTCGCGCCGGTTCTCGGAATCGGCGACCCGCGAACAGACAAGAGGATTTCCTTCATGGGCGGGATACGCGGCGACGCGGCGCTTGCCGCGAAGGTCGACTCGGGCGAAAACGCCGTCGCGTTCGCGATGGAGCCCGTCACCGTCGAGGAGATGATGGCGATAGCGGACGCTGGGGCGATAATGCCCCCGAAGTCCACCTGGTTCGAGCCGAAACTCCGTTCGGGGCTCTTCGTGCACACGGTCTGACGATGGACGTGCGCGCCTATTTCCGGCGACTCAGGGAGAAGATGGTCCACGACCCTCTTCCGCCGGAGGACATCGCCGCCGGGTGGGCGCTTGGCGTCTTCGTCGGCTGCGCCGTTCCCTTCGGCCTTCAGCTCATAATCTCGATTCCGCTCGCGATGATGATGCGCGTCAGCAAGATAGGCGCGACGCTCGGCACCTTCATCACGAATCCCGTCTCGATATTCTTCATATACCCTGCGCAGACGTTCGTCGTGAACAGGCTGCTGTTCGGCGGCTCCCTCACCTATTCGAAGCTCGCCAACACCGAGTGGACATGGGCGGCGGTGAGGAGGCTCGGTGCGGAGGTGATGGCCTCGTTCTTCCTCGGGGGCTTTCTCCTGGCGATAGTCCTCACGCCCATCGCCTACTTCGCCGTGAAGCGCGTGGTGGTCCGCTCCCGCGCGTGGCGCGCCAAGCGCAAGGCGCGGATGCTGGAGAACGGGGGCGGCGAGTGATTTCGCCCGAGACGATCGCGCAGATACGCGCCCTCATGGAGGAGGCGTCGGTCTTCGAGGAGGATCTCGACGAGAGCTTCATCCTCGGCGGGGGCCCGGGAGGGCAGAAGACGAACAAGACGTCGAACGTAGTGCGGCTCTCGCATGAGCCGAGCGCGATTTCCGTGCGCTGCGGCGAGACGAGGAGCCGCGAGACCAACCGCTGGCTCGCCCGGCGCATGCTCGCGGAGCTCATCCTCGAGCGAGAGCGCGGCCGCAAGTCCGCCGCTCGGCAGGCGGCGGAGAAGATCCGCCGCCAGAAGCGCCGCCGCAGCCGCCGCCAGAAGCAGAAGATGCTTGCCGACAAGCATGCGCATTCGGAGGTGAAGCGCCTGCGCCGCCCGGTTGCCGCCGACGAGTGACCGGCCGGGCTCCTTCCTCCGACATCTTTTCTCCCCCTGATTGCATTCCGACGGGCATTTTTGATATACTATATGGCTCCGCGCCCAAAAACGGGGCGGACGCGGCTGAAAACCGCGCACACGAACAAACTAAAGAAAAGCACAAATGGCAATCAGAAAGCCGACTCCCAAGGGAGAAAAGTCCGCCGCGATGGCGGAGCTTCTCGCCCAGGCAGGGCAGGAGTCGAAGTTCAAGAACGGCAGCCTCGTTGAAGGCACCGTAAGCGCAATCAAGGGCGACGACGTCTTTATCGACATCGGCTACAAGTCCGAGGGTTCGATCGACATCTCCGAATTCGGCGAAGGCGCCGAAGTCAAGCCCGGCGACAAGGTCACGGTCATGCTCCGCGAGCTCGAGAACGACAAGACCGGCATGGTCGTCCTCTCCAAGCGCGCCGCTGACGAGAAGATCCGCTGGGAGAAGATCCTCGAGCGCTATGTCGAGGGATGCGTCGTCACGGGCACGATCAAGAGCGCCGTCCGCGGCGGTCTCCTCGTCCAGATCGACGACGTGGAGGCGTTCCTCCCCGGCAGCCAGATCGAAGTCACCCCGGTCAAAGACCTCGAGCCCTACGTCGGGCAGACCTACGACTTCAAGGTCATCAAGATTTCCAACGAGCGCCGCAACCTCATCGTCTCGCGCCGCGAGCTCATCGAGGGCGTGCAGGCCGAGAAGAAGGCCGAGCTCCTCGCCTCGCTCCAGAAGGGCGAGATCCGCAAGGGCCGCGTGAAGAACATCACCGACTTCGGCGCGTTCGTCTCGATCGAGGACGCCATCGACGGCCTCCTCCACATCACCGACATGAGCTGGGCCCGCATCAAGCACCCGAGCGAGCTCATCAAGGTCGGCCAGGAGCTCGACGTCATGGTCCTCGACGTGGACCGCGAGCGCGAGCGCGTGTCGCTCGGCCTCAAGCAGACGATGCCCAATCCGTGGGACGCGATCCAGGACCAGTTCCCGGTCGGAGCGCGCGTCATGGGCAAGGTCGTCAACCTCGCCGCCTACGGCGCGTTCGTCGAGATCGCCCCCGGCATCGAGGGTCTCGTCCACATCTCCGAGTTCAGCTGGACGAAGCGCGTCGCCCGCGCGAGCGACATGCTCTCCGTCGGCGACGAGGTCCAGGTTGTCGTTCTCTCGATCGACGTCGAGAACCAGAAGATCGCCCTCGGCATCCGCCAGACGCAGGACAACCCCTGGGATACGGTCCAGGACCGCTTCCCGGTCGGCTCGAAGGTCAAGGGCAAGGTCCGCAACTTCACGGCCTACGGCGCGTTCGTCGAGCTCGAGGAGGGCATCGACGGCATGATCCACGTCAGCGACATGAGCTGGACGAGGAAGATCAACCATCCGTCGGAGTGCCTCCAGAAGGGCCAGGAAGTCGAGGCGGTCGTTCTCGACGTCAACCCGAAGGAGCAGCGCATCTCCCTCGGCCTCAAGCAGGCCCAGACCGATCCGTGGACGGAAATCGCCACCAAGTACCCGGTCGGCATGGTCGTCAAGGGCAAGGTCTCCAAGGTCGCCTCGTTCGGCGCGTTCGTCGAGCTCGAGGACGGCGTTGACGGTCTCGTCCACATCTCCCAGATCTCCGACCAGCGCGTCGAGAAGGTCAAGGACGCTCTCGACGTCGGCCAGGAGGTCGAGGCCAGGGTTGTCAAGGTCGACCGCGCAGAGCGCCGCATCGGGCTCTCCATCCGCGCGATGTCGATGACCGAGGACGAAGTCAAGGCCCTCGAGGCGGAGGCCGCGGGCGAGACTCCCGCGACCGGCTCCACCAAGACGGCCGGCAGCGAGTCGCTCGGCGGTCTTTCCGCCGCGTTCGACAACGCCTTCGCCAACGTCGAGTGGCAGCCCGGCGAGTCCAACTAACCCCCAGACGAAAGGAACACGAAAATGTCAAGAGTCTGTGAAATCTGCGGCAAGGGGCCTTCGGTCGGCAATGTCGTCGTCCGCAAGGGTTCGCCTAAGTACAAGGGCGGCATCGGTCTCCACACGACCGGCATCACGAAGCGCCGCTTCCTTCCGAACCTCCAGACCGTCCGCGCGACGGACGGCAAGGGCAACACGAAGCGCATGACAGTCTGCGCCCGCTGCATCAAGGCGGGCAAGGTCGTCAAGGCGTGAAGTGGGGCGTCGGCCCGTCGCGAGCCTCGCCTGACGGCTCGGCGCGCTATGGGCTGACGTGGCATTCTTAACAACGAAGATCAACTAAACCAAACAAAAGGAAACAAAAAAATGGCAATCAAAGTTGGCATCAACGGATTCGGCCGCATCGGACGCATGGTGTTCCGCGCGGCGGTCGAGAACTTCGCGAAGGACATCGAGATCGTCGGCATCAACGACCTCCTCGACCCCGACTACCTCGCGTACATGCTCAAGTACGACTCGGTCCACGGCAAGTTCGACCACGACATCAAGGTCGACGGCACGACGATGACCGTCGACGGCAAGGCGATCCGCCTCACCGCCGAGAAGGACCCCGCGGCCCTCAAGTGGAACGAAGTCGGCGCTGAAGTCGTCGTCGAGTCCACCGGCCTCTTCCTCACGGACGAGAAGGCCCGCGCGCACATCACCGCCGGCGCCAAGAAGGTCATCATGTCCGCCCCCTCCAAGGACGCGACCCCGATGTTCGTCTACGGCGTCAACGACAAGACGTACGCCGGCCAGGACATCATCTCCAACGCCTCCTGCACGACGAACTGCCTCGCGCCGATCTCCAAGGTCCTCAACGACACCTTCGGCATCAAGCGCGGCCTCATGACGACGATCCACGCCGCCACCGCGACGCAGAAGACCGTCGACGGCCCGTCCAAGAAGGACTGGCGCGGCGGCCGCGGCATCCTCGAGAACATGATCCCGTCCTCGACGGGCGCGGCGAAGGCCGTCGGCAAGGTTCTCCCGGCGCTCAACGGCAAGCTCAC